>JAEXHA010000152.1 GCA_023450335.1 Actinomycetes bacterium | reverse complement strand
CGGTGACGTGGTCGTCGACGAACTCGGCGAGCACTCCCCCGGCCGTGTCGTACAGCGCGTAGGCGGTGCGGGCGTTGCGAATGCGCGCGACGACCGCGAACGGCGGGTCGGCGATGGGGGCGAGGGATGCCAGGATCTGCACCGGCACGGCCGGGTCGCCACCGGTTGTGGCCCCCGTGGCGTCGCCACCGCCCGCCGGTGCCGGGTCACCGGCATCCACCCCGCTCTTTTCGATGTCGAGGGGCCAGTGCGTCTCGAGCTTGCCCTCGGGGGTGGACCGCTTGATGTGCCAGCCGGCATCGGGCCCGCCGGTGCGGCGACGCAGCGCGGTCAGCGCGCCGGCGAGGGCGTTATCGGCGGTGTCGAAGTAGCGGGCATCGAGGTCGCGCGGCGCGGGCGCACCGACGCGCGCGACGCCGGGCAGCACCGACCAGTCGGGCACCTCGGCGGCCGCGTCGACGTCGTACTTGCGCTCGATCTCGAGCGAGGTCGCCGGCGCGCGGTCAGGCGCGGTCACTCGCCGTTGTCGTGGTCGTCGGGGTCGGGATCGATGTCGTCCTGCGCCTCGACGAAGTGGAACGCGGCTTCGGTGGGCCCGTCGCTGCTGCCTGTGTTCTCATCCGCGCCCTGGCGGGCGTAGACGATCTGGGTCTCGCTGTAGGGCAGGATCAGCTGGTCCTGCTGCGGGTCGTCGAAAGGGATGACCTGTCCGTCCAGCGGACCTCCGTGCAGTCGTGCGATCGCCATTATGACCTCCTGTCGAAAGCCTACTGCGCGCCGGGGTCAGTGGGTCGGGAAGCCGAGGCTGATCTGACTCTCACTGGGGTCGGGCCAGCGCGTCGTGACGACCTTGCGGCGCGTGTAGAAGTTGAACGCCTCGGCACCGTACATGTGCGTGTCGCCGAACAGCGAGTCCTTCCATCCGCCGAAGGAGAAAGCCCCCACCGGCACGGGGATCGGCACGTTGATGCCGACCATGCCCACTTCGATGTCGTACTCGAACTGCCGGGCGGTCTTGCCGTCGCGCGTGAAGACGGCGGTGCCGTTGGCGTAGCGATTGGCGTTGATGAGCGCCACGGCCTCGTCGTAGGTGTCGACGCGCACGACGGCGAGCACGGGGCCGAAGATCTCCTCGTCGTACACGCGCATGCCCGGGGTGACGTTGTCCACCAGCGACGGACCGATGAAGAAGCCGTCGCCGTCGACGGCCAGGTCGCGCCCGTCTACGACGACCACCGCGCCCTCGCCCTCCGCACCGGCGACGAAGCCGTCGACCCGGTCGAGCGCGTCGCGGGTGATGAGCGGCCCCATCTCGGTGGCCGGGTCGGCACCGTCGCCGACGGCCAGGCCCCCGATGCGCTCGGTGACCTTCGCGACCAGGTCGTCGGCGACGCCGCCCACGGCCACCACGACCGAGACCGCCATGCAGCGTTCGCCCGCCGATCCGTAGCCGGCGGAGACGGCGGCGTCGGCGGCCGCATCGAGGTCGGCGTCGGGCATGACGATCATGTGGTTCTTCGCGCCGCCCAGCGCCTGCACCCGCTTGCCGTTCTCGGCGGCACGCGCGTAGATGTACTTCGCGATGGGCGTCGAACCGACGAACGAGACGGCGCGGATGATCGGGTCGTCGAGGATGGCGTCGACGGCCTCCTTGTCGCCGTGGACGACGTTGAGGATGCCGTCGGGCACGCCCGCTTCGGCGAAGATGTCGGCCAGCCACACCGCGGCGGAGGGGTCGCGCTCGCTGGGCTTGAGGATGACCGCGTTGCCGGCGGCGACGGCGGTGGTGACCATCCACAGCGGCACCATCGCGGGGAAGTTGAACGGCGTGATGCACGCGACGACACCGACCGGCTGGCGCACCTGGTGCACGTCGACGCCGGTGGCGACCTGCTCGGAGTGCTCCCCCTTCAGGTGATGCATGAGGCTGGTGCAGAACTCGACGTTCTCGAGCCCGCGGGTGACCTCGCCGTGGGCGTCGGCGACGGTCTTGCCGTGCTCGGCGGTGATGATGCGGGCCAGCTCGTCGCCGCGCGCGGCGATGAGCTCGCGGAGTCTGAAGACGATCTGCTGCCGCTTGACCAGCCCGGTGTCGCGCCAGGCGCGCTGCGCGGCCTGCGCCGTGCGCGCCACGTCGTGGACGAGGTCGGCCGAGGCGAGGGCGACCTCGCCGGTCTGCTGCCCGGTGGCGGGGTTGAAGACGGGTCCGACGCGGCCGTCGGCGCTCACGTGACGGCCGCCGATGACGTGCGGGATGGCGGTGAGCCCGCCGGGTGCGGCGGTGTCGCTCGTGGTCGGGATGGTGGTGCTCATGGCGTGCCCTCAGATCGTGCGGTCGGAGTCGTGCGTCGCGACCGTCTCGGCGGCGTCGCGGGTGGGGTCGAAGCCGCGCAGCGCGCCGTCGGGGGTGGCGAAGCGGGCGACGAGCGTGCAGTCCTTGTCGGCGAAGCCCTCGTCGACCAGCTGCTGCAGCTGTGCGACAGCGAGCTGGCCGGCGGGCAGGTGGATGCCGGTGGTCTCAGCGGCGGCGAGGGCGAGGCTGCCGTCCTTGTGGGCGAGGCCGACGGAGAAGGTCGCGTCGAAGTTGCGGTTCGCCGCCGCGCCGTCGACCACCCCGGGCACCGGGTACCAGGTCTTGACGGCCCACGATGAGCCGCTTGAGACGCTGACGACGTCCCAGAACACCCTCGGGTCGAGCCCGAGCCGCTCGGCCAGCTGCGCACCCTCCGACATCGCCATGACGTTGATGAACAGGATGAGGTTGTTGGCGAGCTTGGCGGCGATGCCGGCGCCGTCACCCCCGCAGCGGATGACGTTGCCGGCCATCGGGGCCACCACCTGTGCCGCGCGCTCGACGGCGTCGGGCTGCCCGCCGAGCATGAAGGTGAGGGTGCCCCCCTCAGCGCCGGCGGTGCCGCCCGAGATCGGCGCGTCGACGAAGGTCAGCCCGCGCGCGGCCGCCTCGTCGTGGCACCAGCGCGAGGTCTCGACGTCGACCGTCGAGGTGTCCAGCAGCAGCGTGTCGGCGGTGGCCTGCGCGAAGACGCCGTCGGGCCCGCTGTAGACGGCACGGACGTGCTCAGGCTTGGGCAGCGACGTCACGACGGCGTCGGCGCCGGTCACGGCATCGGCGAGGGATGCCACGACCTCCACGCCGTGGGCCGCCGCGGCCGCGGCAGCGTCGGGGTTGACATCGACGCCGCGCACCGTGTGGCCAGAGGCGACGAGATGGGCGGTCATCGGCGCGCCCATGTGGCCGAGTCCGATCCAGGCGATCGTGGTCATGGTCTGCTCCCTGCGTCGTCGAAGGTGCGTGGCGCCGCCGGCGGCGCCCGGTCACATGCCCAGGGTAGGCAGGGTCGGCATGACGATCAATGCACACGGCGGAGGCATTCTTGCACCCACGATGTGCATCGGTGCACACTCGGAGCGTGGCTGCTCTCACTCCGCCCATCGACGCGCTCATGACGTTCCTGGCCGTGGCGCGGCTGGGCCGTTACACCGCCGCGGCCGAGGTGATCGGCGTCAACCATTCGACGGTGTCGCGGCGCATCGCGGCGCTGGAGACGGCGATGGGCGGCCGGGTGCTCGTGCGTACGGCCGGCGGCTGGGAGGTCACCGCGCTCGGCCGGCGCGCCGTCGAGGTGGCCGAACGCATCGAGGCGTCGATGGAAGAGCTGGTCGCCGGCGAGAACGGCGACCGCGTGCGCGGCGTCGTGCGCATCGCGGCGCCGGAGGGGTTCACCTCGGTGTTCCTGGTGCCGGCGATGGCCCGCTTGCGCGAAAGGCATCCCGACCTGGCGATCGAGCTGCTGGCGGCGACCCGGCGGGTGCGGCAGAACCGCTCGGGCGTGGATCTGGAGATCGTCGTGGGCCGGCCACAGGTGCTGCGGGCGTATGCGACGCCGGTGTGCACCTACGAGTTGCGGCTGTATGCGACGCCGGAGTACCTGGCGCGCACGGGCATGCCCGCTTCGCTGGCAGACCTCGCCGCGCACCCGCTCGTCTATTACGTCGAGGCGTCCCTGCAGGTCGACGAGCTCGACCGTGCGGTGCAGGCGCTGCCGGCCTCTCCCCCGTCGATCCGTTCGACGAGCGTCTTCGCCCACGTCGAGGCGACGGCCGCCGGCGCGGGCATCGGCGTGCTGCCCGACTTCTTGGGCGAAAACGACCCACGGCTGGTGCCGGTGCTGCCCGGCGCCTACTCGCATCCGCTCGCATACTGGGCCGTCGCGCGCGACGAGGGGGCCCGTAACGTCGCGATCGCCGAGACGCTCAGCGCGATCAGTGCGTACATCCGCATCGCCCAGGGTGATCCGCAGGCGACGGCAGGGTAGCCCGCGCAGCGCTGAGCGCCGCCCGCGCCCGCTGGCGGCCGCAGGCCGTTCCGCGACGGCGGCGATCCGCGGCCGCAGACCGTTCCACGGACGGCGGCGTTCCACGGCCGACGCCGATCCGCGATCGGGGACGGGGAGGCCCCGCTCGCCGCTCAGCGGACCGGCGCCGCCTTCCAGATGCGATCGATGTAGTCGCGCATCGACCGGTCGGAGGAGAAGTACCCCGTGCGGGCGACGTTGAGCACCGCCGATCTGGTCCATGCGTCCTGGTCCGCGTACGCGGCATCCACTCGCTCTTGCGCCGCGATGTACGAGGCGTAGTCGGCCAGCACCATGAAGCGATCGTCGTACAGGAGGTTCGACACGATCGGCTCGAACACCGCCCGGTCGCCGTCGGAGAAGGCGCCCGAGGCGATGAGGTCCATGGCGCGGCGGAGGTTCTCGTCGCGCTGGTAGAACTCCGCCGGGTGATAGCCCTGCGCCCACAGCGTCTCGACCTCGGGCTCGCTCATGCCGAACAGGAAGAAGTGGTCGTCGCCGACGAGCTCGCGGATCTCGACATTCGCGCCGTCGTCGGTGCCGATGGTCAGCGCGCCGTTGAGGGCGAACTTCATGTTTCCGGTGCCCGAGGCCTCCTTGCCGGCCAGTGAGATCTGCTCCGACAGGTCGGCCGCGGGGATGAGCCGCTCGGCGAGGGTGACGTTGTAGTTCGGCGGGAACAGCACCTTCAGGCGCCCGGCCACGCGCGGGTCGGCGTTGACGACCTTGCCGACCGCGTTGATCAGGTGGATGATGCGCTTGGCCATGATGTAACCCGGCGCGGCCTTGGCGCCGAACACGAACGTGCGCGGCGTGACGTCCTCAGCGGCGACACGGCCGGAGGTGATGCCTTCGTACAGCGTGACGATGTGCAGCAGCTTCAGCATCTGCCGCTTGTACTCGTGCAGGCGCTTGACCATCACGTCCAGCATGTGGCCGTCTCCCATGCGCAGCCCGTCGCGCAGGTGCAGCACCTCGTTCAGATGCTGCTTGTTGGCGGCTTTGACTTCGGCGAACGCGGCGCGGAACTGCGGGTCCTCGGCGTGCGACTCGAGTTCGCGGAGGCGCTCCAGATCGGTCATCCAGGCCGGGCCGATCGCATCGGTGATGAGCGCGGACAGCTTCGGGTTCGCCAGCCGGATGAACCGGCGCGGGGTGACGCCGTTGGTGACGTTCGTGAACTTCTCGGGGAAGAACTCGTTGAACTGGGGCAGCACCTTGTCGCGCAGCAGCTGCGAGTGCAGCTCGGCGACACCGTTGACCTTCGCACCGGCGATCGTGGCGAGGTAGGCCATGCGCACGCTGCGCTCGGGGAACTCCTGGATGATCGACATGTCGCGCAGGCGCATCTCGTCGTCGCCGTAGCGCTCGCGCACCTCGGCGAGGAACTCCTCGTTGATGCGGTAGATGATCTCGAGGTGGCGCGGCAGCAGACGCCCGAGCAGTTCGACCGGCCACACCTCGAGGGCCTCCGGCAGCAGCGTGTGACAGGTGTAGGCGAAGCACTGCTGCGTGATCTGCCACGCGGCCTCCCACTCGAGCTTCTTCTCGTCGACGAGCACACGCATCAGCTCGGGCACCGCGATGACCGGGTGGGTGTCGTTGAGCTGGAAGATGACGCGCTCGTGCAGCTGGGGCAGGTCGGCGCGCGGGATGAGCGAGATGACGTCGGCGATGGATGCCGCCACGAAGAAGTACTGCTGCTGCAGTCGCAGTTCTTTCCCCTGCGGCGTGGAGTCCTCGGGGTACAGCACCTGCGAGATGTTCTCGGCGTAGGTCTGCGCGCGGACGGCCTCTTCATAGTCGCCGGAGTTGAAGATGCGCAGGTCGAACGCGTTGGTGGCCTTGGCGCGCCACAACCGCAGCGTGTTGACGCGGCCGTTGCGATAGCCGGGCACCATGTAGTTGTACGGCACGGCCTTCACGCCCCAGCCGGGCACCCAGCGGGTGCGCGTGATGCCGTGGTCGTCATAGGTCTCGGTGTGGCCGCCGAAGGAGACGTCCTGCGCGAACTCGGGGTGCGGGAACTCCCACGGCGAACCCATCTGCAACCAGTTGTCGGGCTGTTCGACCTGCTGGCCGTCGACGAATGTCTGACGGAAGATGCCGTGCTCGTAGCGGATTCCGTAGCCCACGTTGGCCATGCCCATCGTGGCCAGCGAGTCGATGAAGCAGGCGGCGAGGCGACCGAGACCGCCGTTGCCCAGGCCCGGCTCGACCTCCTGCTCGCGCAGCTCGTCGATGTCGATGCCGCAGGCAGCCATGGCCTCAGTCGCGATGTCGGTCAATCCGCTCGCGAGCAGGTTGTTGTCGAGCTGCCGGCCCAGCAAGTACTCGGCCGAGAGGTAGCAGACGACCTTCGCCTTGGAAGCGAGCTGGCGGCGCAGGTCTTCGAGCCAGCGCGCGGTCAGGTAGTCGCGCACGGTCATGGCGAACGCGAAGTACCGGTCGGCGACGGTGGAGGTCGACAGCATCGCCCCGCGCTCATAGTTCAGGTTGCGCAGGAACTGCCGGACGAACCCGTCGACCGAAGCAGCCGGTCCGGAGACCGGTGCGAGCGCAAGCGGGTGGGTCGCTTCGAGGCGAGTATCTGATGCGGGTGCGTTGTCGTTCTCGGGCACGTATGAACGCTACCCCGCCCGCCTGAATGCCGTGACCTCCGCGGAGCCTGCCCCGTCCGGCAGCGACAGGCCGAGTTCGACGAGGATGATCTCGCCCGTGAGCTCGGGCGCGGCGACCAGTCCCTGCTTGACGGCGCCGAAAGTGACGGTGAGGGATGCCGGCAGCACGACATCGTCGGCAGTCTGCCCGGTGTCGGGGTGCAGGCCGCTGGGCAGGTCGACCGCGACGACGCGGGTGCGGCCGGCGCGGACGGCCGGCAGGAGCGCCGCGACGACGGTGCGGGCGGTGCCGCGCAGGGCGGGGTCATCGCCGGTGCCGATGCCGAGGATCCCGTCGATGACGATGTCGTACTCGCCCGCCAGGGTCGGGTCGTGCGGCACGCCACCGGCAGCCGTCGCGGCGGCGAGTGCCTGTGGGTGGGCGCGCGTGCCGGTGAGGATGATGTCGACGTGGGCGCGGTCGGTCAGCTGGGCGGCGGCGAACATCGCGTCGGCGCCGTTGTCGCCGCTGCCGGCGAGGACGAGGATCCGCGGCTTGGCGGGGGCGGATGCCGGGGATGCCGGAGAGAGCGAATCGTCGACGGTGCCGGTGGCGAGGCCGTCGAGGGTGACGGGCAGCAGCGTGCGCACCACGTCGGCGAGGGCCGCCGCAGCCTGTGCCATGAGCGGCTCACCGGCATCCAGCAAGGGCGCCTCGGCCGAGCGGACCTGCGCCGCCGAGTAGGTGGGGACGCGGACGCGATCAGACATGGGACTCCCCCTTCGCTTCGTGCTTCTCGACATCTGCCGTGCGGGCGTCTTCCTCGGCCACGGCGCGCTCCTCGGCTTCGGCGCGCTCCTCGGCCTTGGCCCGCTCCTCGGCCTCGGCCCGCTCCTCGGCCTTGGCCCGCTCCTCGGCCTCGGCGTCACGCGCGTCGTGCAGGGCGGCCACCGCGACGGCTACGGCGTCTTCGGCGCGGCGCACACGATGCTGGGCGAAGGTCTCGGCGCTGTGGCGGGCGCGCACGCGATCCTCGTCCTCCTCAACGCCGGTGACGATGTACGCCGAGGCGATGAGGATCACCTGCGCCGACAGGTTGAACCACAGCAGCAAGGCGATGAGCGAGGCGAACGACGCCAGCAGAGGGTTGGACGAGGCACCGCCCACGAAGAGTCCAGACAGCTGTTGCAGCACGGTCAGGCCGACTGCACCCAGCAGGGCGCCGCTCCACAGCGCCCGCGCGCGGGGCCGCAGCCCCGAAAGCACGCGGAACATGACTGCGATGACCGCGGCATCCAACGCGAAGGTGACGAGGACGACGACCGAGCGGCTGCCCCAGGTCACCAGAAAGTGGTCTTCGGACAGGCCGAGCATGTCGGCGACGGTGACCAGACCCGCCGTGCTGAGCACTGTCACCACTGCCGAGGCGCCCAGGGCCGCACCGACACCGATCGCCAGGGCGAGGTTGCGCAGCAGCACCCAGCCGAACCAGATGTCGTCGGCGAGCGTGGCGGCGATGGTGCGGATGGCCAGGCGCAACGATCCGATCGCGCCGATCGCGGCGCCGATGAGACCGACGAGCGAGATGATGCCGGCCAGCGACAGTCCGATGGGCTGGGTCAGCGCGTCGGGGTCGATGGGGCCTCCGTCACCGACGAGGCCGGGAATCGCGTTGTCGATCGCGGCGACGAGCGCGTCGATGGCCTCGGGGTTGCCGCTGAGCCAGATGCCGGCGATCGAGAAGCCCAGCAGGACGCCGGCGAAGACACTGAACAGCGTGCGATAGGTGACGCTGTCGGCGAGCATGGGGCCGCGGCTCTCGCTGTAGCGGAGGACGGCGCGGACGATTTTGAGGGTGAGCACCCACGCGATGACTCGGGAGACGATCCGCTTCATCGCGCCAGGCTAACCAGTGCGTGCGTCCGGTGTCATAGGGGTCGACACGGCGTGCGGCGTCGGCTACCGGGTCGGGATCTCAACAGTCACAAAAACCTCACTATTCACATCTGCCCCGTCAGAGCAATAGGATCTACCACAGGGGAAGGAAGTTCCATGCGAGGACTCGCCGAGACCCTCGTACGTTCTGGGGTAGTACGTGCCGAGGATATGTGGGACGCCGTTGCCGAAGTCGGCGAGGGCGAGGAATTGCGCGCGCGCCTGGTCGCCGCCAAGCTCGCCACCGAGACGCAGATCGCGCAGGGTGTCGCTGAGCAGACCGGCTTCCCCTTCGTCGACCTGTCTGCCCTGACGCTGCCGGCCGAGGTCGTCGGCGCGGTGCCTGCCGCGCTGTGCCGCCGGTATCGGCTGATCCCCGTCGAGCGGGGGCGTCGCAGCCTCACGATCGGCATGGTCGACCCCAGTGATCTGATCGCGATCGACGACATCGCGCGCGCGACCGAGCTGAACATCCGCCCGGCCGTGGTGGCCGCTGATGCCTTGAACACCGCGTTCTCACGGTTCTTGCGCTCGGATGAAGAGCTGAGCGATCTGTCGGAGCAGATCGGTGAGAGCGCGCTGGCCGACGGCGCCGCCGCGACCGAGTCGATCGAGGACACCGCCGACGACGCGCCGATCGTGCGGTTCGTGAACCTGCTCATCTCGCAGGCGATCAGCGACCGTGCCAGCGATATCCACATCGAGCCGGGCGAGCGGCAACTGACGGTGCGGTACCGCATCGACGGCGTGCTGCACGAGATGCAGCGCGCCGACCGGGCGATTCAGGACGGCGTGATCTCGCGACTGAAGATCATGGCCTCGGTCGACATCGCCGAGCGGCGCAAGCCGCAGGACGGCCGCCTGTCGGTGCACCACGACGGACGCCAGATCGACCTGCGGCTGGCGACGCTGCCGACGGTGTGGGGCGAGAAGATCGTCATGCGTATCCTCGACAGCTCGGCGCAGTCGCTGACGATGAGCGACCTGCGGTTCTCGATCCGCAACGAGCAGCGGTTCCGCGGCGCGATCAGTCGGCCGCACGGCATGGTGCTGGTGACCGGCCCGACCGGGTCGGGTAAGTCGACGACGCTGTACACGGCGTTGAACACCGTCGCGAATCCGCGCATCAACGTCATCACGGTCGAAGACCCGGTCGAGTACCGGATGGCCGGCATCAACCAGGTGCAGGTGAACCCGCGGGCGGGTATGACGTTCCAGGCCGCGTTGCGGTCGATTCTGCGCTCGGACCCCGACGTCGTGCTGGTCGGTGAGATCCGCGACCAGGAGACGGCGACGATCTCGATCGAAGCGGCGCTGACCGGTCACCTCGTGCTGTCGACGTTGCACACCAACGACGCCCCGTCGGCGCTGACGCGACTGACCGAGATCGGCTGCGAGCCGTTCCTGGTGGGCACGGCGCTGTCGGCGGTGGTGGCGCAGCGGCTGGCGCGGCGCCTGTGCATCAAGTGCCGCGAGGCGTACACCGAGTCGGCCGAGGTGCTGGGCGGCGTGAAGTTCCCCCACAACCCGCTCGACCCGCCCGTGCTGTACCGCGCGGTCGGCTGCTCGGACTGTTCGGGCACCGGCTACCGCGGCCGCGTCGCGCTGCACGAGGTCATGGAGGTCACCGAGACGCTTGAGCACCTGGTCGTCGGTCATGCGACCGGCACCGAGATGCGACAAGCGGCGCTCGAAGACGGCATGGTGCCGCTGCGCGAGGACGGCTTCAACAAGGTGCTCGAAGGCGTCACGACGATCGAAGAGGTGCTGCGCGTCGCCATCTGACGCGCCACGGCGCAATAGGCACACTTCTCCCCCGCGTCAGGCGACGGCCGCGGAGAATCTGGTGCGGGTGCCGCGTTGCGGCGTTCTGGCGGGATCGATGGCGGCCGGCGGGATGAACCAGACGGTCGCGTCGGTCCCCGGCCCATCGATGTGGATGTCCCACCCGTTGTCGTGGATGACGTGGTGGCACGATTCGCAGAGCAGCACGCCGTTGCGCAGGTCGGTGGGGCCGCCGCGGGACCACCATCGGATGTGATGGGCCTTGGTGGTGCCCGGTGGTGCGCCGCAGCGGGCGCAGCCCCGGTCGCGTTCACCGATCGCGAGGCGCTGCGCCTTCGTGAACAGCCGCTTTCTGCGTCCCCAGTCGAGGATCTCGCTGTCGGTGCCCAGTACGCAGGGGATGATCCCGCCGTCGGCGGCCATCCGCCGCACCGTGCCGATGCTGATCGGGGCCGACAACCCGTCGATGGTGCCGTGCCCGGTGCCGGCCTCGAGGTCTTTCAGGTCGACGCGGACGATCACTGTCGCGCCGCCCAGCGGCACGTCGGTGTGCTCGCAGGACAGCACGTGCTCGCAGAAGCGGACGAGGGCGTCGGCCTGGACCATCGGCACCGTGCGATGCGGCGTGTCGGGGTCGTCGGACGCGTCGGCCGCGCGCTGCGCAGCGAACTCCGCGGACACGAACCCCTCGAACACGGCTCTGACGGGCGCGGCATGCTCGGGGTCGATGCGCCCGTTGAGCATCAGCGCACCGTCGGGGTCCTCCCACAGCCGCAGGTGGCGCCCCGCCCGCAACTGCTCCTCCCGCTCGGCGACCCCACCGGGATCGAGGTGAGCCTCGGCGCTGCGGACGAGCTTGCGCAGCGCGTCGAGCGACAGGCCGACCGCGCGCTGGACGAGCGACCGCTCGACCTCCTCGACGGCGGCGGCCCCCGCCCGGAGCTGCACACGCCCGAGCATGGTGGTGATCACCGAGGCGGCTGCGGCGCCGAGACGGCCCGCCGAAAGCGCCGCCGCCACGTGCGGGAACCGCGCCGGCGCCGTCTCCCCCGACAGCAGCACACGCGGCGCGGTGACCTCTCCGACTTCGATGAGCTTGGCCGCTTCGCCCCCGGTGGTGCCCAGCTCGCCCGACAAGAGTTTGTTCGCGTTGGGGAACCCGTGCTTCTTCGCCAGAGACTCCGGCCCCAACTCGGGCCGGGACTGGCGGCTGATCTCCGCCGCCACCTGCGTCACCGCGGCATCCAGCTGCCGACGTGCTTGCCCCAGCAAAGCGTTCACCTTCATCAGCGCGTCGCCGTCGAGCGCACCGATCTGCTCGTCGCACCACAGCGCACGCACGGCGTCGACCGTGCCGGCGAGGGTATCGAGAGGAGTGCTCATGTCCCGTACTCTACGCCGGGCCTCCGACATCAGTATCGTTTCTTTGTTCTATCCGATCGCGCGCAGCCGTGCACGTCCGGCCGCGTCGCCGCATGCTCGCCCACTCGAGCGTCGAACACATACCCGAGTCCACCCCACCGCCCGAGGCCCCCGTGGCGCACCCAGGTAGAGTGCATGAGGCCGCACTCCCCGCCGCACCCCGCCGCCCACCCCACCCGGAGCATGACATGACCGCCGTCACCCCTGCCCGCGATCCGCAGAGCCGCTACCGCATCGAGCCGACCGTGTGGCAGGCACTGCGCAGCCCCCGCCTGCTCACGCGCGAAGTGCTGGCCGGGCTCGTGGTGGCCCTCGCGCTCATCCCCGAGGCGATCGCGTTCTCGATCATCGCGGGCGTCGACCCGCGCGTCGGCCTGTTCTCCTCCTTCGTGATGGCGGTGGCCATCGCCTTCCTGGGCGGACGGCCGGCGATGATCACCGCCGCCACGGGAGCAGTGGCACTGGTGATCGCCCCGCTCGTGCGCGACCATGGCATCCATTTCCTGATCGCCACCGTGATTCTGGCCGGGATCATCCAGATCGTGCTGGGCGCGCTCGGGGTCGCGAAGCTCATGCGGTTCATCCCCCGTTCAGTGATGGTCGGGTTCGTGAACGCGCTGGCGATCCTCATCTTCATCGCGCAGCTGCCGCAGCTGTTCGACGTGCCGTGGCTCGTGTATCCGCTGGTGACGGCGGGACTGGCCATCATCTACCTGTGGCCGCGGATCACCAAGGCCGTGCCCGCTCCCCTGGTCGCGATCGTCATCCTCACCGTCGTCGTGGTGGTCTTCGGCATCGCCGTGCCGACCGTGGGTGACCAGGGCGAGCTGCCCGAGGCGCTGCCGACGCTGTTCATCCCCGAGGTGCCGTTCACGCTCGAGACGCTGCAGATCATCGCCCCCTACGCGCTGGCGATGGCCGCCGTGGGCCTGCTCGAGTCGCTGCTGACGGCGAAGCTCGTCGACGACATCACCGACACCCACTCGCGCAAGACCCGCGAGGCGATCGGCCAGGGCGGCGCGAACATCCTCTCGGGCCTGTTCGGCGGCATGGGCGGCTGCGCCATGATCGGCCAGACCATGATCAACGTGAAGGTCTCGGGCGCGCGCACGCGCATCTCGACGTTCCTCGCAGGCGTGTTCCTGCTGATCCTCATCCTCGTGCTCGGCGACGTCGTCGCCGTCATCCCGATGGCGGCGCTGGTCGCGGTCATGATCGTCGTGTCGGCCTCGACCTTCGACTGGCACTCGGTGCGCCCGCAGACTCTCAAGACCATGCCCAAGAGCGAGACCGCCGTCATGCTCATCACGGTCATCATGACCGTGTGGACCAACAACCTCGCCATCGGCGTCGCCGCGGGCGTGCTCACCGCCATGGTGCTGTTCGCCCGGCGCGTGGCTCACTTCACGAGCGTGACACGGCGTGAGGTGATGGATGCCGGCGTGCCCACCGTGCGGTACGACGTCGACGGCGAGCTGTTCTTCGCCTCGAGCAACGACCTGACCACGCAGTTCGAGTACACCGCCGACCCCGAGCGTGTGGTCATCGACCTGACGCGCTCACACGTGTGGGACGCCTCGACCGTCGCCGCGCTGGACGCGATCCAGACCAAGTACGAGCGCCTCGGCAAGACGGTCGTGCTCGAGGGCATGAACGACGCGACGACGCTCTTCCACGGGCGCCTCAGCGGCGGCACCGGCGGCGGTCATTAGTCCCGACGAGCGAAGGGATGCCGGGGCCGGCCCCGCATTCGGCCGCGGGATGCCGGGGCTGTGAGCCACCGGCATCCACCCCTCGTCACGAGTTGCCGAGCTCGCCGTAGATCGAGAAGATCGGCATGTAGAGAGAGACGACCATGCCGCCGATGAGGATGCCGATGCCGACGATGAGGATCGGTTCGATCGAGGCGGTGAGCTGCTCGGTGGCGGTCTCGACCTCACCCTCGTAGAAGTCGGCGATGGATGCCAGCATCTCGGGCAGCGTTCCCGATTCCTCGCCGACCGATGCCATCTGGGCCACCATCTGCGGAAAGATCTCGGCCTTGGCCAGCGGCGTCGAGAAGCTCTTGCCCTGCTTGACCGATTCCTGCACGGCGCGGACGGCCGCTTCGATCTTGTAGTTGTTGGCGGCCTCGCCCACGATCTCGAGGGCCTGCACGAGCGGCACGCCGGCCTTGAGCATCATCGACAGGCCGCGGCTGAAGCGCGCCACCGCGATCTTGGTCGACAGGGGGCCGAAGACGGGCAGCTTGAGCTTCCACGGGTCGACGACGCGCCGCACCTTCTCGGTGTGCTTGTTGCGCTGCCACCAGAACATGCCGATGACGCCCAGGACGATCAGGAGCGGCAGGATCCACACCATGTTGTTCGACAGGGTGACGAGGATCTGCGTGGGCAGCGGCAGCTCGGAGCCGAGGTTGGTGAACATTCCCGCGAAGATCGGCACGATGAAGGTCACCATCGCGATCACGCCGAGGATGGCGATGGACAGCACGATCAGCGGGTAGGTCGTCGCCGACTTGATCTTGTTGTGAAGCTCGGCCTCGTTCTTGTAGGTCGCCGCGACGCTGGTGAGCGACTGGCCGAGGAAACCGCCCGACTCGCCCACGCGCACCATGCTGACCATGAGCGGCGGGAAGACGCGCTCGTGCTGGGCCATCGCGTTCGACAGCGGCTGGCCCTGCTCGACGGCGGCGTGCACCTGGATGAGCGCGGCCTGCAGCTTCTTGTCCTCCGCCTGCTCGGTGAGGATCGCGAGGGTGCGCATGAGCGGCAGGCCGGCGTTGATGAGCCCGGCCATCTGCTTGGCGAACACGGCGAGGGTGTCGGCCTTGACGTTCTTCTCGAGACCGGGGATCGAGATCTCGCGGTTGAGCCCGGTCTTCGAGGTGAGCGCCACGTCGAGCGGGGTGAGTCCCTGGGCGCGCAGCTTCGAGACGACCGCGCTCTCGCTCGACGCTTCGACGGTGCCCTTGACCATGCCGCCGCCGCGCGGGTCGACAGCGCGATAGGTGTATTCCTCGATGAGCGACATCAGTTGCCCCAGCCCAGGGTCTGGCGCTCGGTGGAGTGCATGGTCCACGCGTCGGCGTCGAAGTCGACCGGCCGCACCCGGGCGTCGTCGAAGGTCTTCGGGTCGACGGCGATCTCCTTCGCGAGAGCCATCGAGATCTGGCCGGTCGAGACCAGGCGCTTGAGGTCCTGATCGAGGGTATGCATGCCCAGCGCCCCGCCGGCCTGCAGCATCGAGTAGATCTGGCTGATCTCGCCCTCGCGGATGAGGTTCGCGATGGCCGGCGTGTTCACGAGCACCTCGGTGCCGATGACGCGGCCCTCGCTCTGCGCCTTGGGCAGCAGCGTCTGGGTGATGATGCCCTGCAGCGTGTCACCGAGCTGCGTGCGCACCTGGTTCTGCTGGTCGGGCGGGAAGGCGTCGACGATACGGTTGATCGACTTCGCGGCGCTCTGGGTGTGCAGGGTCGACAGAACCAGGTGGCCGGTCTCGGCCGCCGTCAGCGCCGTCGAGATCGACTCGGGGTCACGAAGCTCACCGATCAGGATGATGTCGGGGTCCTGTCGCAGCACGCGGCGCAGCGCCTCGGAGAACGAGGCCGTGTCGCTGCCGATCTCACGCTGGTGGATGAGCGACACCTTGCTCGTGTGCTGGAACTCGACCGGGTCTTCGACCGTCACGATGTGCGCCGGCTTGGTGCGGTTGACGATGTCGATCATGGCCGACAGGGTCGTCGACTTGCCCGAGCCGGTGGGTCCGGTGACGAGCACGAGGCCGCGCGGCTTCATGACGAGGTCGCGCGCGATGGCCGGCACGCCGAGCTCTTCGAGCGGCTTGGCCTGATCGGGGATGAATCGCAGTGCCACTGCGACCTGCCCGAGCTGGCGGAACACGTTGACGCGGAATCGGGCGACGCCCGGCACCGAGATCGAGAGGTCGACCTCGCCGTGCTGCCGGTACTCGTTCACCTGGTCGGTCGTGAGCATGCCGCCCAGCGCCGAATCGAGCCAGTTGGTCGTGGTCGCCTCGAGGTAGCCCGGGATGGGCGCGAGGTCGCCGTCGACGCGCATGAGCGGCGGATGCCCGGCCGTGAGATGCACGTCGGACGCGCGCGAGCGCCCCGCGATCGCGAGCAGGTCGGTGAGCGGTGAGGTGTCGACGGACATCTCAGTCCTCCGTCCGGATGTAGGTCAATGCGGTGACGGTGAGTACGCCGTCGGTGAGCGTCGCGTCGATGATCGAGATCAGGCGCGGGCCGGCACGCAGGTCGTCGACGAAGGCCGTCGCGGTCTTCGCGTCGGGAACCGGCACGGTGATCGTGAGCGCCACCTGTTGCTGCGGCGACGCCTCGTCGGGCGTGGTCGGTTCCGGCGCGGTCTCCGCGGGGGCCGCGTCTGTGGGCGTTTCGGCATCGGCGGGTGCGGCCGATGCGTCGGTGGATGCCGGAGGTGCGGCCTCGGCGGGTTCGCCCGTGAGCGAGGTGCGCGGTACGAAGGGTTCGGGCTCGGCGGCATTGATGGACTCGAGCACGAGGTCCCGCTCGTCCGCGGCCGTAATGATGAGGTCGAAGGCATCGTCGAGGCGGGTGAACGGCGCGATCTCGGTCCGCAGTTCCGTCAAGTGCGCATCGATCTGGTCAATGCGCGCCTCGGCCGCCGTCAGCTGGTCGATCTGTGCCTGGTACACGGTGTTGGTCTGCGCGACCGTACGCGTGCTGGCATCCGTCGCCTGCGACTGCGACCACATCGGCAGAGCGATCAGCGCGACACCCGCCACCATGACGGCGAGGATGACGACCGCGCCGATGACGTTGATGAACTGCTTGTTGAGATTCACTGGTCCCCCTCGGCGAATGCTCCGGTGTACACCGACTGGTCGATCCCCAGACTCACGGTGTAGAGGTAGCCGGCTCCGTCTGCCTGCAAGGCCCAGCCGTCGCTCACGGTGGACAGGACCCCGGGCTGCTGTCGCAGCGCACGCACGTACGGCACCAAGTCGAGAGTCGAATCGCTCGCGAGAGTCAGCGTTCCGACTGCCCCGACCTCGAGCGTGGGATCGTCCCCGAGCGGAAGGGCGCCGGCGGTGAGGGCGAACCCGGCCAGGATGACGTCGTCGGGCAGCGCCTTTTCGGCAGTGGCAACGACGGTGCCCCAGGTCAGGTCGGCTCCCATCGCCTGTGCGCGATAGCCCACGAGTTCGGATTCGAGTGTCAGCTTGTCTCGCACGGGCTGCAAGGCGGCCACCTGCGAGAGCAATGTGTTGGTGCGTGCGTTCTCCTGCGCCAGCCGCAGCGATGCTCCCGCCTGCAGCACGAAGGCACCGGCGGTGACGAGAACCACGACCAAGAGCGCGGCCGCGAGGCCCCAGCCCCATCGCCGCAGCAGCGACATCTGCGCACGGCGTTCGATCTCGCGGCGCGGAAGAAGGTTGACGCGCGGCAGGCCGCCGATCGATGCGTCTCCGACGAACGCCATCAGCTGTTCTCCCCGAGCGCGAGGCCCGCCGTCGCGAGCAGGTTGAGGTCGTCATCGGCGGAGGCGATCGCGACCTTCGACTGCAGCACGCGGCTGATGCCGACCGCTTCGACCTGCATCGGCAGGCTGGCAGCCAGCGCTGCGGGGATGCCCTCGACGGCCGCCCCGGCTCCGCTGAGCAGCACGCGGGTGACGGGGTGGTCTCCCGACCGGTCGGCGTAGAAGCGCAGGGTGCTGCCCAAACGCCACACCAGGTCGTCGATCGCCGCCGACGTCATCCCGGTGGGGCGCGGTTGCAGCCGAGCGGCTGCGCGCGAGCGGCGCATGACGGGTTCGCCCGGAGGCACGGTTTCGAATGCCTCCTCCATGACCGGCACGTCCGCTGCGTCCGCGTGCGCCGTCGCTTCGCGCGCGCGTACCGCCTCGGTGGCGATATCGACGGGGATGATGCGCACGAAAAGCGGCACCCCGTCACGCAGAACCACGACGTAGCTGGTGTGGTCTCCCAGGTGCAGCGTGGCGACGCACTCGCCCGGCGCCGCGACGCGCGCTGCGGCGCGCGCGAGCCCGAACGGCGCGAGGTCGACGACGTCGACGGTGACCTTGGCCTTTCCGACCGTCTTGACCAGTTCCTCCACCGTCTCAGCGACGGCGGCGACCAGCAGACCCGTCACCTGGTCGCCTTCTTGGGATACGGGGAAGAAGTCGAGCACGGCCTGATCCGCCGGCACCGGCAGCAGATCCTGTACCTGGTAGGGCAGCGCCTGTGCCAGAAGATCGGGGCGCATCGCGGTGGTCGTGTAGTCACGCACGAGGATGCGACGGCTGCCGGTACCCAGCACGACGTTCTTCGCTTTGATACCGGCGCGAGACCAGAGCTGGCGGATCGCCATCACTACGGCATCACGGTCGAAGATCTCGGAGTCTTTGGCCGCGCCGGGGGGCAGCGGCACCGCTCCGTAGGCGATGAGGGTCGGGGTTCGCCCCGTCGTCACCTCGGCCGCGCGGACGCCCTCTTCGGTGATCTCCAACCCGACGATTGACTTCGCCAACGTCTCGTCCCCTCTCTGCCGGTGGCGGCCTCAGCCGCGCACCAGCGCTCCCAGATACCACTGTGCGAGCTGTTCACCCGCGAAGATTCCGACCCATGCGCCCGCGATCATCCACGGCCCGAAGGGAATGGCGGTCTTGCGTCCCGCGCGACGCGCGATCATGAGCGCGATACCGAAGATGCCGCCGAGCACGAAAGCTGCGAACGCGCCGACCACGAGGGCGCCCCACCCGATGAAGCCGAGCGCGATGCCGAGCACTCCGGCGAGCTTCACGTCGCCGCCGCCCATGCCCCCGGGCCGCGCAAAGCGCAGGATGAAGTAGAACGCGTACAGCGCGGCGCCCCCCACGGCCGCGCGCAAGAGCGCCTCCCAGGGCGCACCGAACAGGCACGCCGCGGTCAGGAGCACTCCGAGCACGAGATACGAGGGCAGCACGATGCTGTTGGGCAGACGGTGTGTGTCCAGGTCGATCAGCGCCAGGGCGATGCTGATGGATGCCAGGTAGAGGTAGGCGACTGTGATGAGAACGAAGACCACCGGTTGCTGAACGAGCTGGATTCCGATCGCCCCGGCATCCAGACCTGCCAGCACCACGGCGATGAACGCCAGGCCTGTCGCGAGTTCGACCACGGGATAACGCGGCGAGATCGGAGCCCGGCACGACGCGCATCTTCCTCGCAGGGCCAGCCACGACACGATCGGTACGTTCTGCCACGGCTTGACGGGGGCGTCACAGGCTGGGCACTGACTCGGGCGCACAAGCGAGATGCCCGCCGGCACCCGGTAGACGACGACGTTCAAGAACGAGCCGACAACCAGTCCGAACAGTCCGGCCAGGCCCAATGCCAGCATCAGCGAAGGGGTGACGTTGAGCCCGCTCACGGCACATCTCTCTGCCAGAGCAGGTTGCCCAGGCCTGAGGGCGCGACGGGCCCCCCACCGCCTCCGGGCGACGAGACGAGCCCGGGCAGGTTCACCTCGCGATAATCGAGAATCATACGGGTGCCGCTGTTTCCGCCCCATGTCACAGTTCCGGCATACACCTGCCCGTTCCAGCGACTGGGGTTACCCCCGGACTGACCGAGATGCACGGTGCACGGCGAGTAGGCGACGCCGGTGATGAGCGGATCCATCTGGACGTCCGAGAGCCCGATGGTTCCCGGCGTCGGGAAGGGCGACTGGGCGAGGCATGATTTTGCCTGGTTCACCACGTGATCGGGGGTGATGATGTTGAAGATGTGCTCGTTGGTATCGCCTGATTCGATCTTCAGAAGCTGTCCGGTGAGAGACGTCACCAAGAACGTGACATCCGTCTTGAGCTTGAAGTTCACCTGATACAGGTTCAGCGGTCCGCACGAGCGCGCATCGACGATCGTCGGTGTGGTCAACGAATTGATCTGCGCGACGAGCGTCGCATTGCCCTGGAAGGTGCATCCCGGTGCGGGGATCTCGTTGTAGCCCGCACTCGACCACGCAGCAGCGTTGTAAGGGAGATCCGACCAGGTGAATGCGTCCGTGGCGAGCTGCCAGGGCGCGTCGACGGAAGGCCCAGAGGGAACAGTGAGCCCTGCGACGTTCTCGGTCTTCGACCCGCCTACTGTGGGTCCGCTGTTCCAGGTGGAGTAGGTGCCAGCAAGTGTGAGATTCCCTGTGATCGTCACGTCAGGCGCAATATCCTGCGACGCTCCGGCCAGCGTCGAGATGACATCGCCCGTCACGGTTGTGGCCTGCAACTGACTGAGTCGACCAGCTATACGAATCGCTCCAGTCTTCGCGCCGTAGAAGCTCGAGGGCGAGTTGCTCGCCGCTGTCACAGCCCCCGTCACTGTGGCGGCGTTGACACTGACAGTTCCGCCTGTGTGGATCGCACCCAAGACTCTGGTGGTGCCGCCGTCCACGCTGACGGTGCCGAGCGCAGTGATGCTCCTGACCTTGGCGCCGCTGGTCATCGTGGCGGTGCCCCGGGTGAACACGTCGCCAGCGACGACAGTGTTGTTGTTGATGTTGAAGTTGCCCATCGCGTGCACGTTGCCGCCGATCTCGACGTGATTCGAGAGCGTCACATCACCGGACGCAATGACATCGCCATGGACGTGGCAGTAGTTCGAGAGGCTCACCGAGCCGTTTCGAACGATGACGTCTCCTTCGATCTCGGTGGAGTTGTTGCAGTCCAGGCTGCCGTGGTTCAGGACGATGTCACCGTCGACATCGAAGGCGGTCACGTGAATGGACGAAACGTTCAGGCCGCCGTTCGCCGAGACGAGCGCCCCGTCGAGTGTCGAGGTCGCCACGTGCATCTCATAGACGGCTTGGGCCTTCGTCACACCCCCATCTTCACCCCGCCCCTCAGACGTGAACGTGACTTTGCCGCCGCTGCAGGCTGCGGAGACCGTGAAGCGAGGGGCGGAAGCGGAGGATGCACTGGCACTGCAGATCGAGCCGCCGCTCTTGGCTTGCGCCACGACGACGGCCATGCCCGCGTCGGCAGCGGCGCGCGACTGCGCCGTGCTGCGCCCGTCGACGACCAGTCCCGCGGTGTTCACGACGATCGCGGCGACGGTCATACCGCCGAGGCCCAGGACCAGCATGATGATCAACACCGAGATGAGCGTCGAGCCCGCTTCGCGTCCCTCGCACAAACGGTCCGCGATTCTTACCAACACGTCGGTGTCCCTATTTCGTCGGTGACCGCCTGTGCGGTCACTCCATCTTCCAGGCTGACAATCTCGTCCTCGCCCGCGATGTCGAGTCCCACAGCCAGAGCGCGGGCACCGGTGGTCTCGAACGCGGCCGGTCCCGGAAGGGTCGGCGTGACGCCGCCCGACAGGGCGCCCCACGTCGGGGCCATGGCGGTGTCGATCGCTCCCGGCTGTGCGCGGTAACGAAGCTCGTCGCCCACGATGCTCCAGGCTCGGCACTCCCATCCCGTGGCACCTGTCGCGACGATGGCGACGACGGAGTTGCCGCCGTCCTTCACAGTGAACGAGAGCGCGTTGCGAATCGAACCGAACAGTGACGTGCTGATGACGGAGGCGCGTCCGGTGGCACTGTCCCGGTCAGTTGTCTGCGCGTTCGCCTGCATGCCGTTGATGAAGAGAGCGGCGAGGAGCCCGGCGAACAGTGCGGACACCAGAACGTAGACGATGAGCTCCGTCAAGGTCAGGCCGGCTTCGTCGCGGGGAATCACGTTCATGCTGCTGCCACCAGGATGCGGGTGGGCAAGTGCACCACGGTGTCGGGACCATTCGATACGTAGACGTCGACGGTCACCGTTCCCGGATACAAAGCCGGGCAGCTCCCCACGACGACGTCTGCCTCAAGACCGTCGGGGCCGGGGACATCAGCGGCAGCGTGCGTCTGGACGGCGGTGCACGTTGCGGGAGTCAGTGCGTTGAGGGGGAAGGCGTCACGTATCGGCGAGAGTTGCGCGTTCGCGAATGCGGTTGCGGTGGTGATGTCGCGGTTCACGGTGCTCAGCTGCGTCGCGCCGATGATGAGGGGCAGGATCGCGATGGCCAACACCGAGAGCATGAACATCGCGATGATCACCTCGACGAGGCTGAAACCTGATCCATCTCGATCAGCCATGATTCCTCACCACCCGACGTAGGGTCTCCCCACCATCGCCATTCTGTGAGGCCACGCCATGATTTGACGGGGCCTCACAGGTGGACTGGGTGCCTAGCTGCAGGCGTCGCCGGCAGCGTTCGCTCCGGGCCCAGCAGCAGCGGTAGTGCCATCAGTGTGAGTCGCGAGCCCACAGACCGTCTCGATGGTTGTCCCCGAGATCGTCACGGTAACGTCACCCTCGCTCAGTTGTGCCGCTTCGGCCGTCAGAGCGGCAGTGAGCGCCGTAGCTTCGAGGTTCTGCGCCACCTGCGACGCTCCCGCAGTGGCGGCGTTCGCTGCAATCGCATTGAGAGATTCTTGCTTTGCCGTGTTCTGGAGACCAGCGAATACCGGGATGGCGATCGCGGCGAGGATGCCGAGGATGACGACCACGACGATCAGTTCGATGAGCGAGAAGCCCTCGTCGCCGTTCTCCTCGCGGCGGGCCTTCACCGCCTGGACATAGTTGTGGATGGAGCGCATGATGCGTGCCTTTCCTTGGGGGGTGTACAGGACATGGCCCTTGTTTGTGCACGCCGATTAGCGGTTCCCCAGGAACCGGCTCTTCGGGGGGCTCTCAGATTCGGGTGAATCCGAGAGATGCAGAGCCTGGTTCAGAAAGCCCGCCGCGAGGACGGATCTCCCTCTCCGATGCCAATCATTAGAGACCTCTCATGTTCTGTCAATGGTGTGTGTGAGATTGCTGGGGAAAAAGTGTTATCTGTTACCTCTGTTACTGGCGTGGCGATAGTGAAGTGGCGCCGCCAGCGACCAGCCCGCTGAACACCCGTGAGACATCCTGGAAGGCGGGTGGCAAAGCGTGGCGGCGCGCATGATCAGGCTCAGCGTACTTGTGAGATAAATCGCTGGTCCACACACGTTTTCCATCATGTCGGGAATGCTGTGCTCAGCCTACGAACGAGCTCCGCGGCATCGAAACCCAGAAGGGTGGCGGTTCGCGCACGAGACCCCCACGGGCAACGCTCCACGCGCGGCAGCGGCCCCTGATTGCGAGCTCACACTTTCGCCAACTCACCCGAAACTTCTAGACGAAAGTATGAGTCGGCACAGCGCCGAGCGACCGGGCCTCTCATCCGTCGAATACTTCGAGGCGCACGCTGATGAGGTCTCCCTCGGCGACGCCTTCCGCATCGCGCACCGCCCGCTTCAACGGCAGCACGTACTCCCCTCGGCCCGAATCGGGGAAGATCGACGTGCGCCACCTCGACCCGCCGAGCTGCGCCTCAACCCGCACGGACCCGAAACCCCGTCGCACGCGCGGAATATCGCGGATGTCGGCGCTCAGCTCTGCCGGCACGGCGACCAAGTGCATGGCCTCGGTGCGCGCATCCCACAGGAACACCGTGCCCTCGAACTCGACGATCATGCCGCCACGCTATCGACCTGTTACGACGCGGAGATAGCGGATGCGCGCTCCACCCGGCCGGAAATAGGCTTGACGGAAGTGCGCGAGGGAACAGACATGACCGATGAGATCGGCAACGATGCCGACAACGCCATGAACGCTGCTTTCGATGCAGCCGTCGATGCAGCCGTCGCCGCCGGGGTGCCACTCGTCATTGCCGGCGTGACCTCATCGGTCGAGACGGCCTACCTGCATGCCTCCGGCCTCCGCTCCGCAGAGCAGGCCGCGACCACCGACACCGTGATCGCGTTGTACTCGGTGACGAAGGCATTCACTGCGACGGCCACCCTGCAATGCGTCGAGGACGGCCTGATCGATCTCGACGCCCCGGCCCGCCACTACGTGCCTGAGATCGGTGACCTCGAGGTGCTCACCGCACTCGACGACGACGGCACCGCGCACACACGGCCGCCGGCGCGCGACATCACGCCGCGCATGCTGCTGCTGCATACCTCGGGCCTCGCGTACGACATGTTCGACGAGCGCTACGCACTGCTGTCACGCCGCCGCATGACCCAGCCCTCGGCCACCCCGCTGCGCGACTCGATCACGACGCCGCTGCTGCACGACCCGGGCGAGCAATGGACCTACGGCACGTCGATGGACTGGATGGGTCTGATCGTCGCCGCGGTGCGCGGCCGGCGGCTCGAGCACGTGTTCCGTGAGCACATATATGCGCCGTGCGGAATGGCATCCACTTCTTTCGACATGACGCCAGACATGCGGCGACGGCTCGCGACGGTGCAGCGACGCAATCGCGACGGCGAGCTCGTCGCGGTCCGCGGTGCGCCGCCCGATTCGCCGAAGCTCGACATGGGCGGGCAGGGACTGTTCTCGACCGTGCCCGACGTGCTCGCGCTGCTGCGCGTGTGGCTCGGCGACGGATCAGCGCCCGGCGGTCGTGTGCTGCGACCCGAGACCCTCGAATGGGCGACTCGCGGGGTGCCGGGAGTCGACGTTACGGCGCTGCCGGCGGCGATCTCGGCACTGACCCATCCGGCGGAGTTCTTCCCGTGCCGGTCGAAGTCGTGGGCCTACTCGTTCCTTCGCAACGACGACGACGTGCCCGGCGGGCGCCGGGCCGGCGCGCTGTCATGGGCGGGACTGGGCAACGTCCACTATTGGATCGACCGCGCTTCGGGCATCGCCGCGGTGTGGGCCGCGCAGCTGCTGCCGTTCTTCGACCCGCCCGCCGCCGCCGGCGTCGCCGCGTTCGAACGTGCGGTGTATCGCGGACGGAACATCCCACCGACAAGAGGGGTGTGAAGATCAGCATCGCGCGCATCGAGGGCCGCCGCGGCACCTGATCCCCGCGCGCTGAGCCCGCACCGGACACAAACCGGCAGCTACGGGTGAATCACCACCGGCGTCCCCTCGGGCAGTTGGGCGAGCCGGTCGGTCGCGGGCCCGTCGAGGTAGATGCATCCGAACGAGTTCGCCCCCGACCGCACCTTGTAATAGTGGAACGCGGTGACCGCGACCTCTCCCCCGTCGAACCCGGCCATCGCCGGCGACTGCACGCCCAGGTATACGAGCGGATGCCCCTTCGTGTACGCGAACCGCGGCTCGACCTTCGTCAGCATGATGAACGTGCGCCCGGTCGGTGTCGGCGTCGAGGTCTTGCCCCACGAGAAGTCGTCGGCGACCCGCTCCCACCCGGCCGCGGTGACGATGTCGATCGTGCGGTCTTCGAGGTGCACCTCGACGTAGGAGTCGTTGCGCCGCAGGTCGACATCCGCCGTGCGGAACCACCCCACCACCTGTCCGGCGTCGCCGCGCGGCGGCACACCCTGACGCCCCGGCAGCAGCACTTTCACCCAGTGCTCGTAACGTTCGACCACCGGCACGCTCGTGCCGCCATAGGTCTGGTTGCGCGGCAGATAGGCGATCGGCTCGGCACCGGGCTCGGTGAACACGGGTGCGCCAAGATCGCGCGGCTGCGCGATCAAGCCCGTCGTCGCGCCGAACGGTTCGTCGTCGACGGGCAGCCTCTCGTCGACGACCCACACGTCCAGCCGCGGCAGGCTGCGCACGCGGTACTCGGTCGTGTCGGCGTCCGGACCTGTCTGCGCAGCGGTCGGGTCGTCGGCCGGTGCGGTGGATGCCGGAGGTGTGGATGCCGGTGCCTGCACGGTCGTGTCGGCCCGGCGTTCCGGGCCGCCGGCATCGCCGGGGTCGGTCAGCGCCGCGGCGCCCACGAGCGTTATCGACGCCACGACCGAGAGCGCCGTGACCAGCCACGGCGTGATTCCCGTTCGCCGGCGCACGCTCACCCTTCCATGGTCGATCGTGTCATGCCGGCGCGCAACTGTGGGAGCACACCGTCAGGGCTTCCTCAGCCGGCGACGCCGCGCCCGCACACAGAGGTCCGCCGACGCACCATGGCCCTCACGCACGCGCCGACGCACGGCCTGCGCAACGCGGCCTCACCAACGCGGGTGGATGCTCTCGCGCAGCAGCCGGTCGTACACGTCGCTCACCGCGGTCTCGAAGCCCGACAGGTCGACCGTGCCGATCGCCTCGGCGGCCGCGGCGTTCGACCGCGCCTGCGCGACGTTGCGCGCTCCGGGGATCACGCTCGTCACGCCCGGACGGCTGGCCGCCCATGCGAGCGCTGCGGTCGGCAGGTTGACGCCGTCGGGCAGTGCGGCGCCCAGCTCGGCCACGGCCTGCAGCCCGACCTCATAGTCGACGCCGGAGAACGTCTCGCCCTGGTCGAACGCCTCGCCGTGGCGGTTGAAGGTGCGGTGGTCGTTGGCCGCGAATGTGGTGTCGGCGGAGTACTTTCCGCTGAGGAGCCCCGATGCCAGAGGCACGCGCGCGAAGATCGCGACACCGGCATCCACCGCCGCCGGCAGCACTTCGTCAAGGGGCTTCAGCCGGAAGGGGTTCAGGATGATCTGCACGTTCGTCACTTGGGGGCGTGCGATGGCGGCGAGCGCCTGCGCGCACGTCTCGACCGAGACGCCGTAGGCGGCGATGCTGCCGGCGGCCACGAGGTCGTCGAGGGCATCGTAGGTCGCGTCGGCGTCGATGACGTCGCTCGGCGGGCAGTGCAGCTGCACGAGGTCGAGGGTGTCGACGCCGAGGTTGCGGCGCGACCGGTCGGTCCACGCGCGGAAGTTCTCGGGCGTGTAGTTGCCCGGCTCCTGCGCGACGCGGCGCCCCATCTTGGTCGCCACCGTGATGCCGTGCCCGGGCCGGTCGGCCAGGAACCGGCCGATGAGGCTCTCGCTGCGTCCGTCGCCGTACACGTCGGCGGTGTCGAACAGGGTGACGCCGGCGTCAGCCGAGGCGGCGAGCACCTCGAGCGCGGCGTCTTCGGAGACATCGCCCCAGTCGGCGCCGAGCTGCCAGGTTCCGAGGCCGATCGCTGACACGGTGCGGCCGGTGCGGCCGAGGGGACGTTGCTGCATACCCCCAGGTTAGGCGCTCGATCGGCGCCGGGCGCGGCGCACCCATGCCGAGGCGACGGCGACCGCGGTGCCCACCACGACGCCGATGAGCGTGTCGAGCGTGCGGTCGACCAGCAGCGTCGTCGGGTCGGTGGGCACGGCGAGCTCGACCATGAGCAGCGCCAGCGGAGTGATGAACAGCATGGCCAGCCCGTAGTTGCGGTTCACGTACAGTTCGGCACCCATCTGACACAGGATCGCCACGCCGATCGTCGCCGGCGGCGGCAGGTGCAGGGCGAGCAGTCCGGCGGCGACAGCCACGCCGATGAGGGTGCCCACCAGGCGCTGCACCCCGCGCACGAGCCGCGCCGTCAGGTGCGCGCCGCCCAGTGCCGCCACGGCGCCGACCATCGCCCAGTACCAGTGGTCGCCGATCAGCAGCAGTCCCGCGAAGCCGGCCAGCAGCGCGCCGATGCCGACGGTGACGGCTGCCCCCACCGCGTCGCGATCGGCGACCTGCCGGGTGCGCACGGGCGCGAGCAGTCGGCGCCCCTGCCGTGCGAGGGCGATGCCCGCGGTCAGCACCATGCTGAACAGCGCCGACGCGCCACCCACGATGACGACCTCCAGCAGCGAGGCGGTCGTGGCCGGCAGGCTTGCACAGGCGCCGGCGGAGAACACGGCGAACAGCGACGAGGGTGGATGCCACCGCCAGGCGTGGGCGATCAGCGCTCCCACCCCCGCGATGAGCCCGACCACGAGCACGCGCAGCCCGGTCGGCGTGGCCAGCAGTGACAGGGCGGTGCCCATCAGCATGCACACCACCATCGTGAGCCCGGCCGCGATCTGCATGCGGATGCGGTCGGCGTACCGGTCGTAGCGACCGTACAGCGAGGCGAAGGCGCCGAAGCTGGCGTACACGCTGAGGTCGACGCGCCCGATCGCCCAGAGGATCACCAGCGGCACCGCGATCGAGACGGCCGCGCGGATCGCGACGCGGTGATCACCGCGGTGCGGCGCGATGCGGATGAGGCCCGTCATGAACCGCCCCTGACTCTCACCCATGCCCCGATCGTACGGCGGGGAGGGTTTGTCACGTCGGCGCGCCGGTGCACGATACCGGCGATCGGCGCAGACTGGGGCTATGCCCAAGGTGCCGGTGTATTACTACTCGTCGGTGTCGAACCTGACCGGGCGCTTCGCCGAGCACCTGGCCGCGGCCGACGGACGAGCCGTCTTCAACCTCGCCGACCCGACCGTGCGCCGCCGTGAGGTGTCGGGACCGTGGGTGCTGCTGACCCCCTCGTACAAGGCGGGCAACGCCGAAGAGGTCACCCTCCCCGCCCCGGTGCGCAGCTTTCTGCGCTCGCCGATGAACCGCCGCCGGCTGATCGGCATCATCGGGTCGGGCAACCGCAACTTCGGCATCTACTACCAGGCCGCCGCGCGGCAGCTCGCGCAGGTGTCGGGGCGGCCGGTGCTGTTCGAGTTCGAGTTGTCGGGCACCCCTGAAGACGTCGAGCGCTGCGTCGAGATCCTCGATCGCCTCGACGCTGCCGTCGCCGCCGGCTGACACCCCACCAGACACCCTGGCGCCGCCGCCGCGCGCCTGATTCGATGGGGAGGGTGAGCACCCACGACGTCGTGAACCAGCCCCCGCCGCGCGTCGACCTCGACGAGTACGGCACCAACATCGCCCTGTTCGAGGCCGTCGAACGGCATGATGCGGGGTGGGCGCACCACCGGCTGCACCTGACCGGGCAGCGCCTCGGCACGGCATCCTTCCAGCGTGACGCCGAGCGTGCGAACCGGCACGAGCCGGTGCTGCACACCCACGACCGGTACGGGCACCGCATCGACGAGGTCGAGTACGACGACGCCTACCACCGCATCATCGCCGCGGCCGTCGCCGACGGCGCGCACACCTCGGCGTACGTCGAGCCGAAGCCGGGCGCGAACGTCGCCCGGGCGGCGACCTTCATGCTCTATGCGCAGATCGAGCCCGGCCACGCCTGCCCGGTATCGATGACCCACGCGGTCGTGCCGGTGCTGCAGCAGCACGGGGTCGGCGACGCGTGGCTCGACCGGGTGTACGCCACCTCGTACGACCCGGCGCTGCGCCCCGGCAAGCACAGCGCGCTGTTCGGCATGGCGATGACCGAGAAGCAGGGCGGCTCCGACGTGCGCGCCGGCACCACCGCCGCCCGCCCGCTCGGCGAGGGCCGCTACGCCCTGTCCGGGCACAAATGGTTCTGCAGC
Organism: Actinomycetes bacterium; assembly: GCA_023450335.1. Taxonomy (GTDB): domain Bacteria; phylum Actinomycetota; class Actinomycetes; order Actinomycetales; family Microbacteriaceae; genus Microbacterium. The sequence goes on along the minus strand of JAEXHA010000152.1, from coordinate 36,048 downwards.
GCCCCGATGTCGGACGCATTCGTCGTGCTCGCCCAGGCGCCCGGCGGCCTGTCGTGCTTCCTGGTGCCGAGGCTGACCGACGACGGCGCGCGCACCGGCATCCACCTTCAGCGCCTCAAGGACAAGCTCGGCAACCGCGCGAACGCGTCGAGCGAGGTCGAATACGTGGATGCCGAGGGCCGCCTCGTGGGCGACGAAGGGCGAGGGGTGCGCACCATCATCGACATGGTCGCGCGCACGCGCCTCGACTGCGTCTACGGCACGACGGCGGGCATGCGGCAGGCGGTCGCCGAGGCGGCCTGGCACGCCCGGCACCGCACCGCGTTCGGGCGCACGCTCATCGACCAGCCGGCGATGACGGCGGTGCTGGCCGACCTGCAGCTCGAGGCCGAGGCGGCCACGGCGACCGCGATGCGGCTGGCCCGCGCGCACGATGACGACGCGTCCGACGCGGAGAAGGCCTTCCGCCGACTGGCCACCGCCGTGGCGAAGTACTGGATCTGCAAGCGGGGCCCGGGTCACGCGTATGAGGCGCTCGAATGCCTCGGCGGCAACGGCTACACCGAGCAGTTCCCGCTGGCGATGCGCTACCGCGAGCAGCCGGTCATGGCGGTGTGGGAGGGCTCAGGCAACGTCGTCGCCCTCGACGTGCTGCGCGCCCTCGCCCGCGAGCCCGAGACGCTCGCGGCTTTCGACGACGAGGTGTCGCTCGCCCGCGGCGCCGATGCCCGTCTGGACGCGCACCTCGACCAGACGCGCCGGCTCATCACCGAGGTGGCCGCCGATCCAGCGCCGGATGCCGGAGCTCGTCGCCTCGTCGCCGAATTGGCGCTCGCGCTGCAGGCCTCCCTGCTCGTGCGCTTCGCGCCGGCGCCGGTCGCCGACGCGTTCACCGCGACGCGGCTGGGAGAGCCGGCATCCCTGGGTCTGTACGGGGCGCTCCCCCGCGGCATCGATACCGCCGCGATCGCCGCCCGCATCTGACCGGGTACCGCGCGGCCGCGCTGGGTCACCCCCTGCGATATGCCGGCACCGCCTGAGAAGAAGTCGGCGCGCCGCTCGGTCTGGGGAAGCCGAACGGCGCGCCATCACGGAATCGATCCGGTTCATGGGATGAGGTCCGCGCCGTTCTTGGGGACAACGCGCGCAGACACCGGATGCCGTGTACGAGACCACGCTAAAGTGCCGCGCGCCATTGCGACAGACTCGGAATTTCAGATGGTGAAGCGCCCCGTCACCCCTCGTCGAGCCGTTCGGCGCCCAGGCGCAACGACAGCCGGTTGCCGATCGTGCGCAGCCGGGCCGCCAGATCGGCGGTCGTCTCGTTCACCGCGTGGGTGGGCAGCGACACGGCCAGCGATGCCGTGATGCCCGGCGCCCGCACGGGCACGGCCAGGCAGGTGAAGCCGATGGCGTACTCCTGCCGGTCGAGCACCGCGGGTGCGGGCTGCTCGAGCTGGTGCAGCAGCAGCCGGCGATCGCGGATCGTGTACGGCGTGAGTTCTTCCAGCTCGTGGCGAGACAGATAGTCGTGCCGCTCGTCGGTCGACAGTTCGGCGAGGATCTGCTTGCCCAGCGCCGTCGCGTGCGCGCTGGAGTGCAGCCCCACCCACAATTCGACCCGCGGGCTCGTCTTCGCATCGACGATGTCTACCAGGTGCACCTCGCCGTCGTCGTACCGCGACAGGTACGCCGTCGCGCCGAGCCCTTCGGCGACCTCGCGCAGCGACTCCCGCACCCGGGCGAGGAACAGCCCGGACCCTTCTTCATGCACGCCGAGGAACCGGGAGCCGAGCACGAGCCCGTCGGGATGGTTGGTGAGATATCCCTCCCGCAGCAGGGTGCGCACGAGGTTGTACGTGGTGCCCGGAGTCAGGCCCGAGGCGTGCGCGAGCGCCTTGGTCGTCACCGGTCGCGACGCATTGGCGACCATGTCGACCAGCCGCAGCGCACGCTGGACCGACGCGATCAGCGTGCCGCCCTGCCCCGACGCATCCGAGCTCATCCCAGCTCCTCTGTGGCAACAGGTTATGGCCTCACAGTGCTGTGGCGCGTGGCCGTTGTCAAGCCCCTTCGGGTCGGATGGGCGCTGCCGTAGCGTGCCGCGGAGTACCGACCCGACAACCGATGGAGATGAGTGAGAACTATGGCGGATCTGACCGGTAAGACGGTGGCCTTCCTCGCGACGAACGGCTTCGAAGACAGTGAGCTGACGTCGCCGTGGCAGGCGGTGACGGATGCCGGAGCCCGCGCGGTGATGGTCTCGCCCACGGCTGATTCGATCGAGGGCAAGAAGGGGCACACGCAGCCGGTCGAGCTGGCCGCCGCGCACGCGAAAGCCGACGATTTCGATGCCCTGGTGCTGCCGGGCGGCGTCGTCAACGGCGACCACCTGCGCATGGACGACGCGTCGATCGCGTTCGCGAAGGACTTCTTCGCACAGCACAAGCCCGTCGGCGCCATCTGCCACGCGGCGTGGATCCTCGTCGAGGCCGACGTCGTCGACGGCCGCAAGATGACCAGCTACCCCAGCCTGCAGACCGACCTGCGCAACGCGGGCGCCGACTGGGTCGACGAAGAGGTGGTCGTGGATGCCGGATTCGTCACGAGCCGCAACCCCGACGACCTGCCGACGTTCAATGCCAAGCTCGTCGAGGAGATCGGCGAAGGCGCGCACCGCGACCAGACGGCCTGACACCCCGACGGGTCACGCCCCGCGGGTCATGGTCCGCGAGTCACGGCCCGTCATCCACCTACGGCGGGCGACGCCCGCCACCGGAGCCGCGCCGGCGGCGGAGACCTCAGCCCTCTCCGTCGCCGGCGCTTTCGCGCGCGTGCACGTTGCGTGCGGTGTCAGCCGGCGTCGTCCTGCTCGTCGGTGATGACTCCGGTGGCGGCAGCGTCGTCGACGACGTGCTCGTAGTCGAGGTCCGCGGCGAGTGCCGCACCGGCATCCACCGCTTCTTCTCTGCTCGAGAAGCTCTGCGACTTCTCGGGCGCGTCGTCGACGACGTTCTCCCACTGCCCACGGTTCGACCGGGTCGTGACGGTACGCGCGGTCACGGCGTCTCGTCTTCGTCGGTCGGGTTGTTCAGCGCGAGGTCGGGGTCGACGTCGGTGGACTCCCCCGCGCCGAAGCCGGCTTCGGGCTCGTTGACGTCAGGCGCCTCCGCGTCGCTGGGCTCAGGCAATGCGGGCTCCTGCGCGAGTCCCGTGCCGGGGTCGATGGGGGTCTCGTCGGGGTTGTTGATGCTCATGGGAGGGGTCCTTCCACTCTGAGCCGAGCATGACCCGTCCCGAGCCGTGCGCGCAGGGCCTTGACGAGGCGAACCGGCCACGGTAGCCGCGTCAACCCCGTCGCGGCAGGGCGGCGGCGCTCGTATCGTGGGCGCCATGGCGAAGGACGATGCGGTCATGCTCGAGATCGGCGGCCACGAGGTGCGCATCACCCATCCGGGCAAGGTGGTGTTCGCCGAGGCGGGGCTCACCAAGCGTGACCTGGTCGACTACTACCTGTCGGTGGCCGAGGGGGCGCTGCGCGGGGCCGCCGACCGGCCGATGGTGCTCAAGCGCTTCGTGAAGGGCATCGGCCGCGAGCCGTTCTTCCAGAAGCGCGTGCCGGAGAAGCATCCCGACTTCATCCAGACAGCGACACTCGAGTACGCGTCGGGCACGAACGCCGAGGAGACGGTGATCCAGGATGCCGCGGGCCTGGCGTGGGTCGTAAACCTCGGCTGCGTCGACCTGAACCCGCACCCGGTGCGCGCGTGGGACCTGGACCATCCCGACGAACTGCGCATCGACCTGGACCCCATGCCGGGCGTCGAATGGGCGCAGATCGTGGATGCCGCGTTCGTGGCCCGCGATGTGCTCGACGACGTGGGACTGGTGGGCTGGCCGAAGACGAGCGGGTCACGCGGTATCCATGTGCTCGTACGGATCGATCCGCGCTGGGAGTACCCCGACGTTCGGCTGGCCGCGCAGACCCTCGCCCGCGAGGTCGAGAACCGGGCGCCGGGCCTGGCGACGGCGCACTGGTGGAAGGAGGAGCGCGGCGAGAGCGTGTTCGTCGACTTCAACCAGAACGCGAAGGATCGCACGGTCGCTTCGGCCTACTCGGTGCGGCCGTTGCCTGACGCCCGGGTGTCGACGCCGCTGGCGTGGGACGAGCTGCGCACGCGCCGCCCGGACGAGTTCACGGTGCGCACGGTGCCCGGCCGGTTCGCCGACCTCGGTGACCCGCACGCAGGCATGGACGACGCCGCCGGGTCGCTCGAGGGATTGCTCGCACTCGCAGCCGAGCTGGGTCCGGCCGATCGAGCGCCACGGGCGGCGTCGGGTCGCGGCGACGGGTCGGGGCGCCGCCAGTCGACGATGCCGCTCATCGAGATCGCGCGCGCGAAAACGAAGGACGAGGCGCTGGAAGGGCTCGAGCGGTGGAAAGCCCGGCATCCACAGGTCGTGGCGCAGCTGCACCCCGCCGACGTGCTCGTCGACGGGATGCGCGGTTCGAGCTCGCTCTGGTACCGCATTCGGGTGAATCTGCAGCACGTGCCCGAGTCGGAGCGACCCGCGCAGGAGCCGCTCGAGGTCGACTACGACCCGTGGGCCGGTGGCGGGTGACGCCCTCGCGGTGCACCCGCCCTCGGGTGGCGCCACCGGCACGGGCTACGCGCGTGCGCCGACTGACCCGGTGCTCGTGGCCGGCTACGCGAACGCCCTTCCGAGGATGGGCCGTGTCGCGCGCAGGCCCAGCCACACGATCGCGAAGCCGACCGCGATGACCGCGGCGGTGGTGATCAGTGAGATCGGTGCAGTGACCAGGGCGATGCCGAGCAGCGGAAGGATGAGTGCTCCTGCGCACAGCGCCGAGCCGACCGCGGCGAGGAGCAGCGGGCTCATGACCGCGCCGCGGCGCGCCCGCTCCACCGTCGCCATCGGCATGCCGAGCCGGTGCAGGCTGCGGTGCAGATCGCCGCGGTCGAGGATCTCGGCGGCCTGGTTGACACCGACCGACGCCGCCACCATGAGGAAGGACGCGACGAGGGTCACGATCACCCCGGTGCGGATGTCGACCGCGAGCTGGATGTCTTCGTCGGTGCCGGCGCCCATGACATCGAGCAGGGCGACGGCGGTGCCGGCGAACACGGCGATGAAGCTGGCCATCGCGATGCCGCTGACCTGACGCCATGCCGCCTTGGGTGCTTCGAGCACGGCCCGCGCCGACAGCAGCTGGTCGGCACGCCGGGCGCGGCGCAGGCGGAGACGTGCCTGCAGGCGCAGCACCCAGGGGCCGATCACGTTGAGGACGGCGAACGCGACGGCGAACGCGCCGGTGAGCACGATGATCGTCGGCAGCATGTCGGCGGCGGACGGCACGAGCGAGATCAGGGCGAAGGCGACGCATAGGACGCCGATCGCGATGACGGCACGGATCCAGTGGGAGGTGCCGGCGCTCTGACGTGTGCGCACGCCCAGCGGGGAGATGACGACCTTGCGCAGGCCCAGCGCAGCGCTCGTGGCCGCGAGCAGCACGATGGCGGTGACGACGAGGAGGACGGTGGGCAGGGGCAGCAGCACAGAGCCGGCGCCGAGCGCCGCGCCGCGGAACGGGATCAGGCCCACCAGCGGCACGAGGGCAAGGTGCAGGACCACGCCGGCGAGGGCGCCGACGGCCGCGACCAGCGCGGACTCGACGACGGTGGCCACGACGACGCCGGCGGGAGTGACACCCAAGAGCCGCAGCGTCGAGAGGCGCTCGTCACGGCGACGGGCCGACAGACGCGCCGCGGCCCCACCCAGCGTGACGAGCGGCACAACCAGCAGCACGAGGGCGATGGCGGCCAGGGCGTGGTAGATCGGCGCTTCGACGTCATCCCAGCGCCAGAACGACTGCGCGCCGCCGACGACGGTGAGCACCAGTGCGCTGACCGTGGCGAAGGCCACGATCGGCAGCGCGAGCACATGCCGTTCGCCGCGCCCGGGGCGCAGCAGCATCATCAGGACACCGGCGTTCATGCCGCGACCTTTCCGGTGATCAGGCGACCGTCACGCACCGAGACGGTGCGTGAGCAGCGGGCGGCGACCTCGGGGTCATGGGTGACGACGACGAGAGTGCGGCCCTGTTCGGTGGTGGCGTGCAGGAGGGCGCTCATGACCTCGACCGAGGTGTGCGAGTCGAGCGCGCCGGTGGGCTCGTCCGCGAAGACGATCTCGGCGCCGGTGACCTGGGCTCGGGCGATGGCGACGCGCTGCGCCTGACCGCCGGAGAGCTCGCCGACACGCCGGTCCTCCATGCCCGCGAGGCCGAGCGCGGCCAGCCACTGCGTGGCGCGGGCGGTCGCATCGGCACGGGAAGCGCCGGTGATCATGAGGGCGATGGCCACGTTCTCGACCGCCGTCAGCTCGGGGATGAGCAGCCCCTCCTGGAAGACGAAGCCGAACCGGTCGCGGCGCAGCTGCGAGCGCCCCGTCTCACCGAGATCGGTCACCCGGACGGGGGTGCCGGATGCCGGGGTGAACACCACGGCGCCCTGGTCAGGCGTGGTGATGCCGGCCAGCGCGTGCAGCAGCGTCGTCTTGCCGGAGCCCGATGCGCCCATGACCGCGACGGATTCGCCGCGGCGGATCGTGAGGTCGATGCCGGCGAGGGCGGTGGTCGTTCCGAAGGTCTTGATGAGGCCGGTGGCCTGAAGCACGGGGGTTTCCATGCTTCAAGCCTCGTCATCGGCGTGTCCGGTGTCGTCGGCCCCGAGGATGAGTTCGCCCGCCCCGGGTCGTTCGGAGGGATGACGCGCGGTGGTGAACGCTCGCGAATGCCACGGCCAGCGCGAACATGACCGCGGCCGCGGCGAGCGCGGGCAGTGTGGTGGCCAGCGGCTCATCGGCATCGGCGAGGCTCGCGATGCCGAGGTTCACGCCGAGGTGCACGACGACGGCGGTGATCATCCGCTGCCAGAGGGTTCCCGTGAACAGGGTCGTGATGGTGAGGCTCATGAGCATGGCCACGAAGCCGAACGTGGCGACCGGCACGAGGCCCAATGACCAGTATCCGAGGTGGGTGACGCCGAAGAGGAAGCCGGCGATCGCTGACACGACGGCGGGCTTGGCGAATTGTTCGCCCGCGCGCTGCACCACCCCGCGCCATCCGACCTCTTCGCCCAGTGCACCGACAGTCTGCAGCAGGAGGAACAACCACAGCGGCGACGCGATGCCCGGCGCCGTCCACGAGGGAGCGCGGCCGGTCAGCAGCGCCAGGGTCGCCACGAAACCGACGACGGCGAATAGGCCCGCCGCCGATGAGACCAGCACGCGGCCCGCAGGCACGTGCGGCCACCACCGGGGCAGCCACGACGGGCGGATGAGGACGATGAGGCTGGCAGCGGCCGGAGCCAGCATCACCAGCGCGAGCAGTTCGAACGGTATGCCCAGTGTGCGCTGCACCATCGGCGCAGAGACGGCGAAGACGATCAGCAGGAGAGCCCAGACTGCCAGCAGCAGCCCGGGCCGGCCGCCCCGCGTGCCGGACGTGCGGTGTGACATCGGTGAGCCCGATCGCATCGTCACACGGACCCAGTGGTGGATCTGACGGCGTCGAGCGCGGCGTCGAAGTAGTGCGCAAGCGGCCGCGATGCGCCGCCTTCTGACCACGTCTGGCCTGCAAGATCGAGGCAGGTGATGACGCAGCCGACGATCGCGCGCGCGCGCAGCGTGTCTCCCGCCGGGTCGCCGAGGCGTCGCTGCACTTCGGGCACCAGATCGTCGTACCAGTGCAGATGCTTCTCGATGCTGCGGGCTCGTAGCGAGGGTGTCTGGTAGACCATGCGCGACACGGCCAGCATGCGCTTCTGGTCGGCGTCAGCCTCGAGCGAGAACAGCGCACTGCGCAGCGCCGTCCAGATGTCCTCACCGTCGGGCCGGCTCTCCAGAGCGACGCGCAGGTTCGCGCCCTCGGTGACGAGATGACCGAGCACGACGTCTTCTTTCGTGCCGAAATAGCGGAAGAACGAGCGGCGTGAGATTCCCGCCGCCACCACGATTTCGTCGATCGTGGTCTGCGCGAACCCCCGTTCCAAGAAGAGTTCCATCGCCACGGAGGCGATCTCGGCGTACGCGCGCTGCCGCGTTCGGTCCCACAGTCTCGACGCGAGGTCAGGGTTCGACATGAACACAGCGTATCGCGTGCCCCTGTGGCACTCAGTGCCAGCACAACATAGGATGCCGTCATGACACGAACGAAGAGACCTGTGGACTACGCCCGCCAGACCGTGCTGATCACCGGCGCCAGTGCGGGCATCGGCGCGGAGTTCGCCCGCCAGCTCGCCGCGCGCGGCAGCGACCTGGTGCTGGTGGCGCGGCGGGAAGATCGCTTGGAGGCGTTGGCGGCTGCACTCATCGGCGAGCACAGCGTTTCGGTGACGACGGTGCCGATGGATCTCGCGCAGCCGGGCGCCGCCCGGTCGATCGTCGAGACGCTCAACGCGCGCGGTGTCGAGGTGACGAGCGTCGTGAACTGCGCCGGGTTCGCGAACCTCGGGCCCTTCCACGAAGAGGACCTGGCGCGCGTGTCCGCCGAGATAGCCGTCGATGTGACGGCAGTCGTCGAGCTCAGTCACGCGTTGCTGCCTCGCCTGAGGACGCAGGGCGACGGATTCCTCGTGAACGTCGCGAGCGTGGCCGCCTACCAGGCCAACCCCACGATGGCCGTGTACGGCGCCGCCAAGGCGTTCGTGCTCAGCCTCAGCGAGGCTCTCTGGTACGAAGCGCGCGACACCGGCCTGCGTGTGCTCGCGCTGTCGCCGGGGGCGACCGACACCGAGTTCTTCGATGTCGCCGGCGACAAGGCCGACGGCGGCTCGCGTCGCATGAAGGTGGATGCCGTTGTCCGCACCGCGCTGGACGCCCTCGATCGCCGCAACCCGCCACCCAGCGTGATCGCGGGGCGCGCGAGCCGTCTCTCCGAGGTCGTAGGCCGGGTCGTCGGTCGACGCCGGATGACGGTGATGGTCGGCTCACTGATGGCGCGCACCGCTACCCAGGCGTGAGCCGCGCCACCCACAGCGCCGCGGTCGCCGGCGCGGCGCCGGGCGCGCGGATGGTCTGCCAGTTCCGGCCCCCGCGCGAGAAGGAGGCCCGCACCTCGGCCGGCACGTCGGCCTCGTCGATGGGCGCCGGCAGCCACCAGCACGGGCGGACGTGCACGAGGTCGACCGCGGCGGCGGCCGGGTCGGCGTCGTAGCGCCAGGGCCGGGCGAGCCGGCCGAGCCAGAAGACGTCGTCGGCATCGCGCGTCCACACGAAGGCGCCGTCGGGCACGGCGGTGAACCGCTCGAGACGGCGCGCGAGACGCTCGCCGTGGGTCGCGTCAGCCGCGCGGATCGCCGCCTCGAGCGTCGCCGGCGCGGTGCTCAGCCGCCCGCCCACGCCGCACAGCCCTGCCGTCAGAGCGCGCTCGACGGCGGCGCCGGCCGGCACACTGTCGTCGCGTGAACGCATGGGTGCGCGGAAGGCGGCGGGGGTCGCGGTCGGCTCAGCCACTGGCATCCACTCTCTTGTGCGGTGATGCGCGAGGTCTCCATCCTGCCCGCCGTGTCCACATCCGCCACCCCCTGGCGAACACACTCGGCCGGTGTTAGCGTCGGCACCTCATCACAGGACGGAGCGGATCATGGTGGATCGCAGAGTGGGTGCCGCCGGCACCGCGCTGGTCGTCATGCTGGGCCTGGCGGCGTGCGTGCCCGAGGCCGGTAAGCCCGGGCCGGGGCCGACCGCGCAACTCACGGACGAGGCGTCGCCGGGTGGCTCGCCGGGCACCGCTGATGCGCTCGATGCCGGGCAGGCGGTGGATGCCGCGATCCGCGCCGAGGGCGATGTCGTCGTCGAGCTCAGTCGCGATCGCGAGGGCGGTGTCGAGGTGTGGGAGGTGGGCGTGCTGCGCGCCGACGGCAGCGGAGTCGAGCTGCACCTGGATGCCCACAGCGGAGAGGTGCTGCGCGAACGCGCGATGGACCTCGACGCAGAGCAGCGCTCGGCCCCCGCGGTGTCGGCGCACGACGCGATCGATGCCGCCCTGACGGCCGTGCCGGGCACGATCGATGAACTCGACCTCGACAGCGAGGGGTCGCGCATCGTGTGGGAGGCACAGGTCGACGCGGACGACGGCGGCCGCTTCGAGCTGCGCATCGACGCTGCAACCGGCGAGGTGCTGTCTCAGGAGCGCGACGACTGAGCGGTACCTCGATGAGCGAAGCTCAACCCTCGTGTGTGACGCTCGACGCTGCATTGCCGCGCTCGCGCAGGGCATCGATCCCGTCTCCCGCTGAGTCCGCACGAGCGGACAGCGTCACAGAGGCGCCTGCTTGGGGCGTTTCCGCGTGTGATGCCCCGAGCGATGCGGTCGCCATGTCTGCGACACGATATCGTTCGTAAGCGTTCAGACGGATCGCGTGAAGGCCGCCGACCGCGGCATACGGGATGAGATAGCACCGCAGCTCGCCGTCGACCACAAAGAAGTCGTCGATCTCGCCCGGCTCGTACGTCGGCCGCGTTCGGCTGCTCGATGTCAACGACACCGTCCACGTCCGCCCCGATCGGAACGTTGTCGTCTTCACCTGAACTTTGCGAAGGCCGCCCTCGGAGCAGACGATCAGGTCATATCGGCACGGCTCGAGCGGCCAAGAGACGTCCTGACCACAGAGACTGAACCATGCGGCCGCGATGAACGTACCCGCCCGGTCGAGACGATCTGTTGTCGGCGCGAGCTCGCTGTCGATGAGCGACTGCGCTTCGGGCTGGAAATGAGCCACATCAAGGCCAAGCCGGTTGACGTGCCCCTTCAGGTTCGAGACAACACCGCCGCCGCGCAGACCGAGGCCACGTGCCACCCCCGTCCACGACGTTGCGCCGGCGACCGCACGCCGCAGCGCCTCGTCCGTCCATCGTCGCTGCCCCGTGAAATGGCTGTAGTCGATGCCTATGTCGTCTGCACGCGCACGGACAGATCTCATTGAGCCAGACGACGTGCCAACCAGACCCAGTGTGCGCAGAGTGCCACGCCAGGACCGCGAACCCGCGATCGCCTGCACGAGATCCTCATCTGTGTAACTGCGCGAAGCCATGGCCGAGACGATATGGCGGGGTACCGACAGCGACGGCAAAGACCTGGTGAGATTCTCAATCTCACCAGGGCTTTTCGGTCGGGATGACAGGATTTGAACCTGCGGCCCTCTGGCCCCCAGCCAGATGCGCTACCAAGCTGCGCCACATCCCGTTGCCATCCGCGGACGGACAACTCCTCATATCTTACCCGCTCGATGCCTACGCCGCGAACCGGTGCCCTCGACGATGTCGACACCCCGCACTAGCGTCGAACCATGTCTGAGATCACCATCGCCGAAGCCGCACCGGGCCGCTTCGCCGACGCCGAGCACGCGCTCACCGGCGGGGGCGACGGCGCCTCCTGCATGTGCCAATGGATGACGTTGTCCAACGCCGACTGGAACAGCACCAGCACCGACGAACGCCGCGAGCTCTTCCGCAGCGAGGTGGATGCCGGTCCCCCGCCGGGCCTGATCGCCTATGTCGGCGGTGAAGCGGCCGGCTGGGTGCGCGTCGGGCCCCGCACGGCGCAGGCCCGGGTCGCCCGCATGCGCATCATCAAAGGCTCGGAAGAACCGCTCGACGACGACTCGGTGTGGGCCGTCACCTGCTTCGTAGTGCGGCGCGAGCATCGCCGGCAAGGACTGAACTCCGCGTTGCTCGACGCCGCCGTCGACTTCGCCCGGCGGAACGGAGCCCGCGTGATCGAGGGCTACCCGTTCGACCTGGCTGCCAAGAAATCGTCGGCGAACTCGCTGTTCCACGGCACCCTGTCGACGTTCCTCGCAGCCGGGTTCCACGAGGTGTCGCGCACGTCCCCGCATCAGCCGATCGTGGCGCTCTCACTCGCGGGCACCTGAGTCGCGAACCGCGTACGATGGTCGCGATCCGCCCGCCCGAAGGCGGACCCGCCACCGGTACGAAGGAGCGCCAGTGACACAGCTCGACACGCCCGCATCGATCCGTACGCGCACGCGTTGGTGGGGTTTCTGGCTCTACGCGGCCGTCTCGCTTTTCCACGTCGCCGCGTTGCTGTTCGGCTGGAGCGCCGTCGAGTACCCGTCGAAGCTCGTCCTCATGCCGACCCTGGCACTCGCGGTGATCTGGGCGCTGGGCGGCACCCGCTGGGCGCAGGGCGGCGTCCGCTGGCCACTGGGGGCCACCCTGCTCATCCTCGCCCTCGCCTTCTCATGGCTCGGCGACGGTGCCGCAGCCTTCTTCCCTTTCATCGACGAGACGCTGATCCCGATGCTGGCCTGCTTCGGCATCGCCCACCTGCTGTACATCGCGCTCTTCCTGCGCCCCGCGGCCCGTCAACGCGTCGCCCCCTGGACGATCGTCTACGTCGCGTGGTGGGTGGGCATGATGGTGCTGCTGTGGCCGTATCTGGGCGGGCTGGCGATCGCGGTCGCCGTGTACGGCCTCGTCCTCGGCGGCACGGCCGCGGCATCCACGCGTGGCGGCGTGCTCACGGCCGTCGGCGGCGCGTTCTTCCTGGCGTCGGACACCATTTTGTCGATCCGTTTGTTCTGGCCCGACCCGTCCCTGTTCGGCGGCGGCTGGGTCATGGCCACCTACACGCTCGGTCAGGGCCTTCTCGCCCTCGGCATCGTCCAGCTGCTGCGGCGTCCCCGCTGATGGACAGCGCACGCGTCGACGCCTGGCTGTGGGCGGTGCGGGTCTACAAGACCCGTTCCGCGGCCACCACGGCCTGCCGCGCGGGGCACGTGCGCATCAACGGCGAGCGTGCCAAGGCCGCCCAGCACGTGCGGGTCGGCGATGAGCTGCGCGTGCGCATCTCGGGCTTCGACCGCATCCTCGTCGTCCGCAAACTCCTGATCAAGCGCGTGGGCGCACCCATCGCCGCCGACGCCGCCGAAGACCGCACGCCGCCGCGCGAACCGGTCGCTATGGTCGCCGTGCGCGACCGGGGCGCCGGCCGCCCCACCAAGCGTGAGCGCCGCGACATCGACCGCCTCCGCGGCCGCGACTGAGGTACGACGCTGCGCCGCAGCATGCCGTGGATCGTTCAGAAGAACGCGCAGCAGGAGCCGCAGACGAGCACGCATGCCGTCATGGCGCGTCTTCGCGGGAGGCGCCCGACAGGCCCGACAGCACGACATCGCCGGCCACGAGCACCCCGGCCGTGACGGTGTAGACCAGCAGGTCACGCGCGTCGAACACGGTGCCGAACACCAGCATGATCGGCCAGAACGCCGTACCCCAGACCTCGGGAAGCCCCGTCAGCTGGAACAGCTCGACGGCCACACACCAGGCTGCTGTGACGACACCTACGACAAGTGGATGCCGGTGCGCGGCCACGAGGACCACGAGCAGATACACGGCGGCCACGTACAGCGCATCGCCGGTGACGTCGGTGACGGGGGTGTCGGGCAATCCGAGCGCAACCACGAGCCCCGCGATCACGACCAGCGCAATGCCGCGCGCCGCGAACACGCGCCTCTCGGTCACAGCCGGTCGCGCAGCCACGAGACCGATCGGGGTTGAGCACCGGCCGCTGTCACACGATCGGCCAGCCCGCGATCGCTCGTGACCACCGTGACCACACCGCCCCGGGCGATCGCGTGTTCCGCCTCGGCCACGATCGCGTCATCCCCGTGCCCGGCAGCACGCACGACGCGCACCCCGGCCACGGCCGCCGCTTCGCGCGCCGCACCCTCGACCACGACGTGGAACTCGGGAAACCAGGTATCGGCGGCAAGAGCGAGGGCACCGGCATCCATTCCGCGCCCGGCGAGCGCGGCGATGCTCTCGATCAGCCGCCCTGTCGCGCCGGCGCGGTCGCGCCACCAGCCGTCGGGCACCGACCCGACCACGTTCGCGGCATCGACCACGACCACGGGGCGCACCGGCAGCAGTGCCCGCAACGCCGGCCAGGCCGCGGCGAACCCGGGATGCAGCGGATACGACTCGACCGCCTCGACGGGCACCCACGCCAGCTCGCGACTCTCGGGGTCGCTGATCACCGGCTCGAACGGCGTGGTGACGTCGGCCACGACCGTGGCGTAGCTCCAGATGCCGAGGTCGAGCACACTGATGAACCGCGGCGCCACCGCCTCGCGCGGCACACCGGCCTCCTCGGCCGACTCGCGCAGCGCGCCGTCGCACGCCGACTCCCCGTCATGCCGCGCGCCGCCGGGCAGCGCCCATGTGTCACCGAAATGACTCCACGACACCCGATGCTGCAGCAGGACGCCGCGGTCAGCATCGACCGCCAGCAGGCCCGACGCGCCGAAGCGCCCCCAGTACTTCGTCCCGTCATCGGCGACCACCCACGCGTCACCCGGATCACGCGGACCATGGGGACGCCGCGGCTCACCGGGGGCGGGGGGAACGATCGTCACCCGACCAGACTCTCATACGGCACTCGGCGCGGGTCTACACCCGCCCGACGAAATGTCACCGCACGACACGCGAGGCTGTGCACCCTCACAAAGCGCGAGCGCGCGCACGATTTTCCACGTGGACGCACCCCACATATAGGTTTCCGTGCGACAAAAACCACTACATATAGTGGTTGCGCGTACCGGTGGTCGGAAGGTCGCAGTCAACTCGAATCCCTAGGAGAACCGCATGCGCACCCCCGAAATCGAACCCGGGCTCGCCCGCACCGAACCCCGCACCGTCGCGGTCGGGCAGACCATCGACGAATACCTGACGCGCGGCGACTGGCGCGTCAACGCCAACGCCAACCAGGGCTACTCGCTGGGGGGCCTGATCCTCAATTCCGCCGGCAAGCTCATCGCCAACTACTGGCTCGACGAGGTCTACGCGCCCGAGGCCGGCATCGCGCACCGCGACGGCGACCTGCACATCCACGACCTCGACATGTTCGCCGGATACTGCGCCGGCTGGTCGCTGCGCATGCTGCTCGAACAGGGCTTCAACGGAGCGCCCGGCAAGATCGCCTCCGCTCCCCCGAAGCACCTCACCAGCGCCCTGGGTCAAATGGTCAACTTCCTCGGCACGCTGCAGAACGAATGGGCCGGCGCCCAGGCGTTCAGCTCGTTCGACACCTACCTCGCGCCGTTCGTGCGGCTCGACGCCCTCACCTACGACGAGGTGGAGCAGGCCATCCAGGAGTTCGTCTTCAACCTCAACGTGCCCTCACGCTGGGGCACGCAGACCCCGTTCACGAACCTCACCTTCGACTGGACCGTCCCCGATGACCTCGCCGATCAGCATCCCCTCATCGGCGGGCAGGTCTGCGACTTCACCTACGCCGACCTCACCGACGAGATGGCGATCATCAACCGGGCGTTCATCGCGGTGATGAGCACCGGTGACGCCGACGGCCGGGCGTTCACCTTCCCCATCCCCACCTACAACATCACGAAGGACTTCGACTGGGACGGCCCGCTGGTCGATGAGCTGTTCGCGATGACGGCGCGCTACGGCCTGCCTTACTTCCAGAACTTCGTGAACTCCGACCTCGACCCGCACATGATCCGGTCGATGTGCTGCCGGCTCCAGCTCGACCTGACCGAGCTGCTCAAGCGCGGCAACGGCCTGTTCGGCTCGGCCGAGCAGACCGGGTCGCTGGGCGTTGTGACGATCAACTGCGCACGCCTCGGCTTCGTGCACTCCGGTGACGAGGAGGCGGTGTACCGACGCCTCGACGAGCTGCTCGAGATCGCCCGCGACACCCTCGAGGCCAAGCGTCGCATCATCGACCACCACATCGACGGCGGCCTGTTCCCCTACACGAAGCGGTACCTGGGCAACCTCGACAACCACTTCTCCACGATCGGGGTCAACGGGCTCAACGAGTTCGTGCGCAACTTCACCCGGGATGCCGACGACATCACCTCGGCGGAGGGACGCGACCTGGTCGGGCGTCTGCTCGATCACGTGCGCGCCAAGATGGTCGAGTTCCAAGAGGCGACCGGCAACATGTACAACCTCGAGGCCAGCCCGGCCGAAGGCGCCACCTACCGGCTCGCGAAGAGCGACATCGCGCGGTTCGGGCAGGCCATCGTGCACGCCGGCACCGACGCGAACCCGTACTACACCAACTCGTCGCAGCTGCCGGTGGGCTACACCGACGACCCGTTCGAGGCGATGGAGCTGCAGGAAGCGCTCCAGGGCAAGTACACCGGCGGAACCGTGCTGCACCTGTACATGGGTGAGGCGATGGTCTCGGCCGCGGCGTGCAAGACGCTCGTGCAGAAGTGCCTCGCCGGCTTCCGCCTGCCCTACATCACGGTCACGCCGACGTTCTCGATCTGCCCGCAGCACGGGTACGTGTCGGGCCACCACGAGCAGTGCCCCGACTGCGGCGCCGAGTGCGAGGTGTGGACCCGTGTGATGGGCTACTTCCGCCCGATCTCGTCGTTCAACATCGGCAAGAAAGGCGAAGCGGCCGAGCGCCTCTACTTCGACCAGGCCGTGGTGCAGCCGGCATGACCGCGCAGCGCGCCGGCGAGGCGATCGATCTGAAAGTCGCGGGGATGTCGTGCATGTCGAGCGTCGACTGGCCCGACAAGCTGGTGACCACGGTGTTCCTGCAGGGATGCCCGTGGGACTGCTTCTACTGCCACAACCCCGCATTGATCGACCCGCGAGCCGCCGGCGCGCTGCCCTGGCACGACGTGTGGGCGCACCTGACCCGGCGCGTGGGCCTGCTCGACGGCGTCGTCTTCTCGGGCGGCGAACCGACCATGCAGCACACCCTGCTGGCGGCCGTGCGGGCGGCGCGAGGCCTCGGCTTCGGCATCGGCCTGCACACCGGCGGCGCCTACCCGGCCCGGCTGCCGGCGCTCCTGCCACTCGTGGATTGGATCGGGTTCGACATGAAGGCCACCGCAACCGGCTACGAGGAGGTGGTCGGCCGGCCCGGGGCGAGTGACCGTGCCTGGCGCAGCCTCGAGCTCGTCCTCGCCGAGCAGGCACGACGCGAGGGCACCGATCGGCCGCTGGGGCTCGAGGTGCGCACGACCGTGCATTCCGCCGCGGTGGACGAGGCCGGCCTCGCCGAGCTGTCGACGCGCCTGGTGGATGCCGGAGTGCGCACCTGGGCGCTGCAGCGGTTCCGCGACACCGGCACCCGCGACGTCATGCCGCGGGTCACCGCCCCCGGGCGCCGCGTCGACTTCGAGGGCGTGCCGACCGATCGGTTCGAGCGTGTGATCGTCCGCTGACAGCGCCGTCATCGGCCCGTGGCGCCGACTGCCGCCCCCGCCGCACCCGGCGCCACACCCCAGACCCCCTCGCCGTGCGCGACCACCCGCACGGCGAGGGTCGGGCCACCCGGGCCACGACAGTCGGACCACCCTGGCCACGACAGTCGGACCACCATGGCCACGACGGTCGGACCACCCTGGCCACGACAGTCGGACCGCCCGGGCCGCGAGAATCGGACCACGCGGAGCAGGCCACGCATCGCGCTGTGGATCTCGTGCCGCGCCGACACGCTGCGGCAGACTGACCCGGTGGACTACGAGATCGACGACGACCCGACACGCATCCAATCCGATGTGGTGTGGCAGTGGCTGTCGACCGCGGCGTACTGGGGTCGGTGGCGCACCCGCGCCGACATCGATGGGCAGATCGCCGGCGCCTGGCGGGTGGTGGGCGCCTACCTCGCCGGCACCGGCGCCCAGGTGGGTTTCGCCCGCGCGGTCTCAGACGGCATCGGCTTCGCGTACCTCGCCGACGTGTTCGTTCTCGACGACCACCGCGGCGCAGGCCTCGGAAAGCGCATCGTCGAGCGCATGATCGACGCGGGCCCGGGCCGCGACATGCGCTGGGTGCTGTTCACCGGTGACGCGCACGAGCTGTATCGCCAGTACGGGTTCACCGAGCCCGACGCGACGGCGATGGTGCGCCCCTCACGCCAGGGGTGAGCAGGACGCCGCGACACCGGCATCCACCTCAGCCTGGCGCCGCGCGTTACCGCTGGCGCCGTTCGCGCACCCGCATGTTCGTGACGATGGGCGTGCCGGCGAAACCGAACAGCTCGCGCAGGCGCCGCTGGATGAACCGGCGGTAGCCCGGGTCGAGGAACCCGGTCGTGAACAGCACGAACGTCGGCGGGCGCGTCGAGGCCTGCGTGCCGAACAGGATGCGCGGCTGCTTGCCTCCGCGCACCGGGTGGGGGTGCTCGGCGACGAGCTCTGACAGGAAGGCGTTGAACTTGCCGGTCGAGATGCGCTGATCCCACGATTCGAGTGCTGTCTCGAGGGCCGGCACGAGCTTGTCGAGGTGGCGGCCGGTGCGGGCCGACAGGTTGACGCGCGGCGCCCAGGTGACGTGCGCGAGGTCCTGCTCGATCTCACGCTCGAGGTAGCGACGACGGTCGGCGCCGTCCATGTCGGCGTCGTTCAGCCGGTCCCACTTGTTGAAGGCGAGCACGAGCGCGCGGCCCGATTCGAGCACGAGGTCGATGATGTTGAGGTCCTGCACGCTGATCGACTCGGTGACATCGAGCACGACCACGGCGACTTCGGCCTTCTCGAGCGCGGCCGAGGTGCGCAGCGACGCGTAGAAGTCGGCACCCTGCTGCAGATGCACCCGGCGACGGATGCCGGCGGTGTCGACCAGGCGCCACAGCTTGCCGCCGAGTTCGACGATCTCGTCGACCGGGTCGCGGGTGGTGCCGGCGAGGTCGTTGACCACGACGCGCTCTTCGCCGGCGGCCTTGTTGAGCAGCGACGACTTGCCGACGTTGGGACGGCCGAGGATCGCGACGCGGCGCGGGCCGCCGATCTCATGCTTGGCCACAGCCGAGACCGCCGGCAGCACCTTCATGATCTCGTCGAGCAGGTCGGCCACACCACGGCCGTGGATCGCCGAGACGGGGTGCGGCTCGCCGAGCCCCAGGTTCCACAGCGCAGCGGCCTCGGGCTCCTGCCGCGCGTCGTCGATCTTGTTGGCGACGAGGAACACCGGCTTGCCACTCTTGCGCAGCAACCGCACGACCTGCTCGTCGGTCGAGGTGGCACCGACCATGGCGTCGACGACGAACAGCACGACGTCGCACAGGTCGATGGCGATCTCGGCCTGCAGCGCGACGGAGCGGTCGATTCCGCGGGCGTCGGGCTCCCAGCCGCCGGTGTCGACGAGGGTGAACGGCCGGTCCATCCACTCGGCCTTGTAGGTGACCCGGTCGCGCGTGACGCCGGGGGTGTCTTCGACGACGGCCTCGCGGCGCCCGAGGATGCGGTTCACGAGCGCGGACTTGCCGACGTTGGGGCGGCCGACGATGGCGACCACCGGCAGCGCCGGCAGCATCTCGACGACTTCGCCGCCGGCGGTCAGACCCGCCAGCAGCTCGGCGTCGTCGTCGTCGAGCTCGTAGTCGACGAGCGAGCTGCGCAGCGCCGCCGCACGCTGCTCGGCGAGGGTCTCGTCGAGCTCCGCGAGCTTCTCTTCAAGACGGTCGGGACCGCCTTCGTATTCTTCGTCACCGGCCACGGTGCGCTCCTGTCCCCGCCCGGACGACGTCGAGGACGGCGTCCACGGTCTGGGCGAAATCGAGTTCGGTGGAATCCACCACGGTCACGCCGGGTGCGGCGTTGAGGAAGTCGACGACCTTCGCGTCGGAGGCGTCGCGCTGGTGCAGAGCGGCGGCCACGGCCCCGGCATCCTCGCTCGTCAGTTCGGCACTGCGGCGCGCGGCGCGCACCTCGGGCGCGGCGGTCAGCAGAATGCGCACGGGGGCGTCGGGCAGCACGACGGTCGTGATGTCGCGGCCTTCGACGATGACCCCCGGCGTCTGCGAGGCGGCCACGAGGCTGCGGAACAGCGCGTTCACGGCCTCGCGCACCTCGGGCACGCGGGCGACGCCGCTGACGGCGGCCGAGACGCGCGGTTCGCGGATCGCGTCGGTGACGTCGGTGTCGCCCACTCGCACCCAGTAGGTGTCGGGGTCGAGCGAGATGGCGTAGTCGAAGTCGTCGGTCGCCGCAATGACCGCCGGCGCGTCGGCCGTGTCGGCGCCGCGGCGCAGCACATGCCAGGCCAGGGCGCGGTAGGCGGCGCCGGTGTCGAGGTACCCGTAGCCGAGGGCGCGCGCGGCCTGCTTCGACACGCTCGACTTGCCGCTGCCGGCGGGGCCGTCGATGGCGATGGCGACGGGTTCGAAGGAATCAGTCAACGGTGGTGCTCGCAATCTTCCAGCCGCGGGCCTCGAGACCGTCGACGGCGTGGCGGACGATGTTCGGAACGACGCTGATCTCGGCCAGGCCGAACTGCGCGCCCGGCGAGTGCTCGAGCCGCAGGTCCTCGACGTTGACCTCGAGCTCGCCGAGCTCGCTGAAGAGACGCCCGAGCTGCCCGGGGGTGTCGTCGATCATGACCACGATGTTCTCGAAGCGCCGGTTCTGACCGTGCTTGCCGGGCAGGCGTTCGACGCCGTCGTTGCCGCGGCGGATCGTGTCGGCGACCAGGCGCCGCGAACCGGGGCTGTCGGGCGCGCGCAACGCGGATGAGACGCCGCGCAGGTCGTCGGCCAGCGCGTCGAGCACGTCCACGACCGGCTCGGCATTTGCGCCGAGGATCTGCACCCACATCTCGGGGGCGGATGCTGCGATGCGGGTCGTGTCGCGCAGGCCCTGCCCGGTGAGCCGCAGCGACCCGTCGGGGGCGTCGACGAGCCGGGCGGCCAGCAGCGAGGCGACCAGCTGCGGCACGTGCGAGACCAGGGCGACCGACCGGTCGTGCTCTTCGGGGGTCATCTCCAGCGGCATCGCACCCAGGTCGAGAGCGAGCCCTTCGACCAGGGCGAGATCGGATGCCGGGGTCTCGTGGTCACGGCACACGACCCACGGCCGCCCGACGAACAGGTCGGCGCGCGCGGCGATGGCTCCCCCGCGCTCACGTCCGGCCATGGGGTGCGAGCCGATGTAGTGGGTGAGGTCGACGCCGCGGGCGCGCAGGGCGTGGAGCGGGTCGAGCTTGACCGAGGCGACGTCGGTGACCACGGCGTCGGGGTAGGCGGCCAGCTCGCGTTCGACGACGTCGGCGATGACGTCCGGCGGCACGGCGACGACGATGAGCACCGGCCGGTCATCATCGCGGGCGGCGCGGCCGGCACCGTAGTCGATGGCCAGTCGCAGCTGCGACGGCGACGCATCGGCGAGCGCGACGTCCACGCCGAGCTGGCCCAGAGCGTGGCCGATGCTCGACCCCAGCAGGCCGGCGCCGACGACACGCACCATACCGCTGGTGCGGGCGGCGCGGGAAGGTTCGGTCACGGGTGGCTCGCTCTCGGGGACGGGGCGGTCGCCGGGACGGGATCCGCAGGACGCCCCGCGAATGCGGCACGCCGCCGACCAGTTTAGTGGCCGCACCTGGGCGATGCCCGCCCCGGGTGTTCCGAGACCGCGGTCGCCGCCTCACCGGCATCCACACCCACTCCGGGGGCGCACCCGGTCGGCTACGCGGAGTCGGTGCGCGACAGCGTCAGCAGCGCGCCGCGCTCGGCGGCGGTCAACTCGCGGGTCTTCCCCGCCGGGAGCGTGCCCAGGTGCAGCGGCCCGAACTGGCGGCGGACGAGTTCGCGCACGGGGTGCCCGACCGCGGCCATCATGCGCCGCACGATGCGGTTGCGACCCGAGTGCAGGGTGAGTTCGACCAGGCTCGAGCCACCCGAGCCACCCGAGCCACCCGAGCCTCCCGAACCGTCGAGCAGTCGTGCCTTGTCGGCGGCGATGGGCCCGTCGTCGAGGTCGATCCCGCGGGTGAGCTTCGCGACCGTCTGCGGGGTGACGCGGCCGTCGACCTTCGCGATGTAGACCTTCGTGACCCCGAACGACGGGTGCGCGAGCACGTGGGCGAGTTCACCGTCGTTGGTGAGCACGAGCAGGCCGCTCGTCTCGGCGTCGAGCCGGCCGACGTTGTAGAGCCGCTCGTCCCAGTCCTTCGTGAAGCGGCGCAGGTCGGGGCGGCCCTGCTCGTCCTTCATCGATGAGACGACGCCGGTGGGCTTGTTGAGCATGACGTAACGTTTGCCCGGGTCGAGCTGGATCGCCGTGCCGTCGACGTCGATCAGGTCGGATGCCGGGTCGACACGCGAGCCGAGCTCGGTCACGACCGTGCCGTTGACGCGCACGCGCCCCTCGACGATGTACTGCTCGCAGACGCGCCGCGACGCGACACCGGCGTTCGCCAGCACCTTCTGCAGCCGGACGCCTTCGGTGTCGGTCACGGCAGGGCCTCTCCTTCGAATCCGTCGGCGCCGTCGTCAAGCAGCGGCGAGATGTGCGGCAGCTCTTCGAGCGAGTTGATGCCCAGGTGGGTCAGCAGCGCGTCCGTGGTCTTGTAGTTGATGGCGCCGGTCTCAGGATCGGTGAACGCCTCGGTGATCAGGCCGCGCGCCACGAGGGTGCGCACGACCGAGTCGACGTTCACGGCGCGGATCGACGCGACCTGGCTGCGGCTCACCGGCTGTTTGTAGGCGATGACGGCGAGGGTCTCCAGTGCCGCCTGCGACAGGCGCGACGGTGCCTGCGCGTTCACGAACTCGGTCACGAGGTCGTCATGCTCCTCCCGCACGTAGAGGCGCCAGCCGCCGCCGACCTCGCGCAGTTCGAAGCCGCGGCGCGGGCCTCCGGTCTCACCGTCGTAGTCGGCGACCAGCGCTTCGACCGCCTGGCGCACGGCCGGTACCGGGGCGCCGACGGCAGTCGCGAGGGCGACGAGGCTCTGCGGTTCGTCGACGACGAGCAGAATCGCTTCGAGGCGGCGTGCGACCTCGACCGGCTCGTGCGAGCGCTGCGGCGCGTCCTCTTCGGCGGGTGCGGCGTCGCCGGCGGGTGCGACGGCGTCATCGGTCATAGTCTGCTCCCAGGGTCGCGAGGTTCTCTTCCGACCACCGCTCGGCGGTCCAGCGCAGGGTCAGCTCGCCCAGTGGCTCGAGCTGTTCGAACGACAGCGCGGCGTGACGGTACAGCTCGAGCACGGCGAGGAACCGTGCCACGACGATGCCGGGCTGCGCGACACCGGCGATCAGCTCACGGAAGTTGAGGCTCCCGGCATCCCGCAGCAGCGTCACCACGACGGCCGCCTGCTCGCGGATCGACACAAGTGGCGCGTGCAGGTGGTCGAGCCCGACATGCGGGATCTCCTTCGGCGTGAACGCGAGCACGGCGAGCGCGGCGAAGTCCTCTTTCGACAGCGTCCACACCAGCTCGGGAACCGCACGACAGTACTTCTCATCGAGGCGCACGGCGCGCACGTGCCGGCGGTCCTCGCGCTCGAGACAGCGGGCGAACCAGGCCGAGACCTCTTTGAACGCGCGGTACTGCAGCAGCCGCGCGAACAGCAGGTCGCGCGCCTCGAGCAGCGCCACCGACTCGGCGTCGACGAGCTCACCCTGCGGCAAAAGCCCCGCGACCTTCATGTCGAGCAGGGTCGCGGCCACCACGAGAAACTCCGATGCTTGGTCGAGACCGGCATCGTCGAGACCGCGCAGGTAGGCGATGAACTCGTCGGTGACCTTGCTCAGCGACACCTCGGTGATGTCCATCTCGTGCTGCGAGATGAGGTTCAGCAGCAGGTCGAACGGGCCGTCGAAGCCCTCGAAGGTGACGGTGAAGGTGGATGCCGGGGCGGCGGCATCCGCAGTCCCCGCCGACTCGGGCGCATCCGACTCCGGAGCGTCGAGCGTGGCTGGCTCCTCCGGCGACGATGCTGCGTCGTCAGGCGACAGCGCCACGTGCGACCAGCTCCCGCGCCAGTCGCAGGTAGGCCTGGGCGGCTGCATGCTCGGGCGCGAACTTGATGATCGGAACCCCCGACACCGACGCGTCGGGGAACTTGACCGTGCGGCCGATGACCGTCTCGAGCACATCGTCGCCGAACGCGTCGACGACCCGCTCGAGCACCTCGCGCGAGTGCAGGGTGCGGGCGTCGTACATCGTGGCCAGCACACCGTCGAGCTTGATGGCGGGGTTGAGACGATCGCGCACCTTGTCGATCGTCTCGATCAGCAGCGCCACACCGCGCAGCGCGAAGAACTCGCACTCGAGCGGAATGAGCACGCCGTGGCTCGCGGTGAGCGCGTTGACGGTCAGCAGACCCAGCGACGGCTGGCAGTCGATGAGAATGACGTCGTAGTCGTCCTTCACCTTCAACAGCACGCGCGACAGGATCGTCTCACGGGCCACCTCGTTGACCAGGTGCACCTCGGCGGCGGACAGATCGATGTTGGCCGGGACCACGTCGAGGTTCTCGACGGCGGTCGACACGATGACCTCGTGCGGGTCGCGCTTGGTGTCCAGCAGCAGGTCGTAGATCGTGGGGATGTCGTGGGTGGGGATGCCCAGGCCCGCCGACAGCGCGCCCTGCGGGTCGAAGTCGACCGCGAGCACCTTGCGTCCGTATTGGGCGAGCGAGGCGGCGAGGTTGATGGTGGTCGTCGTCTTGCCGACGCCGCCCTTCTGGTTGCACAGTGCGATGATGCGCGCGGGGCCGTGCCCGTCGAGCTTGGGCGGCGTGGCGAAACCCTGGTAGGGACGCCCGGTGGGACCGATCGGCGTGTCGCCCTGTGCGGGCCCCGTCGTGCCCTGCTTGCTGCCCGCCACCGGCTCTCCTGCCTTCACCATTTCGCCTTCTGATTCTAGTCACGCCGCGGTCGAGACCGTGGGCGGCGCAACGGTGTCTGTGGATTCGGGATGCCGCCGTGCTTCAACCCGGCCGCTGCGGTGCCGCACCCGGTCGCGGCGGGGCGTCACGGTGCGCGGTCGCGGCGCAGCGTCACCGGGCTCGCGGGTGCGAGGTCACGTAGACGTCGCGCAGCGCGTCGACGGTGACGTGGGTGTAGATCTGCGTGGTGGCCACCGACGCGTGACCGAGCAGTTCTTGCACGACGCGCACGTCGGCACCGCCGGTGAGCAGATGCGTCGCGAACGAGTGGCGCAGGGTGTGCGGTGACACGTGGGCGGTCAGCTTTGCGCGCTCGGCGGCCTGCTGGATGATCAGCCACGCGCTCTGCCGCGACAGCGGCGCACCGCGGGCGCCGAGGAACAGCCGAGGGGTGACTGTGCCGCGCCGTGCCAGCTCAGGCCGCACTCGTGCAAGGTAGGCCTCGACGGCGGCACGCGCGTACGAGCCGACGGGGATGATCCGCTCCTTCGCGCCCTTGCCGCGTACCCGCACGACGTCGCCGCGCGCGAGGTCGTCGACATCGAGCTGCACGATCTCCGACACCCGGGCCCCGGTCGCATACAGCAGCTCGAGCAGGGCGCGGTCACGCAGCCGCAGCGGGTCGGTGTCGACGGCATCGCCGGGTTCGGGGCCGGCAGCGTCGAGCAGCGCCATCACCTGATCGATGGTGAGCGCCTTCGGCAGTCGCTGCGGCGTCTTGGGTGGGCGCAGGCGGCCGGTGGGGTCGTCGGTGGCGTGCTGCTCGCGCACCAGGAAGCGGTGCAGCCCGCGCACCGACGACTGCAGACGCGCAAGCGACGTCGCAGCCGGCGGCGGCACGGCGCCGGAGCGCTCGGCGATGAAGTCCGCGACCAGTGCCGGTGTCACGGCATCCGTGTCGCTCACATCGCGCGCGGCGAGCCAGTGCGCGTAGCCTGCGAGGTCGCGACGATAGGCGGCGACCGTGTGCTCCGAGAGGCCGCGCTCGACCGAGACATGCCTGAGGTAGGCATCGATCGCGCGCTCGAGGTTCACGGTCGCGGGGTGCCGACCGGGCGTGAGCGGCGGGGCCACGGAGTGTCGGCCGGGGCCAGGGTCTGCCAGCCGCGCGAGCGTGACAGCTGCGCGGCCATGACGCCCACCACCAGCGACGGGTTCTGCACACGTCGGTCCAGCACGGCGTCGACGACCTCGTCCAGCGGCACCCACCGCACTTCGATGTCGGCTTCCTCGGCCGACCGCGCGAACACCTCGGGCGCCGTGCTGAGCCCACGGGCGAGGTACACGCGGATCGCCTCGTCGCTGCCGCCGGGCGTCGTGGTGAACTCGGCGAGCACATCCCATCGGGATGCCACGAGGTCGGCCTCTTCAGCCAGCTCGCGCTGGGCGGCCGGCAGCGGGTCCTCTTCGGCGATGTCGAGGAGCCCGGCGGGGATCTCCCAGTCGCGTGCACGCACCGGGTGCCGGTACTGCTTGATCAGCAGCACCCGGTCATCGTCGTCGAGGGCCAGGATGGCGACGGCGCCGGGGTGGTCCATGTACTCGCGCACGAGCGTCTCGCCGCCGTACGCCACCTGGTCGCGGCGGATGTTCCACACCCGCCCCTCGAACACCGTCTCACTGCCGGTGACATCGGCCTCGAGCGGGTCGTCGCGCAGCAGGTCGATGCCCGGGTCAGTCATTCTCGACATCGAACAGCTCGCTGGCGCGGTGCCGCTCGAGCGCCGCCGCCACGAGCCCGCGGAACAGCGGGTTGGCCTCGGTCGGCCGCGACCGCAGCTCGGGGTGGGCCTGCGTGGCGATGTAGTACGGGTGCACGTCACGGGGCAGCTCGACGTACTCGACGAGATTGCGCTCGGGCTGGATGCCGGAGAACACCAGGCCGGCGGCGGCGATCTGGTCACGGTACCGGTTGTTGACCTCGTAGCGGTGACGGTGACGCTCGGACGCACGGGTCGATCCGTACACCTCGGCGGCCAGCGACCCCTCGGCCAGTGCCGCCTCCTGCAGACCCAGCCGCATCGTGCCGCCGAGATCGCCACGGTCGAGGATGTCGACCTGCTCGGCCATCGTCGCGATCACGGGGTGCTCGGTGTCGGGGTCGAACTCGGTCGACGAGGCGCCGTCGAGCCCGGCCATGTTGCGGGCGTACTCGATGACCATGCACTGCAGGCCCAGGCAGATGCCCAGCGTGGGGATGCCCTGCTCGCGCGCGAAGCGCAGCGCGCCGAGCTTGCCCTCGATGCCGCGGATGCCGAATCCGCCGGGAACGACGATGCCGTCGATGCCGCCGAGCGCCTTCGCGGCGCCCTCCGGCGTCTCGCACAGGTCCGAGGGGATCCAGGTGATCTGCACCTTCGTCTCCTGCGCGAATCCGCCGGCCTTGAGCGCCTCGGTGACCGACAGGTACGCGTCGGGCAGGTCGATGTACTTGCCGACCAGACCGATGGTGACCTCGTGCTTGGGGTTGTGCACGGCCTGCAGCACCGTGTTCCAGCGCGTCCAGTCGACGTCGTTCGCCTTCTCGGCGAGGCCGAGGCGGCGGGCGATGTAGACGTCGAGTCCCTGCTCGTTCAGCGTCGAGGGGATGTCGTAGATGCTCGGCAGGTCGACCGTGTTGACGACGCCTTCGACGTCGACGTCGCACATGAGCGCGATCTTGTTGCGGTTGCTCTCGCTGACGGGCCGGTCGCTGCGCAGCACGAGCGCGTCGGGCTGGATGCCGACCTGGCGCAGCGCCGCGACGGAGTGCTGCGTGGGCTTGGTCTTCTGCTCGCCCGACGCGCCCATGAACGGCACGAGCGACACGTGCACGAAGAACACGTTGTCGCGGCCCAGTTCGTGGCGCAGCTGGCGGGCGGCTTCGAGGAAGGGCTGCGACTCGATGTCGCCGACGGTGCCGCCGACCTCGGTGATGATGACGTCCGGCTTGGGCGTCTCGTCGGCCTGCAGGCGCATGCGGCGCTTGATCTCGTCGGTGATGTGCGGGATCACCTGCACGGTGTCGCCGAGGTACTCGCCGCGGCGCTCTTTGGCGATGACCTGCGAGTAGATCTGGCCCGTCGTGACGTTGGCGGCCTGGCTCAGCTCGATGTCGAGGAATCGCTCGTAGTGGCCGATGTCGAGATCGGTCTCGGCGCCGTCGTCGGTGACGAAGACCTCGCCGTGCTGGAACGGGTTCATCGTCCCGGGGTCGACGTTCAGGTAGGGGTCGAGCTTCTGCATGACGACCCGCAGGCCGCGTGCGGTGAGCAGATTGCCCAGGCTCGCGGCCGTCAGACCCTTGCCCAATGAGGAAACGACACCGCCCGTCACGAAGATGTGCTTGGTGGTGTCGTGGGAGAAATGGCCCGATTCAGAAGTGTCCGTCACGGGCTTTCATCCTATCAGTCGTGGTGCGCCGAGGCTGAGCAGTTCCCGAGCATGTTCGAGAGCGGTGTCGGAGTCACTCAGGCCCGACAGCAGCCGCGCCATCTCGGCTTCGCGTTCGGTGCCCTCGAGCACGCGGACGCTCGAGGCGGTGACCGAGCCGTCGCCGGACTTGACGACGCTCAGGTGGTTGGTCGCGAATGCGGCGACCTGCGCGAGGTGGGTGACGGCGATCACCTGGCTGCTCTGGGCCAGCTGGGCCAGGCGCCGACCGACCTCGATCGCCGCGGCTCCGCCGATACCGGCATCCACCTCGTCGAACACGAACGTCGGCACGGGGTCGGTCTGTGCGATGACGACTTCGATCGCCAGCATGACGCGGCTGAGCTCGCCGCCCGACGCGCCGCGGGCGACCGGGCGCGGGTCGGCGCCGGGGTGCGGCGCGAGCAGAATCGTGACCTCGTCACGGCCCGCGGCGCTCTCGGTTCCGCCGGCGACGCGCACGTCGACGCGGGCGTCGGGAAGCGCCAGGTGCCGCAGCTCGTCGGTCACCTGGGCGCCGAGGCGTTCAGCGGCGGCCGTGCGAGCGGCGGTGAGCGCGGCGGCCGCCTCGTCGAGAATGGATGCCGCGGCCTCGGCCTCGCCGGTGAGTCTGTCGATGCGGTCGGAGTCATCATCGAGCTCGGCCAGCCGCGCGGCGCCGATCTCGCGCAGTTCGATCGCGGCGGCGAGGGTGCCGTGGGCGCGGATGATGCCGCCCAGCGCCGCACGGCGCTCTTCGACAGCCGCCAGTTCGTGCGGACCCGACTCGTCGAGGTCGGCCAGGTAGCCGCTGAGATCTCCGGCGGCGTCGGCGATGCGGTAGCCGATCTCTTCGAGCGTCGACGCGAACCCGGCGAGGGCGTCGTCGCTGTGCGCGGCACGCTCGAGCGCCCGGCGCGCCTCACCCAGCAGCCCCTGCACGTCCGGCTGGTCGTCGTCGCTCGACAGCGCCTCGTGGGCCAGCGCGGCAGCCTGCCGCAGTTGTTCGGCATTGGCGAGCCGCTCGGCACGCTGCGACAGCTCGAGGTCTTCGCCCGGCTGCGGATCGAGCTGCTCGATCTCTGTCAGCGCGGCGCGCAACTCTTCGGCCTCGCGGGCACGCGCGTCGCGCTCGGTGGTGAGCACCCGCAGCTGCTCGGCGACAGCCCGGTGGTGCTCGTGCGCGTCACGGTAGCGGCCCAGAGCGTCGGCGATGGCCTCGCCGCCGAACCGGTCGAGAGCGTCGCGCTGCGCGGCCGCTGAGCGCAGGCGCAGCTGGTCGGACTGGCCGTGCACGACGACGAGCTGATCGGCGAGGTCGGCCAGCACGCCGGCCGGGGCCGTGCGCCCGCCCACCGTGGCGCGGCTGCGCCCTTCACCCGACAGCACACGGCCGAGGTAGAGCTCGGCGCGGCCGTCGCCGACCGGCTCGACCTCTCCGCCGGCATCGTGCACGCGTTCGGCCACCGCGCCCTGCTCGGGCACGAGCCACACACCGTCGACCGCGGCTTGTGCCGCGCCCGACCGCACGGCGCCCGAGTCGGCGCGCTGGCCCAGCAACAGCCCGAGCCCGGTGACGACCATGGTCTTGCCCGCGCCGGTCTCGCCCGTGATCGCGGTGAAGCCCGGCCCGATCGGCAGAGTCGCCTCGGCGATGACACCCAGGTCTCGCAGGTGGATCTGCTCGATCACGGCGCACCCCCGTGGTGCGAGGCGGGAACCGTCGGCAGCGTCGTGGT
The DNA here is from genome assembly GCA_023450335.1 of Actinomycetes bacterium. GTDB lineage: Bacteria > Actinomycetota > Actinomycetes > Actinomycetales > Microbacteriaceae > Microbacterium. The sequence goes on along the minus strand of JAEXHA010000152.1, from coordinate 6,214 downwards.
CTTCGCCCCCGGACCGCGCCAGCCTTCGACCGGCAGCTGGAACTTGCCCACGAGGCGGTCGGTGAAGGCGGCAGGGTGCAGCCTCGCCAGACGCACCGGCCGCTCCGACCGGCGCACGACGACCCGCGCGCCCGGCGGCAGGTCGTGCGAACGTCGCCCGTCACACCACAGCACACCGGCGCTCAGGTTGCGTTCGAGCAGTTCGATCGCCACCGCGTGCTCGGGTCCGACGACCAGGGGCCTAGCGAACAGGGCGTGGGCGGACAGTGGCACGACCGACAGCGCCTGCACGGTCGGCCAGATGACCGGGCCGCCGGCGGAGAAGTTGTAGGCGGTCGATCCCGTGGGCGTGGACACGACGACGCCGTCGGCGCCGAAGGTCGACAGCGGCCGGCCGTCGATCTCGATGACCAGCTCGAGCATGCGCTCACGGCTCGCCTTCTCGACGGTGGCCTCGTTGAGTGCCCACGTCTCGTAGACCACCGCATCGTCGGAGTCCTTCACCCGCACCTGCAGCGCGAGGCGCTCTTCGACCTCGTAGTCGTGCGCGATGACACGGCGGACGGCTTCGTCCATGTCGTCGCGCTCGATCTCGGCCAAGAAACCGACGTGGCCCATGTTCACACCCAGCACCGGCGCGGTGCCCTCGCGCACGAGCTCGGCCGCGCGCAGGATGGTGCCGTCGCCGCCCAGGACGATCGCCGCTTCGATGTCGGCGACGGCGACGTCGGAGCCGAGCAGACGCACCTCGAGACCGCGGAGCGCCTCGAGCAGCGCCGGGTCGTCGCCCGGAACGACGGGGCAGGCGTCGGCGGCGTGCAGGGCTGCGATGACCCGTCGCGCCGCGGCGACGGTGTCGTCGCGGTGCGCGTGCGCGACCACGAGGATGTTGCGTGGGGCACTGGTCATGGAGCTCCCGCCAGTCGGTTCACCGTGCCCATCCATTCTGTCGGATTGCCGGCCGCTTCGCCCTCCGGCTGTGGACGCAGCCACGCCAGGTACTCCGCGTTGCCGTGCGTGCCGACGATCGGCGAGTCGATGAGTCCGAACGTGCCCAGCCCGGCATCCCACGCCGCCCACAGCACGCCGGCGACCGCGTCGGCCCGGCGCACCGGGTCGGTGACGAGCCCTTCGCGCACACCGGTGCGACCGACTTCGAACTGCGGCTTGATCAGCAGCACGATGTCGGCGTGCTCCGCGGCCACCGCAGCGACGGCCGGCAGCACATGCGTGAGCGAGATGAAGGACAGGTCACCGGTGAGAAGCGCCGGTGGGGTGTGGATGCCGGTGGCCTCGGCGAGGCTCTCGGGCGTCATGTATCGCACGTTGTAGCCCTCGACCGCGATGACGCCCGCGTCGGCGGCGATCGACGGGTCGAGCTGGCCGTGGCCGACGTCGACGGCGAGCACCGGGTCGGCGCCGCGCTCGCGCAGCACCTGGGTGAAGCCCCCGGTCGACGCACCCATGTCGAGTGCGGTCCGCCCCGCGGCCTCGATCGCGAACGTCTCGAGCCCGGCGATGAGCTTGTGCGCGGCTCGGCTCACGTAGTGGTCGGTGCCCGCGACGGTGATGACCGCGTCGTCGGCCACGCGTGCCGAAGGTTTGACCACGGGGGCGCCGTCGACGCTGACCAGCCCCGCCCCGATCAGCTGCGCAGCGTGCGTACGAGAACGTGCGAGACCACGGGCGGCCACGGCGGCATCGAGGCGGGTCGTCATGCGGGCAGGTCGCGCGGCCCGGACTCCAGGCGCCGGGCGAGTTCGTCGTGCAGCGCAGCATAGGCGGCGGCGCGCTCACCCAGCGGCTGACCCTCGATCACCTCGAGCGCCGACAGCAGATCTTCACGGCGCTCGTCGGAGTTTCCGGCATCCATCGACATGGCCTCCACGATACGCGGGCCGTGGGGAGAACTGCCCATTCACGGCCGATGGCGCCCGACCCTAGCCTGACCTCGTCGCCCCCCGATCGGAGGAATCATGAAGACCGGCACCACCGCACGCAGACTCGTCGCCATCGGCGCAGCTCTGACCCTTGCACTCACGCTCGCGCCCACGGCCGCCTCGGCCACGAACTACGAGGAAAGCGACTACCCGCGGGCGGTCATGACCTACCGCGCGCACCCGGTGGGATTCAACGACGCCGCCGAGGTGACCAAGCCCGGACCGCGCTGCAACGTCGCCACCACGACCGTGTCGGCCGGTGGTGTGCGCGTGACGGTGCGCACCGAGCTGGCGTCGCTGGTGCGTGAGCTGCTGACCCGCACCAAGAAGATGGGGTACACGATGCAGGCGGCCAGCACCGGCGGCTACAACTGCCGCTACATCGGCGGCACCACGACCCCCTCGAACCACGCCTACGGCCGTGCGGTCGACATCAACTGGAACCAGAACCCGCACAGCTACACCTTCCGCAGCACGATCCCGCCGGCCGTCGTGAAGATGTGGATGAACGCCGGGTTCTACTGGGGCGGCCACTACACCAAGCACGACACGATGCACTTCGAATACGTCGGCGCCAAGAGCGCGATCGGCACCTACTACAAGAAGCTCACCGGCCAGTCGGTGCCCACGCCGCCGAAGGCGACCGAGACGTCGTTCCCGACGATCGCGAAGGGCAGCGCCAAGAAGGCCGCGGTGCGCACGCTGCAGTACGCGCTCACCGCGCGCGGCTACGGCCTGGTCGCCGACGGGGTTTTCGGCACGAAGACGAAGTCGGCTCTGGTGAAGTTCCAGAAGTCGCGCAAGCTGGCCGCCGACGGCGTCGCCGGGGCGAAGACATGGCCGGCCGTCTTGCCCACGCTGAAGTCCGGGGCGTCCGGTGCCGCGGTCAAGGCGCTGCAGACCGAGCTGCGCGCCGAAGGCTACTCGCTCGTGGTCGACGGTGCGTTCGGCGCCAAGACGAAGGCCGCCGTCATCGCCTATCAGAAGGCCAAGCGCCTCGCAGCGGACGGCATCGTCGGCGCGAAGACATGGGGATCACTGGTCGACTGACCGCGCGCCCCGCAGCGGCCACCACGGCATGTGTCGTGGTGGCCGCTCGACGCTGTCAGGGCCGGTGGAACGGGTCGGCGTACAGCCGCTCGGGCACGCGGAAGCCGTAGATCGCGCGACCGGAGTTCCAGATCGCGGCCGCACCGGCGCGCACAAGGTCGATGGGACGGCTCCCCTCGGCGACGATGCGCAGGTCAGCGCCCTCGACGCGCACGGTGGCACCACCGACGGTGGTGGTGTCGCCCTTGACGATCGTCTCGGGGTACGGCTCGTGCAGCTCGCGCAGGTCGCCGACGATGAACGTCGGACGCGAGGTCGACGGCGCCGCCAGCACATGCTTGGGGCGGTCCACACCCGTCAGTACGAGCACCGACGCCATGTCGGCGGCTTGCGCCCCGGCGATGTCGGTGTCGAGGCGGTCGCCGATGAACAGTGGATGCCGCGCCTCAAACCGTGCCACGGCCTCGTCGAAGATCGCGCGCTCAGGCTTCCCGGCGACCACTGCGAGCCGGCCGACCGCCGTGTGCACCGCCGAGACCAGCGTGCCGTTACCCGGAGCCAGTCCGCGGGCCTGCGGAATCGTCCAATCCGTGTTGGTGGCGATCCAGGGAATGCCGCCTTCGTCTTCGGGCGTCGCCAGCGCGTAGGCGGCTTCAGCCAAGTGCTCCCATCCGATCTCGGGAGCGAAGCCCTGCACCACGGCTGCGGGGTCGTCGTCGGCGCTGCGGGTGACCCGATATCCGGCGCGCTCGGCCTCGAAGACGAGACCGTCACCACCCACGATGAGGATCGTGGCGGGTGCGGGAACACGATCGCGCAGCAGTCTCATGGCCGCCTGCGGGCTCGTGACCACGTCGCTCGGCTCCGTGCGGAGCCCCAGTTCGCGCAGATGCTCGGCGACGGTGGTGTCACGACGCGACGCGTTGTTGGTGATGTAGGCCAGGCGCGCCGATTGGGCGGCCCGGTTGAGGCTCTCGACTGCGTGCGGCAGCGCGCCGGGGCCGGCGTAGACCACGCCGTCGAGGTCGGCGAGGATGACGTCGACGCCGTCCAGCGGGGTGGGCCGAGTGCGCCCGAACAGGGCCATCAGTCGCGCTCCCCCGTCGCCCCTTCGTCCGGGCCGCCGGTCTCGCCGAGCAGCTCGGCGACTTCGTCCTCCACCGAGATCGAAGCGTCGTCAGCGCCCGGTGCGGCCGCGGTCGCGGCCGGGGCGTCTTCAGCATCGTCGATGACGTCGGCGGACTCGCCCGTGCCGGCTTCTCCTGTGCTGCTCTCCTCGACGGGGACCTCGTCCTCGCGGAGCGTCTGGTCGATGTCGTGGACGTCGTCGTCGATGATGAGCTCTTCGATCTCGTCGACTTCGATGGTCTCGCGATCGGCATCCACATCTCCGAGGGCCGCCGCAGCGACCTCGGCGCGCGTGCGCCAGTGACGCGCCTCGTCTTCGCGTCCCAGCTCTTCGAGAACGGCCGCGCGCGCGGCGAACAGACCAGGACTCCACGAGAACGCGCGGTCGGGATCGTGCTCGGGGATGTCGAGCTCCTGCAGGGCGCGGTCGGTCTCACCCAAGTCGAGCCGGGCGCCGGACATCGCGATCGCGAGTTCGACACGCACTTCGGTCGGCAGGGTCGAGCGGTCGACGCCGCGGCCGACCTCGAGCGCGCGGTCGGCACGGCCGACACCACGCTCGCTGTCCACGATCAGGGCGATCTGCTCATCGCTGCCGGAGATGCGCCGGTAGGTGCGCGCTTCGCGCAGCGCCAAGGCGTAGTCGCCCACCGCGTACGCGGTGATGGCGACGGTCTCGCGGACGACGCCGACGCGCCCGGCGCTGCGCGACGCAGCCAACGCGTGCTCGTGCGCAAGTGCGGGATCGTCGTTGATGAGCCGGGCCACCATCGCGAGGTGGCGGGCGACCTGCTCCGCGTTCTCCTTGGAGAGCGTCTTGAGCTCATTCCGTGCGCCGCCGTGCAGATCGCGCGGAGTCACATCGTCCGGAATGGCAGGGCCGGCCGGCCGCTGCCGCCGCTCGGCGTCCTGAGGAGGGCGGGACGAGCGACGCTCGCCGCCGTCCCGCTTCGCGTACGGCTTGCGGTCACCATCACGCGAACCATAGGGCTTGCGGTCACCATCACGCGAACCGTACGGCTTGCGGTCACCGTCACGCGAACCGTACGGCTTCCGCTCACCATCGCGGGATCCGTAGGGCTTCCGGTCACCATCGCGCTGCGCGTACGGCTTGCGGTCACCGTCACGCGAACCATACGGCTTACGGTCGCCATCGCGCGAACCATAGGGCTTCCGGTCGCCATCGCGCTGCGCGTACGGCTTCCGGTCACCATCACGCGAACCATACGGCTTCCGCTCGCCATCGCGCTGCGCATACGGCTTACGGTCGCCATCGCGCGAACCATAGGGCCTACGGTCGCCGTCGCGCTTCGCGTACGGCTTACGCTCACCATCACGCGAACCGCGCGGCTTGCGATCATCGTCGCGCTTACCGAAGGCACGGCGCGGCCCGTCGCCAGAGCTCGCATTGCGGCCGGCTTCACGGTAGTTGCGCGGCGCGCGGTCACCGTCGCGCTGCGGTCGCGAGGCGCGCTCGCCATCACGCTGCGGGCGCCCTTCAGGGGTCCGCGATGCGGGACGCTGCGCACCCTCGGAACGGGAACGGTCGTCATCACTCATCGGCTGGATCCTCTCACAGGGCGTGTTAACGAGAAATGGCCACCCAACGATGGGTGGCCATTTCACGAAAGAAGTCCGGCGGTGTCCTACTCTCCCACAGGGTCCCCCCTGCAGTACCATCGGCGCTGAGAGGCTTAGCTTCCGGGTTCGGAATGTAACCGGGCGTTTCCCTCTCGCTATGGCCGCCGAAACACTATTGATGTTTCAATCGTGCATAACAAAGTCATTGTCATGCGGTTCTCGACCGTACATCGAGAACCACTCAGTGGACGCAAGCACCTACAAACTAGGTGTGTTATCAAGTCATCGGCTTATTAGTACCGGTCAGCTCCACGTGTTACCACGCTTCCACATCCGGCCTATCAACCCAGTAGTCTAGCTGGGAGCCTCTCGCCCGAAGGCATGGAAGTCTCATCTTGAGGCCGGCTTCCCGCTTAGATGCTTTCAGCGGTTATCCATCCCGAACGTAGCTAATCAGCGGTGCTCCTGGCGGAACAACTGACACACCAGAGGTTCGTCCAACCCGGTCCTCTCGT
>JAEXHA010000059.1 GCA_023450335.1 Actinomycetes bacterium | reverse complement strand
CGGCGAAGAACCAGCGGTCCAGCAGCGGCACGAGCACCCCGATCGACTGGGCGCGCCCGGTTGCCAGGCTCGACGCGGCCGCCGAGGCGACGTAGCCCAGCTCGGCCGCTGCGACGCGCACGCGCTGCCGGGTCGCCTCGCTCAGCCGACCGCGGCCGCTCAGCGCACGCGAGGCGGTCGCCGTCGACACCTGGGCGCGACGGGCGACCTCCTCGAGGCCCGCCATGTCAGCCGGCCGCGATCCAGACGGTGGTGTCCACCGGAACCGCGGTGCCGGTGAACGCCGTGCTGGCCACCAGCAGCGTGCCCGCGGCGAGGGCTGCGGGCAGCTCGACCGGTGCGTCGCCCGTGTTGGCGATCACGGTGACGTCGCCGTTGCGCAGCGCCAGCACGTCGTCGCCGAAGCCGTCCAGCCATTCGAGCGACCCGGCGCCCAGTTCGTGCGCACGGCGCGTGGCCAGCAGGGTGCGGTACAGCCACAGCGTCGACTCGGGGTCGGCCTCCTGCGCGTCGCGGGCCAGCGGCGCCCAGTCGGCCGGCTGCGGCAGCCACGCGGCGCCCGTCGGGCTGAATCCGTAGGCGGGCGCGTCGGCGGTCCACGGGATCGGTACCCGGCATCCATCACGCCCGTAGCGCTCGCCGTCGGTGCGGAACCAGGTCGGGTCCTGCCGCGCGTCACCGGGAAGGTCGATGACCTCGGGAAGACCCAGCTCTTCGCCCTGGTACAGGTAGGCCGAGCCGGGCAGCGCCAGCATGACGGCCGTCGCGGCGCGGGCGCGGCGCAGCCCCACCTCGGGGATGGGCTGACCGGGTGAGTCGGGCCCGATGCCGTGGCCCTGGGCGTTCTCGGCGGTCAGGGCCAGGCGCGAGGCGTGGCGCACGACGTCGTGGTTCGACAGCACCCACGTCGCCGGGGCACCGACGGCGGGGAAGGCGCGCAGCGACTCGGAGATAACCTCGCGCAGGTGCGCGGCATCCCATTCGGTCTGCAGGTAGGGAAAGTTGAACGCCTGGTGCATCTCGTCGGGACGCACCCACAGTGCGGTGCGGTCGACGGTCGGCAGCCACGCCTCGGCGCACAGGGCGCGGTCGCCGTCATACTCGGCGAGCACGCGGTTCCAGTCGCGGTAGATCTCGTGCACGCCGTCCTGGCCCCAGTACGGCACGTCGTCGGCGTCGCCGCCCATGCTGTCGCCGTCGACGGCCGGCAGGTGGTCGGGTAGGCCGTCGGTCTTGACCAGACCGTGGGCCACATCGACACGGAAGCCGTCGACGCCGCGGTCGAGCCAGAACCGCAGGATGCGGCGGAACTCGGCCTGCACCTCGGGATTGGCCCAATCGAAGTCGGGCTGGCTGGTGTCGAACAGGTGCAGGTACCACTGGCCGGGTGTGCCGTCGGCGTCGGTGATGCGGGTCCAGGCGGGGCCCCCGAACACCGACTCCCAGTTGTTGGGTGGCAGCTCGCCCTGCTCGCCCTTGCCGTCGCGGAACATATAGCGCGCACGCTCGGGGCTGCCCGGCGCGGCGGCCAGGGCCCGCTGGAACCACTCGTGCTGGTCGGAGGAATGGTTGGGCACGAGGTCGACGATGACGCGGATGCCGCGGGCGTGGGCCTGCGCGAGCATCTCGTCGAAGTCGGCGAGCGTGCCGAACAGCGGATCGACGTCGCAGTAGTCGGCGACGTCGTAGCCGGCATCCTTCTGCGGGCTGGTCATGAACGGCGACAGCCAGAGCGCATCGACGCCCACCGACGCGAGTGCGTCGAGGCGGGAGGTGATGCCGGGCAGGTCACCGACGCCGTCGCCGTCGTTGTCGGCGAACGAGCGGGGATAGATCTGGTAGATCACGGCACTGCGCCACCATTCGGCGCCGGGGGAGCTCTGGCCGATCGGGTGCGTTGCGGCCGTCGAGGTCGAAGTCATGCGGAACAGCGTAGCGCAAGCGCTTGCGCACCCGGGCCGCTCGCTCGGTGAAGGAGTTGTGCAGGCGCCGCCGCGTAGCCTGGTCTGGTGAATTCTCCGGAGCTGTCCCGTGCCCACTCGCTGATCGCGACGATCCCCGATTTTCCCGAGCCGGGCATTCTGTTCCGAGACATCTCGCCGCTGCTGGCCGATCCCGTCGCGATGCGCACCGTGATCGACGCCATGATCGCGCCGTTCGCCGGCACGTTCGACGTGGTCGCGGGCGTCGAAGCGCGGGGCTTCCTGCTGGCAGGCGCCGTCGCCGTGGCCGGCGGGGTGGGCATGGTCCCGATCCGCAAGGCGGGCAAGCTGCCTCGGCCGGCGGCATCCGTGTCGTACGACCTCGAATACGGGCAGGCGACCATCGAGATGGCCGCCGATCTGCCCGCCGGCAGCCGGGTGCTGCTGGTCGACGACGTACTGGCCACCGGAGGCACGCTGCTGGCCGCACGCCAGCTGCTCGGAACGCTCGGCTACGAGACGGCCGGCGTGGCCGTGCTCATGGAACTTGCTGAGCTCAACGGTCGTGTCGTGTGCGGTGACGACGTGCACGCCGTCTTCCAGATCTGACTCGCCAAGGGTCCCCTCGTGTCAGGGTGCGATACTCGCTAGGTTCGTGCCTGAACAGAAAGGTCCGTTGTGGATACCACCATGTCCGAGCCGATCGTCCGCATCACCTCCACCACCGCCGCTGAGATCCAGGTCGGCGGCGACGTCGACGAGGTCTTCGCGTCCACGAGCGAAGGGCTGCGCCGCCGCATCGTCGAGTCCGTGCGTCTGCTGGCAGCCTCGGCCGGCGAACCCGTGACGGCGATCGTCATCGAGGGCACGTCGCGCTGGCCGCTCATCGTCCACCCCGACGGCACCTACATCGAGGCCACGTCACTGGGGGCGGTGGATGCCGGTGCCTCGGCACCGCAGCCCGACGTCGCCGACCCCGTGACCACCGCCACCCCCGTGGTCTCGGCCGTGCCGGTCGCGCCCGACCCCGCGCCCGCGGCGAGCGACTCCGCACCGGCCGTGGCCGACTTCGCGCCTGCGGCGAGCGACTCCGCGCCGGCTGTGGCCGACGCCGTGCCTGCGGCGAGTGACTCCGCGCCTGCGGTGGGCGACTCGGTGCCGGCACCTTCGGCAC
>JAEXHA010000051.1 GCA_023450335.1 Actinomycetes bacterium | reverse complement strand
GCCCGGACCCGGTCGCCTTCCGCGCGCGGCAGCTGGGCTGGCGCTGGCAGGTGCCCTGGTGGGCGCGGTGGCCGTCGTCGCGGTGACCCTGGTCGGCCAGGGCTCACCGGTCATGGTGCTACTACCGCCGCTGCTGGCGGCCGTCGGCGCCGTCGGCTACGACCTGCGGCTCACCTCGGCGGTCCGGCGGCGCACGGCACGCATCGCCGAAGAGCTGCCGACGGTGCTCGAGTTCCTCGCGCTGTGCCTCGCCGCCGGTGAGGGCCTGCGGGATGCGCTGCGCCGGGTGGGGGAGGTGGGCAGCGGTGAGCTCACCCGCGAGGTCCGCCGCGCCGTGCTGGCCACCGGCACCGGCTCGAGTCTCGCCGACGCGCTCGGTGACCTCGCTCGACGCCTCGATGTGCCGGCGCTGTCGCGTGCGACCGATCAGCTCACCGCGGCGATCGAACGCCGCGCGCCGCTCGCGCAGGTGCTGCAGGCGCAGGCGGCTGATGTGCGCGAAGACGCCAAGCGCGACCTCATCGAGCAGGCCGGAAAGAAGGAGATCGCGATGCTGCTGCCCCGCACCATTGCGTAAACGTACCTTGTCTGGTCCGCAGTGCCGCGCCTACTGAGGTCTGTCGCACCTGCCCGATACTCTTGAGCCAATGTCTCTTCCACTATTCGACCTTCCGGTGCAGCCGCCCGCGCAAGCGAAGCCGTCGCGCAACACAACTACCTTCGTCGACAACATGCGGCTGCCTGTTCACCGCTGGTTCCGGTACTCGGCGGGCTTTTCGGCGCAATGGGTCGAGGAGGTCATCGACGCTTCGAGCGCAACTGCTGTGCTTGATCCCTATGCAGGCTCGGGCACGACTGTCATCGCCTCCGAGTCGAAGGGGCTGCCTGCCGTGGGGGCGGATGTCCACCCGTTCGTTGGGCGGGTCGCGCGGGCGAAGCTGGCGTGGCGTGCTGACCCGGCTGAGCTTGTCCGACGGATGTGGGCCGTGCTTGCGGAGGTCGAGAAGGAGAGGGACGTGGTCATGCCGCGTTCAGCCTTGATTCCGAAGTGCTTCCCCGACACCGTCGTACTCACCGACCTACTCCGTATTCGTGACGCGGTGGAACGGCTTCGTGTCGGCGACGATGCGGACGAACTGTTGTGGCTTGCGATGGTTAGCATCATCCGTGCTTGTTCGCCTGCCGGTACGGCTCAGTGGCAGTACGTACTCCCCAACGCCACGAAGTCGCGTGTTGCTGAGCCACTGACAGCGTTCTCGAAGCGCGTTGAATTGTTCGCAGATGACATGCGCCAGATGGCACCCTTCCTGGCCTCGCCAGCAGGGCGGATTCTGACGACAGACGCGCGCGCGTTGGAGGGTATCGAGGACGATGTGGCCGATCTGGTCGTGACGTCGCCGCCCTATGCGAACAACTTTGACTACGCGGACGCAACACGGCTTGAGCAGTCGTTTCTTGACGAGGTGAATGGATGGGGCGACCTTGCGCCACTCCGGAAGTCCCTGGTGAAATCGGCCACCCAGCACATGGGAGGGTGGAACCCCGCGGAAGCACTTGACTCACCGCTCATTGAGCCGATCCGTGACGAGCTGGTTGCGGTGTATGAAGAGCTAGGTGAGGTCCGGCGCACCAAGGGCGGAAACAAGCGCTACGACCTGATGATCGCAGGGTACTTCTACGACTCTGCTCAGGTATGGCAGGCGCTACGCCGTGCCACTCGCCAAGGTGGCAAGGTGTGCTTCGTAGTTGGCGACAGTGCGCCATACGGTGTCCACGTGCCGGTCGAGCGCTGGCTCGGTGAGCTTGCCCAGGCATCCGGCTTCGGTGAGTGGAGCTTTGAGAAGCTCCGTGACCGGAATGTGAAGTGGAAGAACCGCAAGCACGACCACCCTCTGCACGAGGGCCGACTTTGGATTGAGGCATAGTGGCGCAGTCACCCAGCCATCGCGTGGGACAGATCATTGGTTACGCGCTTGAGCAGTCTGTCGAGCCGCTGCTCCAAGGGATTGCCGACGAGTACGGGCTCTACCTAGACGTAATCGGTGAGCGCCCAGCGCGCGGCAAGAAGCGTCTCCTGACGTGGGTGGACGACGCCGAGAACAAGCACAATCTCGACTTCGTGCTCGAGAAGGACGGCACCCCGCACCGGGTGGGCGCTCCAGTTGCCTTTATCGAAGTGGCGTGGCGTCGGTACACGAAGCACTCGGTGAACAAGGCTGGTGAGATTGCCAACGCGCTCCTTCCGCTCCGACAGACGTTCGCTCACACGCGTCCGTTCACGGGTGCAGTGGTAGCCGGGGAATGGACGGCAGGCGGTCTGACGCACATGCTGAGCCAGGGCATTCAGGTTCTCTTCGTACCCCGCGAGACGGTCGTGGGAGCGTTCGCCCAGTTCGGCATCGACCTCTCATTCGATGAGGGCACACCCGAAGCTCACCTGGCCGCGCAGGCGGACGCATGGGAAGCGCTTGACGATGGACGGAGGGCCGAACTGATTCGCACGCTCGCCAACATGGCCCCCGAGAGCTACGCCAAGTTTCGCGAGCGGATCGTGACGCACTTGACCCGCCGCGTTACCCGTGTGCTCGTGCTCCCGCTGTTCGGTTCCAGCCTTGCCTTCGATACGACGGAAGAAGCAGCCGAAGCTCTCCGCCACATTGATGATGTCGTCCCGGACCCGGCATTGCTTCGCGTTGAAATCCAGATTCGCTACTCGAACGATGACCGAATCGATGCCAACTTTGAATCGGCGGCGGACGCCATCGACTTCTTGGGTTCCCACCCGAGCTAGGCCGACTGAGTAACCCCGCACTCGGGGCAGCGCCACACCGGCGCGCCGTTGTCGCTTGGCTCCATGCGGTGCAGACACTTGGGACAGTTCGGCGTGCTCAGTACCTCGTCGCGAAGCTGCCGTAGCTCTCGCTGCCGTGCCAGGTCGTCCATCAATCCAGCGTAGGGCAGCCGCCTAGAGACGCCACGGCCGAACGGCAGCCACGGCCCGACCCCACACGGCAGAAGACCCCCCAGCGCTCGCCAGAGGGTCGTCTACGGTCTTGGGGTGTCGGGTTACCCATCGACGTGGCGCTGCTCGGCGATGACGATGCCCTCCTTGGTTGCGACGGTGCTGCCCTTGGTGGCGCGGGGCTTGCGCGTGGCAGCGGCCTTCTGGACGTTGGTCTGGCTGGTCGGCTTGGGCGCGGTCCGCGTGCGGGCCTTGGCAGCCGAGGCAGCGGGCTTCTCGGTGGGGGCGTCCTCGGCAGCCGTGGTGCGCTTGCGCGGAGCCTTGGGCGCGGCCTTCGGCGGGGTGACTGTCCAGCCGGTAGGCAGGTTGCCCACGTTGCCGATCGCACGCTTGGTCAGCGCCTCGAAGTCGCCGGCCTCGATGCTCTCCACGAACGCCTGATAGGCCAGCGCGCGGATGCCCTTGAGACGGGCGCGCTGCACCGTGACGCCGAACGTGTTGACGACCTGCTGGATGGCCTCCTCGATGGGGGCAAGGGCCTCGTCGAACTGGGCTTCCACGGTGCTGCTACTCACGCTCGGCTATGTCGTGCTGGCGCTGGTGCTCGTGCTCGTGTGCGCGGATGCGACGAGTCTGTACGTCGCCCAGAAGCGGGCCGACGCCGTCGCCGACGCCGCGGCACTGGCCGGCGCCGACGGATTCGTGCTGTCGACCGACGGCGGGACGTCGACCGCGCTGCTCACCGACGAGGGGGTGCACGCGCAGGCGGCGGACATCGTCGCCTCGTTTCCCGAGGTGCAGCTGACCGCCGCGGGCACCCCCGACGGGGTGTCCGCCCGGGTCACCGTCGTGACCACCTGGCACCCGCCCGTCCTGACGCTGTTCATTCCCGACGGCGTCCCGCTGCAGGCGACCGCCACCAGCCGCAACGCCCTCGGGTGACGGGTCGGGAGCGGCGAGGGGTCAGCGCCCGCGCGGGACGAACTGCGGCACCCACCGCCAGAACGCGGCGGCGCCCGCCACGCTGATCAGCCCCATCACGCCCGACGCGAGGGCGAGGGTGCCCAGCGCCGCCACGGCGGAGAGCATGAGCGGGGCGAGCGCGCCACCGGTATCCGACAGCGTGCGCCACGACCCGAGGAACGGCGCCGGGTCGCTCTGCGGCGCGGCATCGGCCCCGAGCGTCATCAGAATGCCGCTGGACAACCCGTTGCCCACCCCGGACACGGCGGCGAACATCGCGAACCACATGCTTGCGTCGACGACGTCGTGGGTCAGCGCCAGGCCGCCGAAGCCGACGCCCATCAGGAGCATGGCCGGCAGTGCCGCCCAGAGCCGCCCGAACCGGTCCATGACCTGGCCGCTGGCATAGAACAGGGCGAAGTCGATCGCACCCGAGACGCCCACGACCAGGGCGATCGTCTGGGCGTCCAGCCCGAGCGAAACGCCCCACAGCGGCAAGACCACCTGGCGGGCCGATCGCACCGCCGACAGGCTCGCCGCCGCCAGGCCGAGCCGGGACAGCACCGCCCGGTGCTGCCACATCGTGCGGAACACGCCTGCGCGTTCGAGGGTCGGGATCGAGCCGGTGACCGCCTCGCCGGTGTCTTCGGTCAGTCGGGCGTCAGCGGGTGCGGTGACGGTCGCCTCGGGGTCGGGGCCGAGCAGCACCAGCGCCACCGTCGCCACGAGACAGACCGCGAAGAACCAGGCCGCCGCGTGCTCATCGGCGAACAGGGCCAGCAGTCCCGCGGCCGCGAACGGCCCGACGAACATGCCCAGACGAAACGTGCCACCCAGCAGTGCAAGCGACCGCGCCCGGAACACCAGCGGCACCCTCGTGGTCATGAACGAATGGCGGGCGAGGCCGAACGCGGCTGCGCAGAATCCGATCAGGAACACCGCCGCGGCCAGGACGACCACGTGCGGTGCCAGCGCGAGCCCCGCCGCGCCGCCCAGCGCAAGCGTTCCGCCCACGGCCATCGTGCGCCGCTCACCCCAGCGGGCCACCGCCCACCCGGCGGGGATGTTGCCGCACAACTGGCCGACGACGAGGAACGAGGCCACCAGTGCCGCCATCGGCACATCAGCGCCCAGCCGCGCCGCGAGGCTAGGGAGAAGCGGCAGCACCGCCCCCTCGCCCAGCGCGAACAGCAACGTCGGCCCGTAGATCATCGGTGCGAAACGCCACAGCACATCGCCGATCGGGATCGGAGAGTCGCTGGAGGTCACCGCATCCACGTTAGTCTGGAGTGTCATGCTCGAACTCGATCTCTCCGCCGACATCCAGGCCCTGCGCGCCACCTACGCCGACATCAGGGCGGTGGTGGACGTGCCCGCGCTCGAAGCTGAGATCGCGCGACTGAGCGAAGCGGCCGGCGCCCCCGACCTGTGGGATGACCCCGAACAGGCCCAGAAAGTCACCAGTGCGCTCAGTCACCGCCAGGCAGAGCTCAAGCGCGTGTCCGAAGTGGGGCAGCGCCTCGACGACCTCGAGGTGCTGGTGGAGCTGGCCGTCGAGATGGACGACGAGGACTCGGCCGCCGAGGCGCGCGACGAACTCGCCGCTCTCGACAAGACGATCAACCAGCTCGAGGTGCAGACCCTGCTCGACGGCGAGTACGACGACCGCGCCGCCGTCGTGACGATCCGCTCCGGAGCCGGCGGCGATGACGCCACCGACTTCGCCGAGATGCTGCTGCGCATGTACCTGCGATGGGCCGAGCGACACAACTACCCCGCCAAGGTCATGGACACGTCATACGCCGAAGGGGCCGGCATCAAGTCGGCGACGTTCGAGATCGACGCTCCCTACGCCTACGGCACCCTGTCGGTGGAGGCCGGCACGCACCGCCTCGCGCGCATCAGCCCCTTCGGCTCGGCCGACAAGCGCCAGACCAGCTTCGCCGCCGTCGAAGTCATCCCCGTGATGGAAGAGGCCGTCGAGGTCGACATCCCCGAGAACGACATCCGCGTCGACGTGTTCCGTTCGTCCGGCCCGGGTGGCCAGTCGGTCAACACGACCGACTCCGCCGTCCGGCTGACCCACATCCCGACCGGCATCGTCGTCTCGATGCAGAACGAGAAGTCGCAGATCCAGAACCGCGCAGCCGCGATGCGCGTGCTGCAGACCCGCCTCCTGCTTCTCAAGCGCGAAGAGGAGGCGGCCAAGAAGAAGGAACTGGCCGGCACCATCACCGCCAGCTGGGGCGACCAGATGCGGTCGTACTTCCTCTACGGTCAGCAGCTGGTCAAGGACCTGCGCACCGGCTACGAGGTGGGCAACCCCGCGTCGGTCTTCGACGGCGATCTCGACGGCCTCATCTCGGCCGGCATCCGGTGGCGCAAGCGCAAGGACGACGACGACTGACGCGTCTGGTCGGCTGCGCACGGGGGTGGATGCCGGGGCGCGGGGTGTCGCGCGAGGCGAACGGCGGCGGCCTGCTTAGGCTTACACAGCCATGATCCGGTTCGAACACGTCACCAAGCAGTACCGCGGGACGAGCAAGCCGGCACTGAACGATGTCGATTTCGAAGTGCTGCGCGGGGAGTTCGTCTTCCTCGTGGGCGCCTCGGGCTCGGGGAAGTCGTCGTGCCTGCGCCTCATCCTGCGGGAGGACACCCCCAGCGAGGGCCGGGTGGTCGTGCTCGGCCGCGACCTGCGCACGCTCTCCACACGGAAGGTGCCGTACTTCCGCCGGCACGTCGGGGCGGTGTTCCAGGACTTCCGGCTGCTGCCGAACAAGACGGTCTTCCAGAACGTGGCCTTCACGCTGCAGGTGATCGGCTCGTCGCGCGGGTTCATCCAGCAGGCGGTGCCCGAGGTGCTGTCGCTGGTGGGCCTGGAGGGCAAGGACAAGCGCCTGCCGCACGAGCTGTCCGGCGGTGAGCAGCAGCGCGTCGCCATCGCACGGGCCCTGGTCAACCGGCCACAGATCCTGCTGGCCGACGAGCCCACCGGCAACCTCGACCCGGCGACTTCGATCGACATCATGCAGCTGCTGGCCCGCATCAATGCCGGCGGCACCACGGTGGTCATGGCCACGCACGAGGCCGGGTTCGTCGACCAGATGCAGCGGCGCGTGATCGAGCTGCGCGGCGGCGTGATGCTGCGCGACGACCACCACGGCGGGTACGGAGACACGTCGCAGCTGCCGACCCTCGCCCCGGCGCAGGAGAAGGGCGCGGCCGCGGTCGCAGCCCTCACCGCGGTCCTCGAGTTGCAGCGTGAGATCGCCCGCGAGGCGCCCGAGGCGGCTGTCCCTCCCCGGGACGCCGCGGCGCCGGCAGCAGCACCCCCGGCCGACGCGCCGGCACAGGACACTCCGCGCGAGGCCGAGCCCCCGGCATCCACCCCCGCAGCCGAGGCGCCCGCGGATCGCGCCATCCGCATCGACGCGCCCGACGTCGACCTGGCCGGCCTCGGTCTGAACGGACTGGGCGTCGCCGACCGACTCGGGCTCGACGCCGACGACGACGAAGTCGGGCCGACGTCATGAGGGTGCGTCTGATCCTGGCCGAGGCTCTGTCGGGGCTGCGTCGCAACGCATCGATGGTGGTGTCGGTGGTGCTGGTGACCTTCGTGTCGCTGACCTTCGTCGGCGCTGCGATGCTCATGCAGCTGCAGATCGGTCTCATGCGCGACTACTGGGTCGACCGCGCGCAGGTCGCCCTGTTCATGTGTCGCGCCGACTCGACGACCACGACCTGCGCCGACGGCGTCGCCACCGAAGAGCAGGTGGCCGCTGTGCAGGACAAGCTCGACAGCCCCGCACTGGCCGACATCGTCCGCGACGTGCGGTTCGAGACGCGCGACGAGGCCTACCAGAACGTGCTCGACCTGTACGGCGACGACTACGCCGACTTCATCACCCCCGAGCAACTGGGGGAGACGTTCTGGGTGAATCTCGTCGATCCCGACCAGACCGAGGTGCTCGGCGAGGCGTTCGGCGGGCAGGACGGCGTCGAGGAGGTGAAGGACCAGATGCAGTACCTCGAGCCACTGTTCTCGGCTCTGACGATCGCGACCTACGTGGCCGTGGGCATCGCCGGTCTCATGCTCGTGGCCGCCGTGCTGCTGATCGGCACCACGATCCGGCTGTCGGCCTTCGCCCGAAGACGCGAGTTGGGGATCATGCGTCTGGTGGGCGCCTCCAACCGGTTCATCCAGACACCGTTCATCCTCGAGGGTGTGTTCGCCGCGTTCATCGGGTCGCTGCTGGCCAGCGGCGCGATCGTCGCGGGTGTGCATTTCGGGGTGCGCCAGTACCTCAGCGACCGGATCGACTTCGTCACCAGTTGGGTGGGCCCGGGAGATGTGGCCGTGGTCATTCCGCTGATCATCGGGATCGGACTGCTGCTGGCCGCGCTGTCGGCGGGGTTCGCGATCCGCCGCTGGCTGCGCGCGTGACCCGGCCGCTGGGCTAGACTGGCCTGCTGCCGTATCGCCGATCCGGGCGCGCGGCTTGACCGAGGAGAAGTGCCATGGCCCGCGAGCGCGGTGAGAAGGTCGTCGCGACCAACCGTCGGGCGCGCCACGAGTACGCCATCGAGAAGACCTATGAGGCGGGACTGGTTCTGACCGGCACCGAGGTCAAATCGCTGCGCGAAGGGCGCGCCAACCTGAGCGACGGCTACGCGTACATCGATCGCGGTGAGGCCTTCCTCGACGCCGTGAACATCCCCGAGTATTCGCAGGGGCACTGGACCAACCACGCTGCCAAGCGCACCCGCAAGCTGCTGCTGCACAAAGACGAGATCATCAAGCTGTCGCATGCGATCTCGGCCGGCGGGTACACCCTCGTGCCGCTGAAGCTCTACTTCTCCGACGGCCGTGCGAAGGTCGAGATCGCCGTCGCAAAGGGCAAGCGTGAGTATGAGAAGCGGCAGACGATCCGCGAACGCGAAGACAAGCGCGAGGCCGAACGGGCCATGCGCACGCGCAACCGGCTGGGCGAGTAGGCGTCAGGCCACCGCGACCACGGCGTCCGCCACCTGGTCGGTGAAGGCCTGCTTCGGCACGAACAGCAGCAGCACCGCTGCGACCAGCGCCGTCACGCCGCAGACGACCCAGACGGTCAGATAGCCCGTGAACGAGCCGGCCGTGCCGTCGGCGGCGACCCCGGCGCCGGTCGCGCCGTGGAACAGCGCGATGCCGAACACGCACGACGCGATCGCACCGCCGACGGTCTTGACCGAGTTGGTGAGGCCTGTGGCCACACCCGTCTGCGTGGCGGGGGCGGCCGCGGCGGCGGCAGCAGGCAGCGCCGCGACGAGGGCGCCCGACCCCAGGCCGACGATCACCATGTTGCTGATGACCTGCGCGTAGGCGGCGTGGAAGGGCAGGAACAGCAGGAAGCCGACTCCCACGCACAGCGCGGCCCCGATGAGCGTGACCCGCGGGGTGAGACGGCGGGCGATGACCGGGAACAGCAGAGCACCGATGATCATCGCGATCAGGTACACGCCGATGATGAGCGAGGTCGCGAAGCCGCTCGTGTCCAGTCCGTAGCCGTAAACCTCCGGATCGGTCCGCGCGAAGGTCGACAGCGGTGCCTGCGCGCCGAGCACGCTGACACCGAACAGGCCCGCCGTCAGGAACACCGGGCCCAGCGCCGGCGAGCGGAACATGCGCACGTCGATGAGGGGGTCGGGATGCCGGAGCTCCCACGCCGCGAACGGCCAGATCAGCAGGACGCCCAGGCCCACCAACAGCCACGGAAGCACATCGGCGACGCCGCTCAGGCGCAGGAAGCTCAGCCCGCCGGTGAAGGCGATCAACGCGAGCGAGATGAGAACGAGACCCACCGTGTCCAGGCGCCCGCCGGTCGGCTCGGGTGATTCCTGCACGCCGAACAGGACGACGAAGAAGCACACGACCACCAGCAGCGCGGGGATCAGCAGCACGATCGACAGCGGGAGCACGTCGATGAGTGCGCCGCCGGCCAACGCCCCGGAGATGGCGCCCAGCTCCAGCGCGGCCACCAGCAGTCCCGCCGAACGGGCGGTGATCGTGGCGCGCCCGTCCATGCGGCGCGAGCGCGACCAGATGAGGGCGATCTCCAGCGGCAGCCACACGACGTAGAACCCCTGCAGGGCCCACGCGGCCAGGAACACCGCGAACGAGTCGGTGAACGGTAGCGCGAGGGAGGCGGCGGCGGTCAGCGCGGTGGATACGAGCAGAATGCGCTTGTGCCCGACCATGTCGCCGAGCTTTGCCAGCGCGGGTACCACCAGCGCGGAAAGCATCAGCTGCGTGCCTTCCAGCCAGTTGACGTCGGCGTCGTGGATGCCGAGGTGCCGGGCGATGTCGGTGAGCATCGGGGTGTACCACCCCTGCAGCACCCCGCTGGTGAACTCGACGAAAGCGAGGAAGCCGACGACGCCGGCGAGCGTCCCCAGCGTGACGCGTGCGGACATCGTGCTCCTTGCAGGCGATTCGGGTGGGATCACTGTAGCCGTTGCAGCAGCGTTCGGTGGAATCGCTCGCCGCGTTCGAGCTCGCTGATCTCCACGCGCTCATCGACACCGTGGATCGCCGCCCGCTGGGCCGCTGACATCGCCAGCGGCGCGAATCGGAAGACGTGGGGCGTGAACCGGTGGAAGTACCGCGAGTCCGTGGCCGCCATCATGACGTAGGGCACGGCGACCGCCTCGGGATGGGATGCCGCCAGGGCGTCGCGCACGAGCGCGAACTGCGCCGAGTCGACGGGGGATTCGGGAGAGGGATCGCTGCCCTCGAGCAGTTCTACGCTCACCTGTGCGTCGTTGATTCGGCGCCGGACCCGCGCGACGGTGCCGGCGACCGTCTCGCCGAGGGCGATGCGAAGGTTGAGGGTCGCGCTGGCCTGCGACGGCAAGACGTTGGCCGCCGTGCCGCCGGCCGACATGGTCGCGGCGACGGTGGTCCGGACCATTGCCGCGGGCTCACCGCCCAGAGCGGCGAACACGCGGGCGGTCAGCGGCGGGACCGTGGCGAGCACCCGATAGAGGACCTTCGCCGGCCCCGAGGTACGCCCCGCCAGCACGCCGAGCATACGGGTGATGGCGGCGGGAGCGCGGGCCGGGAACGTCCCGGGGGTGAGCCGGCCCACGGCGCGCGCGACGCGGCCGACCGC
>JAEXHA010000006.1 GCA_023450335.1 Actinomycetes bacterium | reverse complement strand
GGGCCTGGACGACCGGTACGGATCGCTGCGGCCCGGCTGCGCCGCCGACGCCGTAGTGCTCGACGCCGACCTCGCCGTCACGCAGGTGTGGGTCGACGGCGCCCGCGTCGGGCCCCCGGCCGCCGCGTAGACTGGAGGCCATGGCCGACCTCCCCCACGTGCGCCCGGAAAAGCCGGCCGAGCCGACACCCGGCACCGTCCCGGCGCTGACGGCGATCGACGTCCTCGCCTTCGTGTGCGAGCTGTTCGCGTTCGGCACGCTGGCGTTCTGGGGCTTCACCGCGTGGCCGTTCCCGTGGAACATCGTCGCCGGCATCGGCGCGCCGCTGATCGCCGTGCTGGTGTGGGCGCTGTTCGTCTCGCCGCGCGCCGTGATCCGCGTGCACCCGTTCGTGCGGGCGCTGGTCGAGCTGCTCGTCTACGCGGCCGCGACCGCCGCCTGGTGGGACGCGGGGCAGGCGTGGGTGGGACTGATCTTCGGGGTCATCGCGGTCACCGTCGGGCTCATCGCCGGGCGCCGCCGCCTCGCCGTCGCATGACCGACGTCGTCACCCGGCTGCGCGCCGAGCTCGGCGAGCGCGTCGACGTCTCTCCCGCGGGGCTCGACGCCGCGCGCGCCGACAAGTCCGGTCACGCCGCGGCGGGCCGGCCTCTCGTGGTCGTCCACGCCGCCTCCGTCGCCGACGTCCAGGCCACGATGCGCATCGCCACCGCGACCGGAACCCCCGTCGTCGTCCGCGGCGCGGGTACGGGTCTCGCCGGCGGAGCGAACACCGGCGCCGGCGAGATCGCGCTGTCGGTGCGCGGCATGGACCGCATCGTCGAGGTGCGTCCCGACGACCTGCTCGCCGTCGTCGAACCCGGCATCATCAACGCCGACCTCAACGATGCGCTGGCCGCGCACGGGCTGTGGTGGGCGCCCGACCCGGCCAGCCGCAGCATCGCGACGGTGGGCGGCAACATCGCCACCGGTGCCGGCGGACTGCTGTGCGCGAAGTATGGCGTCGTCCGCGACGCGGTGCTCGGCGTCGACCTGGTGCTCGCCGACGGCCGGCTGCTGCAGCTGGGACACCGCAGCGTCAAGGGCGTCACCGGCCTCGATCTCACGTCGCTGGTCATCGGCTCAGAGGGCACCCTCGGGGTCATCGTCGGCGCGACGCTGAAGCTGCGCCGCCTGGTGCCCGGCACCGTGTGCACGATCGCCGCGACGTTTCCCGATGTGCGGTCGGCGGCGGTCGCCTCGGCCGCGGTGACGGCCGCCGGCATCCAGCCCGCGATCATGGAGCTCATGGATGCCGCGTGCCTCGAGGCGGTGCATGCCCTGCTCGGCCTGGCCGCGCCGACTGCCGGTCAGGCGCAGCTCACGCTGCAGACCGACGGGCCCGCCGCGATCGTCGAGGCCGACGCGATCGGCGCGGTGCTGCAGGCCGCCGGGGGCACCGTCACGGTGTCGCACGACCGTGACGAGGGCGAGCGGCTGCTCGCGATCCGCCGGGCGATGCACCCGGCCATGGAGACCCTGGGCACCACGCTCATCGAAGACGTGTCGGTGCCGCGCAGCGCCCTGCCGGCGATGTTCGACGAGATCGCGCGCATCGAGCAGGCGTACGGCATCCGCATTCCGACGGTGGCCCACGCCGGCGACGGCAACCTGCACCCGAACTTCGTGTTCACCGGCCCCGAGGTGCCGCCCGAGATCTGGGACGCCGCCGACGACCTGTTCCGCGCCGCGCTGCGCCTGGGTGGCACGCTCACGGGCGAGCACGGCATCGGCGTACTCAAGAGCCGTTGGCTGGCCGACGAGCTGGGCGCGGACCAGTGGGAGCTGCAGCGGCAGATCAAGGCCGTGTTCGACCCGGCCGGCATCCTCAACCCCGGCAAGGTGTTCGCGAGCTGAGTGCCGATCCTGACGGCGGATGCCGCGGTCAGTCCGCCGGCGGGTACACGCGCACCGTCCCCACCGGACGCGGCGTGAGACCGAGCACGATCGCGAGGATCCCGAGAAGCACCGGCACGAGGATCGTGAGCATCGATTGCAGCTGGAGCAGCGGCAGCACCACCTGCACGCCGCCCGCACCGAGGGCGACGGCGACCACCTGCGTGAGCGCATTCGCGCCGACGACGATCGCCAGACCCCAGGCCGGCGCCCAGCGCCACCGGCTCGGAACGACGCCGGCGCGGCCGATCGCCACGACCGAGAGCAGAGCGGCGGCCAGCCACACCACGGCTGCGACTGTCGCCCACACGCCGTACGCTTCGAGCTCGGCCCCCGTGTCGGCCGAGGCGGGCGCCAGCAGTGCTCCGACCGCGTTGAGCAGCGGCCAGGCCGCCAGCACGAGCAGCGCGATGATTCCCGGCATCCGGCCCGCGACGACCGACCCGCCACCGCGCAGGCCGAGCGCGAACAGCACCAGCGCGGCGGCGAACAGCGCCGACCCGAGCCAGTAGCCGACCTGCCGCGCGCCGCCGATCGTGTCGAACCCGGTCATCATGATCAGCTGCAGCAGTGCGCTGCCGATGAGCAGCCCGCCGCCCCACGCCCAGGCAGGCACGGGTGCGGACGAGGTGGCGGGCGCAGCGTCGGTCATGGCACGACCCTATCTGCGCGGAGTACGACCTACAGGCCCTGCCAGGCCGGCTTGTTCGCGAAGGCGTAGCGGTAGTAGTCGGCGTCCGCGAGCTGCGAGGCGGCCGCTTCGTCCACGACCACCGTCACGTGCGGGTGCAGCTGGATCGCCGAGCCGGGCAGCGACGCGGTGATCGGACCCTCGACGGCGCCGGCCACGGCGGCGGCCTTGTTCTCGCCGAACGCGAGCAGGAACAGGTGCCGGGCCTCGAGGATCGTGCCCAGCCCCTGCGTGATGCAGTGCATCGGCACCTCGTCGATCGAGTCGAAGAACCGGGCGTTGTCGGCACGCGTCTGCTCGATGAGGGTCTTGATGCGGGTGCGCGAGGCGAACGACGAGCCCGGCTCGTTGAAGCCGATGTGGCCGGAGGTGCCGATGCCGAGGATCTGCAGATCGATGCCGCCGGCCTCCGCGATCGCCCGATCGTAGTCGTCGCCGGCGTGCTCGATCGTCTCGAGCGCCCCGTTGGGCGTGCGGATCAGCTCGGGGTTCAGCCCGAGCGGGTCGACGACCTCGCGGGTGATGACACTGCGATAGCTCTCCGGGTGCCCCGGGTCGATGCCGACGTACTCGTCGAGCGCGAACCCGCGCACCCGTGACACGTCGACGCCTTCGAGCCGGGGCCGCAGCGCCTCGTACACCGGCAGCGGGGTCGAACCGGTCGCCAGACCCAGCACCGCGTCGGGTCTCCGACGGATCAGCGCCGCGATCTCGTCGGCGACCAGAACGCCGGCGGCTGCGGCGGAGGGGACGATGACGACTTCAGCCATGTACGACGGCCTCTCTGTGATCTGCGGGGTCGGCGTCGCCGATCAGGGCTGCGCCGAGCGCCGCGGCAGGTGAACCAGGCGGCAATAGCTGCACCCTATCGCCCAGCCGCAACGAGCGCATGAAGGCGGATGCCGCGGCGCTCGCGTCGAGTTCGGCCGCCACCGGCGCGAGCACGCGCTCGCCCAGCGCCGTGATGCCCCCGCCGAGCACGACGGTGTCGACGTCGGCGGTCAGCACCAGGACGCGCACCGCCGCGGCGACTCCGTACGCGAAGCCGGCCCGCAGCGCCTGGGCATCGGCATCGCCGGCGTCGGCGGCGTCGAACACGTCGCGCACCGGCAGAGCGCCGCCGCGCCCCCATCGCCGGGCGATCGATCCACCGCCGCTGAACGCCTCGATGCAGCCGCGCTGCCCGCAGGGACACATCGGCCCGGCCGGGTCGACGGAGATGTGCCCGACTTCGCCGGCGGTGCCGTGTGCGCCGCGCCACAGCCGGCCACCGCGCACGAGCCCGGCCGCGATGCCGGTGCCCAGGTTCAGGTACGCGATGGTGCCGGTACCGCCGTGCAGCGCGTAGCCGCCCAGGGCAGCGGCCTTCACATCATTCTCGGCACGCACCGGCACGCCGAAGACCGGGGCCAGCTCCGCCCGCAGATCGAGCCGCTCCACTCCGAGGTTCACGGCGTGTCGCACCGTCGCGGTGCCCTCGGTCACCTGCCCGGGAATGCCGACGCCGATCGAGGCGATCTGCCCGGGGTCGATGCCGGTGGCCGCGGCCAGCTCGCGCACGGACTCCGCAATGGTGGTGACCACGGCATCCGCCCCCCAGCCGGTCGCGCGCCGTACGCGCGCCGCGATCACCCCGTCGGGCGTGACGGCCACCGCGTCGGTCTTGGTGCCCCCGACGTCCAGTCCGAACCGCATCAGCCTTTCACCGCTCCCGAGACCAGTCCGCCGGTCATCCGGCCCTGCACGAACAGGAAGAAGATGACCACGGGGATCGCGATCAGAGTCGATCCCGCCATGACCGCGCCCCAGTTGGTGGCCTCGGTGGCCGACTGGAACGAGTTCAGCCACGGCATGAGCGTCAGGTTGTAGCCGCTCATCAGCAGCAGCGCCATCGTGAACTCATTCCACGCCTGGATGAAGGCGAAGATGCCGGTGGAGACCAGGCCCGGTGCCAGCAGCGGGAAGGTGACCTTCCAGAACGCCTGGGTCTTCGTGCACCCGTCGATCATGGCGGCCTCTTCGAGATCGGCGGGCACCCCGGCGACGAACCCGCGCAGGGTCCAGATCGTGAACGGGATGACCGCGGCGACGTACACGATGCCCAGACCCAGCAGGGTGTTCATGAGGCGCCAGTCGTCGATCATGCCGTACAGGGTGAACATCATCGCCTCGCCGGGGATCATCTGCACGATGAGCACCGAGACGATGAACCCGCGGCGTCCGCGGAAACGGAAGCGGGCGACGGCGACGGATGCCAGGAACGCGAACAGCAGAGTCGCCACCAGCACGCCGGCGGTCACCGTGACCGTGCTGACCAGCGCGTGCGGAAAGTCGGTCTGGCCCGGCGCGGCCTCACGCGTCCACGCCGTGATGAAGTTCGCGAACGTGGGTTCGGTGGGGACGAAGCTCGGCGTGCGGCTGATGATCCGGTTGCTGGGCGTGAGCGCCATGTTCAACATCCAGTAGACGGGGAACACGGAGCACACGAACACGACCGACGCGGCGATGTTCAGCAGTGTGCGCACCGCGATGCGGCGCCGTGACGGGCGACGGCGCTGTGCCGAGCGGCGCGCCGGGCGGGCGGGGGTGCCTCCGGCGAGGACGTCGTCTACGCCCACGGTGCCCAGTTGTGCGCCGGCGCTGACCTGAGTGCTCACAGTTCTTCCTCTTTCAACGTCGTGCGCACGTACCCCCACGACAGGGCCAGCAGCAGAATGACCATCAGCACGCCGATCGCGCTGGTCACCCCGAACTCGCCCACCCCCTGGCGGAACAGGTAGGTGCCCAGCACGTTGGTCTCACTCGCGATGCCGCCGCGCGACTGCAGGCCGTAGACCTGGGCGAAGATGCGCAGGTTCCAGATGATCTGCAGCACCAGCACGACGGTGAGCACACTGCGGAGGTACGGGAACACGACCAGGCGGAATCGGCTGAACCCGGTCGCGCCGTCCAGCGACGACGCCTCGAGCACCTCGGCGGGCACCTGGCCCAGAGCGGCATAGGTGGTGAAGGCCACGAACGGGATGCCCTGCCACACCACGATGATGATGAGGACGACGAAGAACGTCCACGGATTCGCGAGCCACGGATGGTTGGTGAAGTCGCTGGTGCCGGTGAGGGTGTTGAGGACGTAGTTGACCACGCCGTACTGGGTGTCGAAGATCCAGCCCCACACCACCGTGGCCGCCAGCGGCGGCATCGCCCACGCCAGCAGCAGCCCGACCGAGACCGTGATGCGCCAGGCGCGCGACAGCCGCGTCATGAGCACGGCGATGAGCACGCCGAGGACGATGATGAGGGTCGACATGACGACCATGAGGCCGAGGCTGCGTACGAGCACCTCGGGAAACTGCGACGAGGTGAACACCTCGATGTAGTTGTCCAGGCCGACGAAGTTCGGCCACGTGCCCTGCACTTTGTTCTTGATCGAGTAGTCGGTGAACGACTGGTAGATCATCACGCCGGCCGGGTAGCCGACCATCACCGCGAGGATGATCACCGCCGGCGACAGCAGCCCCCAGCCGCTGCGGGCGTCGCGGCGCTGCGCGCGGGTGGCGCTCGCGCGCCGGGGCGTGGTCGTGGCCTCGGGTGGCACGATCGTGGCGGTCATTGCGCCTCCTTTCCCTGGACGTGGCGAGGGGCCCCGGGGCTGCCGGGACCCCTCGCCGTACGGCATCCCGCGGCTCAGCCGTTGAGGATGTCTTCGATCTGCCCGTCGAGCGCCTCGGCGATCTCGGCGACGTCGCCGCCCTGCGCGATCTTCACGAGCGCGTCGGGGATCACCAGCGACGATTCGACCTCGGCCCAGTTCGGGCTGGCCGGCACCGACTTCGACGCGGCCGTGGCCGCCGCGGCAGCCTGCGTGATCTCATCGTCGGGCAGGTGCGACGCGAACGACTTCAGCGCGGGGATGAGTCCGTTCTCGGCGAGGATCGACTGGTAGCCCTCCGACAGCATGATCTGCAGCGCCGCCGCAGCCTTCTCCTTCGCGTCGCTCTTGGCGGCGATGGCGACGTTCGAGCCGCCGGCGAACACCGGGGCGGCTTCGCCCGCGGTCATGCCCGGCAGCGGGAAGGCCTGCAGGTCGGCGCCGTAGGTGTCGGGGCATCCGGGGTTGTCGGCGTCGGTCGGCGCGAGGATCGACCACTTGACCCACGACGGCGCCGACAGGAACCCGATCTCACCGGCGCAGAACGGCACCTGCGGGTCGGTCTCGTTGGCGTCGGCCGGGGCCACGTTCGCGTTGAGGTACACGTCCTGCAGCATCTCGAGCCCGGCCAGTGATGCGTCACTGGAGAACTGCGCATCCCACGCGTCGCCGTCCTGGACGGCCACTTCGCCGCCGTGGGCCCAGACGAACGCGAGGGCGTTGTACCAGTCCTTGCCGGGCGTCCAGATGCCCGAACGGGTGTCGGTCTTGAGCTCCTTGCCCGCCGCGACGTAGTCGGTCAGTGTCGCCGGGATCTCACCGCCGGTCACACCGGCCGACGAGAACACGATGCGCGAGCCGGCGTAGTACGGCACGGCGTACAGGCTGTCGCCCTCACTGCCCAGCTCGACGAAACTGGCGAGCATGTCATCGCCACCGAGATCGCCCTTGAGGTCGGTGATGTCCTCGAACAGGCCCTGGGCGATGAAACCCTGCGACTGGGTGTTGCCGACCTCGACGATGTCGGGGGCGTCGCTGGACGACAGCGCGGCGACATACGCCTCGTTCGTGTCGGCCCACGTCTTCTCCTCGATCGTGAGGGTCCAGCCCTCGTTCTCGTCTTCGAAGGTCGTCTTGAGGTAGTCGCGTGCGGCGTCGGGAGTGTCGGTCCCGACCAGCCACACCTTCAGGTCACCGGTCTGCGCCGCACCCGGGTCGGCCTCATTGCCGCCGCCCGAGCAGCCGGCGAGCACGACAGCCGAAGCGCCGAGAAGCGCGAGGGCTCCGAGCTTCTTGTTCATGGTGTCTTCCTTCTGTTCTCTTGGTTGTCCAGGGGTCGGGTGGCCCATCCGGGGGGGATGACGGGCGTCAGGACACCCCTAGCTGTCCTGACAGGACCATGACGGCGGCGCCGCGCAGGACGATGTCCTCGCCCTGCGCGGTCATCCGTACGCGGATGCCGTCGTGGAAGTGTGCGAGCGTGCGCGTGCGCAGCGTCTGGGCGGTCGCGGCCGCCAGCGGACCGTCCAGCAGTTCGGAGGGGCCGGACAGCACGATCTCCGACAGGTCCAACGCCCCGACGATGGGTGCCAGCGCGATGCCGAGCCGCTCGCCGGCATCGCGCAGCACGGTGCCGGCGTCGGCGCCGGCGGCATCGACGCGGCCGCCCAGTGAGGGCACAGACAGCCACGCTTCCAGGCAGCCGACCTTGCCGCACGCGCAGGCCGGGCCGCCGTCGGTGGCGACGGTGACGTGGCCGATCTCACCGGCGGCGAAACGGCTGCCGCGCAGCGGCTGTCCGCCGGCCAGCAGGCTCGCGCCCACACCGCGGCCGACCTTGACGAGCATGATGTCGTCGCCGGCGCCGCCGAAGGTGTACTCGGCCAGGATGGCGGCGTTCGCATCGTTCGCGACCACGACGGGCAGTTCGACAGCGGCCGCCAGCGCGCCTTCGAGGTCGATGTCGGTCCAGCCGAAGTTGGGGGCGGCGAGCACGACGCCGCGGTCGTCGACGACACCGGGGCTCCCCACCCCGACGCCCAGCACGGGGGCGTGCGCGTCGGCGACGAGCATGCGGGCCAGCGCCACGACGGTGTCGAGGATCGCGGCCGTGTCGGCAGGCACCGCGGCCTCGTGGCGCGCGACGATCTCACCGTCGAGCGTGAGCACGGCGCCGAGAAAGCGGTCACTGCCCGACAGATCGAGTCCGATGATGCGGTGCCCGTCGCGATCGAGATCGACGAGGATCGCGGGCTTGCCCGGTCCGGTGGTCTCGCGCACGCCGCGCTCGATGATGTAGCCGTCGGAGATGAGCTCGGCCACCAGGTCGGAGATCGTGACGCGCGTCAGGCCCGTCTCACGCGACAGGTCGGCGCGGCTCATCGCTCCGGAGTGGAACAGCGTCTGCAGGACGAGCGACCGGTTGTGTGCGCGGGCGTGCTCGGGCAGCACCTTGGCGGCCGGGCGAAGGGCGCGACCGCCGGCGAAAGTACGACCGGCGGCGACCTGCGACTCACGAATGCTGCTCTGCATGTTTGTTAGTAGAACTTACGAATGCGAGCGGCGCAAGCCTCGGCATCCATTTTGGTAGGCGTGTTTACAAAACTGTTACATTCACCGCTGTCGCCGGTGACGGACAATGGAAGCCATGCCCCGTCGCTTCGCCGCCGCCCTTCTGGCCCTCCCCCTCGTGCTGGGGCTGGCCGCATGCGACGGCCCCGGCTCGTCTGACCCGGGCCGCAGCACCCAGAGCCAGTCGGTGCAGGCGGCCTGCGCGGCCGTCGACGACGCGGTCGCCGACGCGGTTTCGGCATTGGCCGCCGTCGACCCCGCCGACCCGGCCGCGGCCGGCGACGCGATCGCCGCGGTCGCCGCGCAGCTGAAGACCGCGTCGGCCGACGTCGCGAACTCGACCGTGGCCGCGCTGCTGCCGCCGATGCAGGACGACCTGGCCGCCATCGGTGCCGCGCTGAAAGCCATCGCCGAGGGCGATCTGTCGCAGTCGGCCGAGCTGGCCGCCCCCATCGCCGGCATGCAGGAATCGTTCGCGCATTTCCGGGAGGCGTGCGGCAGATCGTGATCCGGTCTTTATCCCGGGTCACGTACCATAAGAGAGCGCGAATGCGCGAAACCGGGGGGTGGGCAACGTGACAGATCTGGTGACCAGAGACCAGGCCGACGAAGCGTCGGACCCGACGCCGACCCCGGCCGTCGCGTGGGCTCCCACCGAACCCGCCCCGCGCAAGCGTCACCTGGGTCTGTGGATCGGTGTACCCGCCGCCGTCGTGGTCGTGGGACTGGTCGCCAGCTCGCTCGTGCTCATCGCTCCCGGCACGGCCGTGGCCGGCACGCCGGTGGGCCTGCACACCTCGGGCGGGGCCACCGACACGATCACCCACCGCCTCGCCGAGGTGTCGGTGACGATCGGCGAGGGCGGTCCGACCCTGACCGGGGCCGAGCTGGGGGCGAGCGTGGATGCCGGGGCGCTGGCCGCCCGCGCCTACGACGAACGTCCGATGTGGAACGTGAGCCAGTGGTTCGGCGACCCGGTCGCCGCTGACGTCACCCTCGACCCCGAGGTGGCCACCGCCGCCGTGCGCGCCGCCGCGCCCGAACTGTTCACCGATCCGGTCGACGCGGCCGTCAGTTTCGACGGCACAGCCTATGTCGCCACGCCTGCCCAGCCCGGTGTCGGCGTCGACCTCACCGCGCTCGAGGCCGCCGTCGAGACCGCTTTCGCGGCTGGGGAGAGCACCCTCGTGTTCGAGCCCACGACATCTCCCGTCGAGGCCGCGGCCACCACGGTCGAAGCCGAGAGCACCACGACGGCGCTCAATGCGATGCTGGCGAAGATCGGGTTCTACGTCGGCGACGAGCGCACGGTGCCCGTGCCGGCGGCCACCGCCGCCGAGTGGCTGACCGTCGCCCCGGACGCATCGGGCGCCTTCGTGATCAGTGCCGACGCCGCCCAGATCCAGACGGTGGTCGACTCCCTGAAGAAGAAGGTCGACCAGGAGCCGGTCGACGGCACGGTCATCGTCGACTCCGCCGGCACGGTGCTGGCCACCCCCACGCCCGGCCAGGACGGCCGAGTGCTCGGCGACACCGACGGCATCGCACAGGCCTTCGCCGACCAGCTGGCCGCCGGGGATCCGGTGTATCAGCTGCCGGTCGAGGTCACCGCGCACACGATGGCCGAATCGGTGCGCCTGCTCGAGGTGGACCTCAGCCAGCAGCGCCTGTACGTCAAGGAGAACGGCGCCGTCATCGACTCGTGGCTGATCTCGAGCGGGCTGAACATCTCGCCGACGATCCAGGGCCGCTACGCCATCAACTGGCACGTGCGATCGCAGACGATGCGGGCGTCCGACCCCGACAACCCGTACTGGAACTACGAGGTACCCAACGTCGAGTGGGTCATGTACTTCAACGGCGACCAGGCCTTCCACGGCATCTACTGGCACAACAACTTCGGCAACCAGATGAGCCACGGCTGCGTGGGCATGCCGAACTGGCGCGCGCAGCAGATCTACAACTGGGCGCCCGACGGCGTCGAGGTGTGGATCCACGCCTGAGCCCGGCATCCCGCCCGCCTGCCCCCTGCCTGCTTTCCCGCGAGAGAACAACGGGGCGCCGAGAGAACGGGTATCACCCACCCTCTCGTCCGCCAGTTGTTCTCTCGCCGAAGTGGCCGGGCACCGGCCGAGGTGCACGACGGGCACCGGCCGAGGCGGGGAAACGATTCCCGGATGCCGCTAGATTGTGGGCATGCCCCGCTTCGATCTGCCTCTCGATGAGCTTCGCACCTTCAGCCCCGCGGTCCGCGAACCCGCGGACTTCGACGACTTCTGGCGGGCGACGCTCGCCGAGGCCCGCGCCGCTGCACAGGACCCCGTCATCGAGCGGGTCGAGACGCCGCTGACCACGATCGACGCGTTCGACGTGACCTTCTCGGGCTTCGCCGGTGACCCGATCAAGGCGTGGCTCACTGTCCCGGCCGCCGCTGGCGAGCCGCTTCCCGCCGTCGTGGAGTTCATCGGCTACAACGGCGGCCGCGGCCTGCCCGTCGAGCGACTGGGCTGGGCATCATCGGGCCACGCGCACCTGGTGATGGACACCCGCGGGCAAGGCGCCTTGTGGGGCATGGGCGGCCACACCCCCGACCCGCACGGCAGCGGGCCGGCGACCCCCGGCTTCATGACCCGCGGCATCGTCGACCCGGCCGAGTACTTCTACCGGCGCGTGTTCACCGATGCGGTACGTGCTGTCGACACCGTGCGCGCGCTCCCCCAGGTCGACGCGAGCCGGGTCACCGTCACCGGCACCAGCCAGGGCGGCGGCATCGCCTTGGCGGCGGGCGGCCTGTCGGAGGGCCTGGTGGCCGTGCTCGCCGACGTGCCGTTCCTGTGCCATTTCGAGCGCGCCGTCGGCATGACCGGGCACGACCCGTATGAGGAGATCGTGCGCTACCTCGCGGTGCACCGCGGCGCCGACGACCGGGTGTTCGAGACGCTGTCGTACTTCGACGGCGCGAATTTCGCCACCCGCGCGAGCGCCCCGGGCCTGTTCTCGGTGGCGCTGCACGACATGATCTGCCCGCCGTCGACGGTGTACACCGCGTTCAACCGCTACGCTCACGCCGATAAGCAGATCGAGGTCTACACCCACAACCAGCATGAGGGTGGTCAGGCCGTGCAGTGGATGGTGCAGGCCGGCTTCGTGGGCGAGCGGATGCCGGTGGCGGCGGCGTAGATCTCGCCGGTCCCACGTCGTCAATCGGCGTCAGCGCAGACCCCGCGGGCGCCGCGTCGTCGACGCAGGCGCAACTGCAGGCGCGCGCCACGCGTGCCGAACGAGATCAGCGCGCCGCGGCGCGGCGCACCAGGCGCCGGATCATCACGACGATGTCGGCGACGGCATCCACGATGAGCAGCGCCGCGACCACGCCGATCGCGACCATCCACCACGGCCGCGGGTCGGCGGTCCACACCCAGGTCAGCGCCGGCACACCGACCGCCAGTTCGGGGACGATGGTGGCCAGCAGCGCGAGCGGCTTGCGCAGCCCCAGGGCGTGCAGGCGACGCAGCGGACCTCGGGGGCGCGTGTCGTCGAGCACGTCCTGGTCGAACCTGCGCAGCGAATCACGCAGCGCCGCCCAGAAGCCGAGGGGTTCGACCTCGATCGCGTCCGGCAGCTGGTCACCCTCGGCCGCCGCGGCGGCGACGGCGGCGACGTCGGCCGGGACGCCGATCGCGACGAGCACACGACCGAACCAGTTCGGCGCGTCGGACTGCACCTCGGCCGACACGGCGCGTGCGTCGAGCTGCGCGAACGGCGCCTCGGCACGCAGCAGCGACAGCTGCGAATCCGGCTGTCGGTGGGTATCGCCGAGCAGATCAAGGATCGGCGCCGTGGCGGACGCCACTTCGCCAGACGTGAAGACGGGGGTGAGCGGCACGGCGCGGGCGAGCGTGGCCTGCCCCGGCAGAGTGCCGCGGCCGACGAGCACGCTCACGTAACGGTCGCCGCCGAACCCGGACAGCGCGATGACCGGACCGTCCGCGCCCAGCCAGCCGTGTTCGTGCAGCTGGGCGTCGGGCCCGAACTGCACGACGAGATGCTCGCCGACCCGCGTGGCGCGCAGCGGCGAGGAGACGTCCCGCGCCAGCAGGGGCAGAGCATCGAGGGGCGAGCGGCAGATCACGACATCGGGCAGCGTGTCGTCGGGGACGTCCACCCATTGCATACCGGCATCCTCATCGCCGGATGCATCCTCGTCGCCGGAGGCATGCTCGTCCGCGTCGATCTCGGCAGCGCCCGATGCGAACTCCTCGGCGATGTCGACGTCGCAGCCGGTCGCCTCCGCGAGCTCTTCGACGAGGTCGGCGAGCGACGGTCCGGGCACCGGGCCGTCGGCGGTGCTCACCAGCACCCGGCGGTCGGCGGCGACCGCCAGGCACAGCTGCACCGGCAGCAGGTCGTCGGAGACCCCGGCCGCGGCGCTGAGCGCGTCCATGTCCGCGCGGCCGACCGCCGCGAGCACGCCGCGGTCGCGCAGGAACGCTGCGACCTGCGCGGGGGCGCAGCCCTGGGCGCGGGTGGGTCGCACTTCGCCGGCGGCGTAGTCGACGGTCATCGTGTCCATCACGTCGTGAGTCCTCTCGGGCAGACGAAGCGGGGGTGGGTGGCGCGGCATACCCCCCCCCGGTACAATAGC
>JAEXHA010000173.1 GCA_023450335.1 Actinomycetes bacterium | reverse complement strand
GCCCCAGGGGCGGGGGGCGGCGCCGAGGGGGGCAGCCAGGCGGGAGTGTCGTCACCGCGGCCTCGCGGCCCGAAGAGGGCAGCGCTTTCGGGGGTCGGGCCGACCGGGGCCGACGGAGCAGGCGATGGCCCGCCCAGACGGCGGGCGCCGAGCCAGCGCGCCGGGCCGAAGCCCAGGATGCTGGCCCACACGACGAACAGCAGCGCGGCCAGCACGGTCATGCCGGTGCCGTAGCCGAACCCGGGACCGAGGCGGTGTGCGGCGATGATCAGCAGTATCCACACGACCAGCACCCCGACGCCGGGGATGAGCGCGAGCAGCACCAGCCACGGAGTGAACCCGCCCCACTTGAGGACGACACCCATGTTCCACAACGGAACCCACCCCTGCCAGGCCGGTTCGCCGAGTTTGCGGAACAGCGCCCCGAGGGCCAGGGCCGTCCAGATGTAGAGCGCGACGCCCAGCACCAGCGACAGCAGGATCACCAGGGCGGCGAGGGACTCGTCGGGTGTGGTCATGGTGCGGTGCGCCGTCGGCGCGTGGCGCGACGGCTCCCCCTCTCGGTGCTGCGGGTGTCCCCTTCGGCGGGACGGGCGAAGCGGACGAACGATCTCAACGATACGGCTGCGCGCAGTCGCCGCCACAGCCCCGCGGTCCAGGCACGCCGCTCGGTGTCGACGATGCGCCAGAATTCGTCGGCTTCATCGGCGGTGACGGTGCGGGTGGAGAACACGGCCTCATCGGCGGCGACGGCCAGACGCGCGCCGCCGTGCCCCTCATAGGTCCGCGCGGTCTCGACCCGGGTGAGGGACTGGGGCGGCTCGCGCCCGGCATCGACGGCCGAGTCGACGTACTCCTCCCAGCCGCCGGCGATGCGCGAGACCGGGTCGCCCCGGCGGCGGCCGTGGCGACGCATCGCCTTGGCCAGGACGATCAGCAGCACCGGTGCCAGCGGCAGCGCCGCGATCAGCAGGACGATGCCGGCGACGCGGAGGGTCAGCCACAGCCATTCGAGATCGATCGGGTCGACGGGCCGATCGCTGCGGGCGGTGTCCTCCTGCGCGGGGCGGGGCGGCACGACCTCCTCGACGCTGTCGGGGCGCACCTCGGTCGGCACGCGCGGGTCGGGCTGCTCGACGACGTCGGTGCGGGGCGCGGCGGTGTGCTGCGGGGTCACGTCGACCGGCACCCATTCGCCGCCGGCGGCGCGCACCTCGACCCAGGCGCTGATGTCGCCGGCGCGACAGGCGCCGTCGGCGGCGCACGTGGCCAGTCCGGCATCCGCACTGCGCAGCCGCGCCCCCAGCACGACCCGTGCCGGGAAGCCGAGGTCCTGCGCGATGAGAGCGACGGCCGTGGCGAACTGCTCGTCATCGCCGACGGCGGCCACGGCTCCTTCGGCCTGTGCGTCACGCTCGAGCAAAGCGGTGAACATGTCGCCGATGCGGGCCAGCGAGTGGCCGGCGGCGCTGGGGGCGAAGGTGTAGCCGTCGAGAGCGGCGACCCACTCGGGAACGCCGTCGATCGCGAGCGCGTGGCTGAGGTAGCCGCGTTCGCGCAGCAGCGCGACCAGCCCGGCCAGCGCGGACCCGTCGCTGCCGACGACGTTGTCGTCGATCCACGTACGCATACTCGCGGGCAGCTCCACCCGATTGCGCACGCCCCCCGGAGCGGTGATCTCGCTCAGCGCGGGAGTCTGGCCGATCACCGTGCGCAGCCGGTACCGGTCGCCCGGCACCCAGGTGCGCGTCTGCACCGCGGCGGCCAGCGGAGCGCTGTAGTAGAAGCCGTCGGCCAGCGCCGCGGCGCGGGCGCCCGCGAACTCGACCGACTCCACCTGGCCGACCGTCGGCATCCACAGTCCCCACAGCGCGCCCAGTTCGACATCGACCTCGACCTCGTCACCGGGGCCGGCGTCCAGCGATGCCGGCACGCGCGTGAACTGCGCGACGTCGCCGGTGACGTCGGTGCGGAACTGGATGCCGTCGTACACGTCGAGGGTCGCCAGGCGCACGCGCTCGGGCGCCGGATCGCCGGTGACGGTGAACATGGTCTCGTCGAAGGTCTCGTCGCCGAAGATCGAACGGTAGCCGGCGAGCGGACTCGTCGCCCGCAGCAGCTCGATCTCAGGACCGGCGGCCTCGCGCAGCACCTCACGATGGGCGGACTGCGCGGCGGCGGGAACGACCGCGGCGACCACGACGGTGGCGAGCACCACCATGCCGGCACCCAGCACGACACGACGCGACTCGGCGCGGGAGGGGCGTCGCAGGCGCACACCGCTGGACTCGGCCGCCCGCCGCAGGGCGCCGCGCCGCTCGTCGCGCGTGCGCCACGACAGCCACAGCACACCGGCCACGAGGGTCACCACTCCCACGGCCGTCTCGACCGGCGCACCGAGGGTGACCGGGCCGAGTGCGACCGGGGCGCTGACGCTCGTGCGGCCGAACAGCAACCCGAACGCGGTCATCGTGATCGCGACCGGAACGGCGCCGTAGGCGGCACGGTCGGCGCGCCACGAGAGCAGCAGCGCGACGGTCGTGCCCACGAGGAAGACGACCAGCGCGGGGACGAGCAGGTTGCGGTATGCGCCGACCGGCAGGTCGACGGTGA
The DNA here is from genome assembly GCA_023450335.1 of Actinomycetes bacterium. Classification (GTDB taxonomy): domain Bacteria; phylum Actinomycetota; class Actinomycetes; order Actinomycetales; family Microbacteriaceae; genus Microbacterium. The sequence goes on along the minus strand of JAEXHA010000173.1, from coordinate 1,619 downwards.
CGAGGTCCTTCCAGCCCAGCACGATGCCGCCGAGGAGCTCTTCGAGACCGTGCAGCAGCTCGGTCGCATCGCCCACACGGCTGGGCACAGCCACCGGCACTCCGACCAGCAGCAGGAGCACGGTGAGGATGCCGGCGGTCGCCCAGCCGCCCCACCGGCGACGGTACGCGAGCACGGCCACGGCGAGCGCGAGCAGCGACGCGACGCCGACAAGGGTGAGGAAGGCCGGCACGCGGTAGATCGGCCACGCCGCGACGGCGGCCACGACCACCGCCACGGCGACATAGATGCTGCCGGCGAGGATGCGGTGGCCCTGCGTCGTCACGAGGTCACCCCCCGCACCAAAAGCCCGGCGAGGTCTTCGAGCACGCCGACGGTGAGCACGGTGAGCGCGCCCATCGTCTGGGTGCGCGGGTGTGCGCGCTCGTCACACACGACCGCCAGCACGAGCGCATCGCCGGGGAAGGAGAGCGCGGCACGGCGCAGCCGCGTCAGGCCCACCTGCGACCCGGCGACGACGACCGCGATCGAAAGTCCCTCGTTGGCTTCGGCGGCGAGGCGGCACACCTCGTCGAACGGCATCGTGTTGGCGATGCGGTCGACGCCGCTGAAGCCGTCCAGCAGCGGGCGGGGCGCGGCCGAGGGGATGTGGCGGATGGCCCGCAGCCGCCCCTTGACCACGCGCGGGATCTCGGTGCCGACGACGATGTCGAGATCGCGAGCGTCGTGGACTGCGCGCAGCGACAGCGATGCGGCGCAGCTGACGGCCAGTTCGAACTCGTCGGCCGAGGCGTACTCCGCCTCGGCGAGCCCGAGCACGACGGCCATGCGCGAACGTCGCGTCTCTTCGAACTGGCGCACCATGAGCCGCCCGGTCTTGGCGGTCGACTTCCAGTGGATCTGACGGCGCGCATCGCCGGCGGCGTACTCGCGGATCGCGTGGAACGAGATGTCGGCGTCGACCAGCCGCCGGGTCGCGGCCCCGTCGAGATCGCGGATGAGCCCGGCGCTGGTCGAGGGCAGCGTCACGGTGCGCGGGTGCACGTACAGGTCGTGGTGGTCGGCGAGCGCGTGCTCGCGACGCAGCAGCCCGATCGGGTCGGAGCGGACCGTCGTGGCGGGCCCCACCACGACGATGCCGCGCGGCTGCGGCGGGATGTCGAGCGTGTGCTCGGTGGATTGGCCGGGGCGCAGCAGCGGCACCCCGAACTCGACGAGGCCGTCGCCCACCGGCACATCGATGCGTCCGGGCAGGGCGACGCGACCTCCCACGTTGCGCACCGTCACGGTGGCGGCGACACCGTTGCCGGCGATCACGCGCTCGTGGCCGAGCGCCAGGTCGACATCGTAGGCGCGGGCGCCGAACAGGAACGGCACGCTCAGTGCCAACAGCGCGACCGCCAGCGTGCCGCCGACGATCCACTCGGCCCAGCCGAACACGAGCCCGAGCACGAGTCCGACCGTGGCCACGACGAGGACCAGGACCCCAGCCGGGCGCACCGTGCGCGCGGCCCACACCGCCGCCTCCTGCGCCGCGGTGCGCAGCACCCGCCACATGCGCGCGCTGCGGACCGCGACGCGCACCAGGGCGCGGTCGCGGGCCACGGTGACTTCGGTGC
>JAEXHA010000161.1 GCA_023450335.1 Actinomycetes bacterium | reverse complement strand
TCAGCGACGCTTGGGTGTGCCGCCGGCGACGCGCCCTGCCTGAACCTGAGCGAAGCCGATCGGGTCTGGGTGGTCGTGAACAAGCACCGCCCCCTCGACCCGGTCGACTACTGGCCGGTGCCGCAGGCCCGGGCCGAAGGCGTGCAGCGCACCAGCGGCGGACACATGCGCGCCGACGTCGCCGCCGCCCTTGCGCAGCTCGCGAAGGCCGCGGCCACCGAAGGGCCGGGGGCGATCGGCGTGAACAGCGGGTTCCGTTCGTACGACTTCCAGGTCTCGACCTACAGCGGCTACGTGTCGTCGCGCGGGCGCGCCGCGGCCGATCGCCTCAGCGCTCGTCCCGGGCACAGCGAGCACCAGACCGGACTGGCCGTCGACGTCGTCGCGTGTGCGAGCGGGTGCGGCGGCATCGAGTCGTTCGGTCGCACCCCACAGGCCGAGTGGGTGGCGGGTAATGCTTGGCGCTTCGGGTTCGTGGTCCGTTACGAAGAGGGGCAGGCGTCCGTCACCGGCTACGAGGCCGAGCCCTGGCACCTCCGCTACATCGGCACCGAGCTGGCGTCGGCCTATCACGGTGGCGGCCACCACTCGCTCGAAGCCTTCTTCGGCCTTGACCCCGCTCCCGATTACGGGTGAAACTCAGTACCGTTATTCACGGCATCCGATTCCATACCGCACGGTATGTCCGCGTACACTGGTCTCAATGCGGCGGTGATGCCGCCGAGAAGACCACTGGGACCGACGCTGCCCCCGACACAAGGAGATCGACGTAATGGAACGCGACATCTACGACGAGGATCACGAGGCATTCCGCGACGTCGTCAAGGAATTCGTCAAGCGCTACGCCACCAATGAGGCGATCGAGCGGTGGGACGCCGCCGGCGAGATCGACCGCGAGACGATGCTCGCCGCAGGCGAGTCGGGCCTGATCGGCCTGTCGGTGCCCGAAGAGTTCGGCGGCGCCGGCATGCTGCAGGACTACCGCTTCCGCACGATCGTCAACGAGGAGGTCATCGGCGCCGGAGCCGGTTCGCTGGCCGGTGCCTTCGGCATCCAGGACGACCTCGCCGTGCCCTACCTCGTGCACATGGGCACGCAGGCGCAGAAGGAGAAGTGGCTGCCCCGCATGGCCACCGGCGAGGTGCGCGGCGCGCTCGCCATGACCGAGCCCGGCGCCGGCAGCGACCTGCGCGGCATCAAGACGACGGCCAAGAAGGTCGACGGCGGCTACATCGTCAACGGCGCGAAGACCTTCATCTCCAGCGGCAAGACCGCCGACATCGTCGTGACCTTCGTCAAGACCGGCGAGGGCAACCGCCCCGACGCGTTCAGCCTGCTGATCCTCGAGAACGGCATGGAGGGCTTCGACCACGGCAAGAAGCTCCACAAGATGGGATCGCACGGTCACGACACCGCAGAGCTGTCGTTCACCGACGTGTTCGTGCCCGAGGAGAACCTCATCAGCGGCAAGGAGGGTCAGGGCTTCATCCAGCTCATGATGAACCTGCCGCTGGAGCGCCTGTCGATCGGCATCGCCGCGGCATCGGCATCGCAGGCCGCGCTGGCGTGGACACTCGAGTACACGAAGAGCCGCGAGGCCTTCGGCGAGCGCATCGCCGACTTCCAGAACACCCGGTTCAAGCTCGCCGACATCGCGACCACCGTCGACGTCATGTGGGCCTATCTCGACAAGGCGCTGCTGGCCTACAAGGACCGCAAGCTGACCGCCGAGGCCGCCGCGGCGGTCAAGTTCTGGGCGACCGACCGCGAGTGGGAGATCCTCGACACCTGCGTGCAGCTGCACGGCGGCTACGGCTACATCACCGAGTACCCGATCGCGCGCGCCTTCCTCGACGCCCGCGTGCACCGCATCTACGGCGGCACCAACGAGATCATGCGCGACATCGTCAGCCGCGCCCTCGTCGGCAAGAAGTAGTCACCGCACCAGCGACGGGCGGATGCCGGGGCCGTCGGGCTCCCGCATCCCCCATTCTCGGCACGCACCGCGAGCCGGGTGGATGCCGGGGTCAGGCCGCGTCGGGCACAGACACCCGTCGCCGCGCGAGGCGGGCGACGCCGGCGCGACGCAGTCGGTCGGCGATGACGATGCCCAGCCACGCGCCGGCCACGCACGAGATGAGGCACAGCGCCACGAATGCGACCAGTAGCGGCGGGCTCATGGTCCACAGGTCGAACGACTGCGCGGCCAGGAACGGGTAGGCGATGCCGACGGCCACACCGCCGGCGTAGTGCAGCCAGGTCGACCACCGGCGGTACAGCGTGACCAGGAATGGGAGCTCGGGGAACGCTGACCAGAACAGCGTCGTCGCGACCGCGGCGATCGTGTAGAACGGCGAGAGCACGAGCCCCGAGATGAGTCCCACGAGCAGCCCGGCGAACGGCCGCTGAAGGAGCCGCAGGGCGATCACGGCGGGCAGCACCCAGAGTCCTGCGACGGCGACCGACACGAACGGCACCGTCGCGAACAGCACGACCGAGACCCACCACCCGGCGGCCAGCACGGCCGCCGACGCGACGCCGATCGCCGCACACGTGAGCAGGTAGGCGGTGGTGACCCGGCCCATCTCAGTGCTCCGCCGCCAGGGCCTGCTGCGACTTCGGGGCGGGCGAGGCCGCCCCCACCCGCCAGTAGCCGAGGAAGCTGATGGCGTGTTTGCCCACCCCCTGTGCGACCAGGTGCCGACGCGCGGCGGTCGGCAGCTCCTGCTCACCGGCGATGTACGCATGGGTGCCGGGTGCCGGAGTGGGCAGCGCCTGCAGCGCTTTCAGCGCCGCGGCCCCGGGCTTCGCATCGGCGTTGCGGGCGAGCCAGCGCACGTCGATGCCGGCGGGTGCGGAGAAGTCGAGCACGTCGTCCGCGGTCGGCACCTCGACGATCGCGACGCCGGTGGCGTGGGCGGGCAGCGACGCGCAGATGCCGGCGATGGCGGGCGCGGCCGTCTCGTCGCCGACCAGCAGCACGCGGTCGACGCCGCGTTCGGGGTTGAATCGCAGACCCTCGTCGATGAGCACCACGCTCTCGCCCGGCTGGGCTGACTGTGCCCAGCGCGAGGCCGGGCCGGAGGCGGGCCCCGAGCCGTGCAGCACGAAGTCGACGTCGAGTTCGGCCCCGGCATCCACCGTCGCAGGGCGGAAGGCACGCACCGTGTAGTTGCGCATGACCGGCCGCACCCCGTCGGGGATGCGCAGGTACTTCAGGTAGCCGAAGATCTTGTGCGCCTTCGCGGGGATGCGCTCGAGCCCCTCGTCACCGCCCAGCGGCAGGAAGAGGCGGAACCACTGGTCGAAGCCGAGCGGGGTGAACCGATCGATGTCGCCGCCGCCGAGGGTGATGCGCATCCAGTGCGGGCTGAGCTGCTCGGTGCGCAGCACGGTCAGGTGCAGCAGGTCTTGCGAGGCGGGCTTCACCACGCTGCTGGGGTAGGGCACGGCGGCTCCTTTCGTGCGATGGATGCCGGTGGCCGCGGCCGGCCGGTCACGCGAGCGTCCAGGGGAACAGGGCGATGAGGATCGCCGCCGAGACGATCCAGAAGGCGACGACGAAGACGGTGTCGCGGGTGCGCCACGGCACGAGGTGACGTTCGGTGCGGTCGGTGTAGGCGCCGAAGGCGCGCGCGTCCATTGCCAGGGCGACGCGCTCGGCGTGGCGGATGGCGCCGGCCAATAGCGGCACGATGTAGCCCCACCAGCGCGCGATCGCTGCGAACGGCCCGCGGCCGCCGTGCGAGCCGCGCACGCGATGCGCCTGCCGGATCACCTCGAGCTCGTACCCGAACCGCGGCACGAAACGGAATGCCGCCAGCGCTGTGTAGCCGATGCGGTACGGCACCCGCAGCTGCTGCACGCTCGCACGCACGAGATCGGGGCCGGTGGTGGTCAGCCCCGCGATGAGTGCCAGGGCGATGATGGCAGCCAGGCGCACCCCGGTCGCGAGGCCGACCTCGACGGCGCCCGCATAGAGGGTCCATGCGCCCAGCGAGACGAGGCCGATCGAGCGGTCGACCTGGGCGGGGTCGGCCCATAGCGACATGCCGAGCCCGATGACCAGCGCCGCCAGCGGCGCCACGGCGGCCAGCAGCAGCCACACGAAGCGGCTCAGCGGGGCGCCGACCAGCAGGATCAGGTAGCTCAGTGCGATGAACACGAGCGGTGTCGTGAAGTCACGCACGAACACCAGCATCACGATCGCGGGGAGCGGCGCGGCGAGCTTCGCGAGCGGGTTCACCCCGGCCAGCAGCCGAGCAGACGCCGGCGTCGGCGCGTACGGATCGGCGACCGCGGCGGTCATGACCGCGCCCCCGGGTCGATTCGGCCCGGGCTGGACACGGGGGCCGACGCCGGTGGGTGGGCTCCGGGAGGGTCGGCCGGGCGCACGGTCGGGGCTGCGGCTCCGGGCAGGTTGGCCAGGCGACCGGCCTTCACGGGCGCTCCGGGC
>JAEXHA010000137.1 GCA_023450335.1 Actinomycetes bacterium | reverse complement strand
ACACCGACGATGAGCGCAGCCTTGTCGCCGGTGCCGAACAGGCCGATCGCGGCATCCTTCGCCCACGGCGGGGCCAGGTCGATCAGCGCGGCACCCATCGAGGCGATCGGGCTCGCTGCCGGCAGGGCGATCGCCGCGATCAGTTCACCCGCTCCCGCGCCCAGCGCCAATGCGGCCACCCCCGCCCAGGCGGAGGCGCCGACACCGGCAGACCTCGTCGTCACGGCCTCAGGTTACGCCTGCCCCGCCCGGGGCCGGCCGGTCTCGGCGGCGCGGGTCGTGGCGTGCGGCGAAGTCGTGTCAGGCCGGCGGCGCGTCGGGGTCGAGGGTCGCGAGGGTGTCGGCCTCGACGGGGTTGTCGGCGTCGAGTTCGTCTTCGGTGGTCTCGTCGCCGCCCAGTGGGGCATCGTCGGCGGGCTCCGGTCGCGGATCGCTCATGGCGTCAACGGTAGGCGGTGGGCACCGACCGGTCTAGGGCGTGTCCTGCAGCCGGATCGGCGTGGTCGAGGCGATCTCGTCGCTGAACTCCTCCGGCGGGGTGCGCACCACCCAGATCGGCTGCGTCTCGTCGATGGTCAGCCGGAAGCGACGCTCGGCATCGCGGCGCACGCGGCCCGATGCGATGAGCCACACGATGCCGATGGCGCAGGCGACGACCCCGGCGATGCCGCCGACCTGGATCGCGGCGCGGGGACCGAACTGCTCGGCCACCCAGCCCGCGATGGGTGCGCCGATCGGCGTCGATCCCATGATGACGGCCATGTACAGCGCCATCACCCGCCCGCGCAGGGTGACATCGGTCGTGGTCTGCACATACCCGTTGGCGGTGGTCATCATCGTGACGGTGAAGAAGCCGACCGAGGTCAGCATGATCGCGTACGGCCAGTACGACGGCATCGCCGACGAGATGAGCGAAGCCACCCCGAAGCCGCCGGCCGCGAACATGATCACCCGCATACGCGCCCGATCGCGGCGCGCCACGCTGAGGGCGCCGACGAGAGAACCGATCGCGAGCACCGAGCTGAGCAGCCCGTAGCCGTCGGCGTCGCGCCCGAACTCGAGCGCCATCGTCGAGGCGAAGATCGGGAAGTTCATGCCGAACGCGCCCACGAGGAAGACGATCACGAACGTGACGCGCAGGTCGGGCCGGCCCCACACGTAGCGGAAACCGTCTGCGATGCGCTGCGCGCCGGTGGCACGCACGCGGGGCACGAGCTCATCAGTGCGCATCATCATCAGCGCGACCAGCATGGCCAGGAAGGTGGCCGCGTTGACGATGAACACCCAGCCGGTGCCGACCACGACGATGAGCACGCCGCCCACGGCCGGCCCGACCAGGCGCGCCATGTTGAACGACGCCGAGTTGAGGGCCACGGCGTTGGAGGCGTTCTCGCGCGAGACCACGTCGGTGACGAACGCCTGCCGGGCGGGGGAGTCGAACGCGTTGGCGATGCCGAACAGCAGCGCGAAGAAGAACATGAGCGGCAGAGTCATCACCCCGGCCAGCAGCAGCGAGCCGACCGTGATGGCCAGCAGCATGAGGGTGCCCTGTGTCACGAGCAGGATCCGGCGCCGGTCGAACCGATCGGCGACCCAGCCTGTCGCCGCCACCAGCACCAGCGGCGGACCGAACTGCAGCGCCATGGTCACACCCATGGCGCTGGCGTTGTTATCGGTCAGCTCGGTCAGCACGACCCAGTCCTGCGCGGTGGCCTGCATCCAGCCGCCGACGTTGGAGATGAGTGCGCCGATGAACCAGACGCGGTAGTTGAACAGGCCGAGCGAACGGAACATCGTCTTCATCCGGCAGCCTCCATACGAGGGGCAAGTCTACCTCGTTAGTTTGGCTAAGTAAATTTGTGGATGCCGGTGTGCCCACGTCGAGTCGCGGCATCACGGCCGCCACGGGACTGCCTCGCGATCCCGAGGTTCACGCCTGCCGGTTCGGCACCCCGGCGGCGAGCTCGGCGAACGCCGCCGCCGCGTCGTCGTGCACTGCCAGTGGTGCGCCCTGCCCGGCCCACAGCGACTGCAGGTCGCCACGGCCGATCCGGTTGGCCTCGGCGCGCAGCGCACCGATCACCCAGCTCTGCGCGGGGAAGGGCGCGATCGCATCGCCCGCCTCGACGGTGTCGATCAGCCGGTTGCGCACGCCCCGGGCCCATCGACCGGTCACCGCGCGGGTGAGGACCGTCTCGTCGGCGGTGACCCGGCCGAGCGCCTCGCGGTGGGCCGCGCTGGCGGCTGACTGCCGGGTGCGCAGAAACGCCGTACCCACCTGCACCCCCGATGCGCCGAGTGCGAAGGCGGCTGCGACACCGCGCCGGTCGGCGATGCCGCCGGCGGCGATCACCGGGATGTCGACGGCGTCGGCCACCTGCGGCACCAGCGCGAACGTGCCCACGAGCGACCGCTGGACATCGCCGAGGAAGCTGATCCGGTGGCCGGCGGCCTCGAACCCGCTCGCGACGACGGCGTCGGCACCGGCGGCTTCGGCCGCGCGTGCCTCGGTGACCGTCGTGGCCCCGCCGACGATGCGGATGCCGCGGGTGTGCGCCTCGGCGACGACGTCGGGCCCCGGCATCCCGTACACGCAGCTGAGCACCGCGGGGCGCGCGTCGAGAATCGCCTCGAGCTGCTCGTCGACGTCGACGAGGAACCGGTCGGGCTGACCCGACGGTGGAGCGATGCCCAGCTCGGCGTACAGGGGAGCGACGGCTGCGGTGGCCGCCGTGGTGTCGACCGAGCCGGGCGTGGCCTCGTCGCCGATGGGCAGCCAGACGTTGAGCGCGAACGGGCGATCGGTCGCGGCCCGCAGTTGCGCGACGGTCTCGGCGATGCGCGCGCGGTCATAGCCGTAGAGGCCGTACGAGCCGAGGCCACCCGCCTCGCTCACGGCCGCGGTCAGTGCCACAGACGACATGCCGCCGAAGGGGCCGAGCACGATCGGGACGTCGAGATCGAGAAGAGTCATGCTTCCAGCATCCACCCCTGCTGCCGAGTTGGCGCGTCGTGGGGTCTCGATCGCGGGGACGGCCCTGTTTGCGCC
>JAEXHA010000126.1 GCA_023450335.1 Actinomycetes bacterium | reverse complement strand
GTCGCGGCCGGAAGGCCACGGCGATGATCAGCGCGACGTAGGCGAGCGTGGGCAGCGTGGCCAGAGCCGCCACGACCGCGCCCGGCCCCGACACAGCGCCGGTCAGCAGCAGCACGGCGGCCACCGCGGCAGCGAGGACGGCCACCACCAGCACCGGGGGAGCGAAGAAACGCAGCGAGTTGCGCCGGCCGTAACGGCGCACCAGCTCGCCGCGCCAGGTGCCGGTCGATCGGAACTGCTGCGTCAGGCGCCGCCAGCTCTCGCGTGGCCAGTAGGTGACCGACAGGGCCGGATCGAACCACACGCGGTAACCGTGGCGACGGATGCGCAAGTTGAGCTCCCAGTCCTCACCGCGGCGGATCGACTCGTCGAAGCAGCCCACCTCGGTCAGCACCGTGCGGCGCATCACACCCAGGTACGCCGACTCGGCAGGGCCCTCCTCGCCACCGGAGTGGTACGCGCCGCCGCCGAGACCGATGGGCGAGTTGTAGGCGGCGGCGACCGCGCGCTGGAATGGTGTGCGCCCGTCGGCGCGCATGACTCCACCGACGTTGGCGGCACGGGTGCGCGCCAGCGTCGCGAGTGCCCGCGCCGTGTACCCCGGTTCGAGTTCCGAATGCGCGTCGACCCGCACGATCGTGGGGTACCGCCCGGCATGGATGGCGAGGTTCAGGCCGACCGGAATGTCGGCGGCCGGATTGTCGACCAGTCGCACGCGCGGGTCGGTACCGGCCAGACGTCGAGCCAGTTCCGTGGTGCCGTCGGAGGAGGGTCCCAGCGCGAGGATCACCTCGGAAGGACCCTCATGCTCCTGAGTGAGCACCGATGCGACGGCCCGCTCCAAGTAGGCGACCTCGTTGAGCACCGGCATGACGAACGTGACGCCGGAACCGTCGGGCGGGACGGGCGCATCGCCTCGTGCCGGTGCCACCTCATGCATCCGTCGATCATCCCACGGTCGGGCGTTCACCATGCGATGGGTAGGCTGGAGGGATGGGTGTGATGGCCGATGGCAGGAAAGCGATCGGGCTCGTCAAGAAGGCCGTAGCCAATCGGCTGGCCGTCGGTGACGTGCGCCGCCGGTTGGCGCAGGCCCCACCCCACCCCGCCGAACATTTCCGCGTGGCCGTCTACTTCGCCGACAGCGATGTGAACATGTACCAGATCCGGCAGTGGTACAAGCCGCTCACCCAGCTGGCGCGCACATGGCCGGTGGTGGTGCTCAGCCGCAACGCGAACGGCGCTCGCGCGATACTCGATGACGGCGCGCTGCCGGTGGCCTTCGTGCCGACCGTCCGCGATCTGGAGCGCTACCTGCCGGGTCAGGACATCCGCGTCGTGCTGTACGTCAACCAGAACACCCGCAATTTCCAGATGTTCCGGTACGGCCGCCGTTGGCACGTGTTCATCAACCACGGTGAGTCCGACAAGATGTACATGACGACCAACCAGTTCAAGGCGTACGACTACGCGCTGATCGCCGGCGATGCCGCGCGGGCGCGGCTGAGCCGCGTGCTGTGGGATTACGACCTCGATGCGCGAACGATCGCGATCGGCCGACCCCAGGCCGACCATTACTCGGGTGAACTGCCGTACGTGCCCGATGACCGCACCGTCGTCCTGTACGCACCGACGTGGGAGGGCGACCGTCCATCCGCGCATTACGGATCGATCCGCACGCACGGCGAAGCGCTGACCGCTGCCATCCTCGCCTCGCCCCGCCACCGGCTCCTCTACCGGCCGCACCCCCGCTCCGGGGTCGTCGACCCCGAATACGGCGCCGCGCACCGCCGGATCGTCGCCGCCATCGAGGCCGCCAACGCCGCCGACCCGCGTGCCGTGCACGTCTACGATCACGGTCCGGAACTGGGATGGCAGCTCGCCGCCGCCGATGTGGCCGTCGTCGACATCTCGGCAATGGTCTATGACCGGCTCGCCGCCGACCGCCCCCTCATGATCACCCGGCCCGTCGACGAGGCGGCCGCAGTCGACACGCACGGCTATCTCTCGGATGCCGAGTGGTTGGATGCCGCGGATGCGGGCGACATCGTGGCGGCGGTCGAACGCGTGGTCTCGGACCCCGACGCGGTGTCACGACTGGAGGGCTGGGTGCGCCACTACTTCGGCGACACCACGCCGGGCGCGGCCACCGCCCGCTTCCATGACGCCGTCGGCACGCTCATGCAGAAGTGGGAGCAGTGGCATACGTCTGCGCTGGCCGACGAGGAAGACGGCGACGAGTCCGACGAAGCGGATCTCGACGACGAGTGAGCGCCGACGTGTGCTGACCCAGGGATGCCGCTGAACGCCGAATCGCCGGAACCGCGAGATCGTCAGAAGGGTGTCAGTCGCCGCCGCCGTCGCCGTCGGCCGCCTCCGGGGAGGCCGGTTCGATCGTGATCGCAATGGTGTCCACCGCGGGGGTCGGGCCGAGCAGCGGGATCTCGAACGGCCCCGCATCGCCGAGCCGTTCGGCCGGTGAGACGGGCTCATGAGGCTCTGCGGGAAGACCGGCCCACGCGGTCGGCTCTTCGGGACGTTGTTGGAACAGACCCATGGGTCCATTGTGGCGCACCCGCGTCGGGTCGTCACCTGGCGGATCTCCACACGGACGCCAGGCCCGTGGCTGAGCGGAACCGGCATGGCACGACGACCGCGGGGGAGAAGACGGCGGTCAGCCCCGGCC
>JAEXHA010000118.1 GCA_023450335.1 Actinomycetes bacterium | reverse complement strand
GCGCAGGGGCAGGGGCGCGGTGACGTCGGTGTCGGGTGCGTCGGCGGCGGGTGCGTCGAGGGCGGGTGCGTCGAGGGCGTGGATGCCGGGGGGCGCGAGCGCGGGGGCCGCGGCCGCCGGCTGCCCGGCCCCGACCTGGTCGATCACCGACACGCCGCGGTCGGTGACGGCCAGGATGTAGCGGGTGCGGTCGACCTCGACGACGACGAGGTTGGTCTTGGCGCCCAGGCCCTGTTTGGCCACGACGCGGATCTCGTCGTGTCGCGCCCGCCCCGGCGCACGCCGCGTCAGGCGACGCTGCAGCAGCCACAGCGCGCCGAGCACCGCCGCCAGCGACACGGCGACGCGGAGGGCCAGAAGGAGGTCGTCCAGGTCAGACCTCCGCGTTCTCGATGATGCGGGTGATGCGCACGGCGTAGTCCTGATCCACGACGACGATCTCGCCGTGGGCGATGAGGCGCCCGTTGAGCTTGACGTCGGCGGGGGCCCCGGCCGAGCGGTCGAGCTCGACGATGCGCCCCGGCTCGAGGTCGAGCACGTCGCGCACGGTCATGCGGGTGCGGCCCACCTCGACGGTGAAGTCCATCTCGACGCCCGCGATGCGCTGCAGGCGCCGCGGCGATGCCGACCGCGTCTGCGAGATGCGCACGGCGAGGCGGCCGATCGTGCGGTCGTTCTCGTCGACGAGGTCGAACAGCTGCGCGGCCGGGTGGGAGAACAGCGCGGAGGCGTCGCCGGTGACCGGTTCCCCGAGCACGCTGGGGCCGAAGGCCGTCGCGGCCGCGTCGAGCGACTCGTGCAGGCGTTCGGTCAGCGGCACGCCGGGGTTGCCGTCGACCAGCACGCTCTCGTCGAGCATGACGACCGCCAGCGCGGCGCTGGTGTCGCCGACGGACGAGACAATCACGGCGTCGCCGGTCTCGCTCGATCCGCTCGAGGGGCGCGCCGTGGTGGGCGTGGCGGTCGGCAGCCGGTCGGCGAAGGCGGCCGCGGCGGCGAACTCGTGCGCTGTGGTGCTGGTCATCTCGGCTCCTCGACGGAAGGGGACAGGTGGGAGGCGGTAACGACGCACGCGAGCCGCGCGCCGTTGGCGCCCACCGCGGCGGCGGCCACGATGTTCTCGCCCACGGCGAGATCCAGCGGCCGGTCGTGGCTGTGGGGGAGGGGGATGATGTCGCCGACCGAGAGCGACAGCATCTCGCTGGGGCGCATCGTGCGGGGCGCGAGGCGCAGGGTGAGCTCGACGGGCGTCTGCTCGACGTGCCGGCGCACCTCGGCGGGGTCGGCGATCGCGTCAGGTGCCGAGGCGGTGCGCGAGAGGCGCTCGAGCAGGGCGGCGGCGGGCAGGGCGATGCTGGCCGTCTCGGTGCGGTCGGCGGTGCGCAGGGAGAAGCGCGCCACGACCACGAGATCCTGCGCCGAGGCGATCTGGGCGAAGGCGGCGTTGTACTGGACGGCGTTGACGGTGTAGTCGTGCGGAAGGAGCGGACCGAGCGCGCCACGCAGGTGGGTCAGCGTCTCGTCCATGAGGGTGCGCAGCAGCGCCTGCTCGACCCCCGTGAGCGACCGGTCGTCGAATCCGATCGCCGCGTCGCCGCCGAGCATCTTCACGATCCACGAGAACGCGGTCGGCAGCGGGAACTCCACGATCGCGCGGTCGTCCGACCCCTCGGCCGCGCACACCACGAGGGTCGTCGTCGACGGCACCGTGGCGACGTACTCGTCGTACGTCTCGAGGTTCACCCGCTCCAGCGCGATGTGGGCGCGCACGCGGGTCTTCGACATGAGCTGCACAGCCCACTGGCGGGCGAACGCGTCGAAGGCGCCCGCGAGCGCGCGCGTGTGCTCGCGCGACAGCGCCGCGGGACGGCCGAAGTCGTACCGCTGCGGGCTCGCCGGTTCGGTGGCAGGCGTGCGCTCGTCGATCTGCACGAGCGGGACTATCGGCCGGCGGGCGCGCGACGTAAGGACTCAGCGGGTGTCGTCGCGGGCGGCGAGGCCCGGCAGTTGAGCTCTCACCTCGTCATCGGCGTCAGAGAGGACGACGATGTCCACGCGCCGGTTCATGGCCAGCGCCGCCGCGCTGGTCCCCTCGGCCAGGGGGCGTGACGAGCCGTAGCCCACGGCGTCGATGCGGCCGTCGGCGATGGTCCTCTCGTCGACGAGGTAGTGGCGCACGCGGTCGGCGCGCGCCGACGACAACTGCCAGTTGTCGGCGAACGGCGCCGAGGGCCGCCGGTAGTCGGCGTGACCTTCGACCGAGAGCGCGTGCGAGACGGTGGCCAGCACGCCACCGGTCGCATCGAGCACGGCGCGGGCCTTGGCGCTGAGGGCGGCGCTGTTGGCGGCGAAGAAGGTCTCGGCACTGACGAGCCCGATCGTCAGGCCGCGATCGTCGATGGTGAAGGTGGCGGCATCGCCCAGTCCGCGATCGTCGAGCGCCTTCTGCAGGCGGTCGCGCAGCGACGCGAGGCTGTCATACTCCTCCTCGGCCGCGTTGGGCGGCACCTCGAGGAAGCCCTCGCCTTCTTCGTCGACCATCTCGGGCGGCACGACGACGCCCTCGCTCGCGTCGGTGTCGTCGGTCTCCTCGACGCCGAACCCCGTCGCCAATGACGCGCGCAGCTCCTCGAACTTCTCCTGGTCGACCGTCGACATGGCGAACATGACGATGAACATGCACATGAGCACCGTCACCATGTCGAGGTACGACGCCATCCACCGCTCATCGGGCCCCTCGTGGGAGTGCGAGGGGATCTGCCGGCGCCGCCGCACGCTCATGTCGAGGCGTCCGCGCTCGCGGGGGCCTTCTCGCGGCGTTTCCGGGACGAGCGGCCGAGCGCATCGGGTGCCAGCGCCTGCAGGCGTTCGGCAACGAGGTGCGGCGCACTGCCGGACTGCACCGCGAGCATGCCCTCGGTCAGCAGCGTCATGCGGTCGACTTCGATCTCGGCCAGACGCTGCAGCCGGGCGCCGATGGGCAGCCAGATGAAGTTGGCCGACAGCAGCCCCCACAGGGTGGCGATGAACGCGGCGGCGATCAGCGGCCCCAGGGTGTCGGGCTGATCGAGCTTCTCGAGCACGTGGGTCAGCGACACGACCGTGCCGACGATGCCCACGGTCGGTGCGTAGCCGCCGAGCGTCGTGTAGAAGCGCGCGGCGGTGCGGCGATGCGCTGCCGTGGTCGCGACCTGATCTTCCATCATGACCCGCAGGTCATCGGCGTCGGTGCCGTCGGCGATGTTCTGCAGCGCCTGCCGCAAGAACGGGTCCTTCTCGTCGGCGACCGAGTTCTCCAGCGCCAGCAGCCCTTGCATCCGAGCGGTCTCGGCGTAGCCGACGACCTTGTCGATCAGCTCCTGCGACGAGCCGCGCAGGCCACGGAACGCGCGGGGCAGCGCCCGCACGGCGGTCAATGCATCGCTGAGGGTTCCCCCGGCGATGCCGATGGCGATCGTCGCGCCGAACACGAGGATCATCGGAGCCGGCAGCAGCAGCGCGCTCACGTGGGCACCCTCGAGGGTGATCATCGCGAGCAGCCCGCCGAACGCGAGCAGGATGCCGATGAGCATGGCGGGATCCATCAGCCGTCACTCTCGGTCTGGCGGGTGGCAGCGGCCGCGACGACGCGGGCGCGGTAGGCCACGATCGCGTCGATGACGGCATCCATCGTCTCGGTGACGACGAAGGTCGCACCGTCGACCATGGCCAGCGTGGTGTCGGGCGTCTCCTGAATGCGCTCGATGAGGTCGGGGTTGACCGCGAACCGCTGCTGGTTCAAGCGCGTGAGGATGATCATGCGCTCCCCCTCCTCTTCTCCGTGTGGGCATACCGGCGACCGCACAACGTGCGGCCTCGGCCGTCGAAGAGACTGTCGGCCGGACCCGGTCAACGGTTAGCGGCCGGCCGGTCATCACCGCTTCAGGTTGGTCAGCTCCTGCAGGACCTCGTCGCTCGTGGTGATGATGCGGGCGTTGGCCTGGAAGCCGCGCTGGGCGACGATGAGGTTGGTGAACTCCTGCGAGAGGTCGACGTTCGACATCTCGAGGGCGCCGCTGACCAGCTCGCCGAAGCCGTCGCCGCCGGGCGTGCCCAGGGCCGCCTCGCCCGAGTTCGCGCCGGCGCGATACTGCGACGAGCCGGCCTTCTCGAGCCCTTCGGGGTTGTCGAACGAGGCGAGGGCGACCTGAGCGAGCACCTCGGATGCGCCGTTGCTGAACGTGCCCAGCAGCGCACCGTCGGCCGAGATCGTGTACGACACCAGCGTGCCGGGGGCCAGCCCGTCCTGGTCGGTGATGGCCACGGTGCGCAGGTCGGCGAAGCCGGTCACAGCCGACAGGTCGACGGCCACGCCGTCGGAGACGATCGAGGCCGGGCCGGTCAGCTCGCCCTCGGTGAACTCGAGCGACGTCGTCGTGGTGCCGTCGGTGACGTCCCACCCGTCGCCGGTGCGCGTGAACGTGAGCGTGAGCTGACGGGTGGCGCCGTCGCCGGCGTAGACGGTGATGTCGCGCACCAGTTCGGTGTCGAGCGCGGCGTCGGAGGGCAGGTTGCCGGTCACTTCGGCGCTCGTGGTCGCCCGCGCCGGCGAGGTGGCGCTGACCGGCAGTGTGATGTCGCCCACCGGACCGCCGGTGGCGACCTGGCCGTCCACGGCCGTCCAGCCCTGCACGAGCGCGCCGTCGACGGTGACCATGCGGCCGGCGGTGTCGAATGAGAAGCCGCCGTTGCGGGTGTACATGGTCTCGGCGCCGGTGCGCACGACGAAGAAGCCGTCGCCGGCGATCATGAGGTCGGTCGCGACGCCGGTGGCCTGCGGGGCACCCTGTGTGAAGTTGGTGCGGATGCCGGCCACCTGCGTGCCCAGGCCGACCTGTGCCGGGTTGGTGCCGCCGGCGCCGTCCTGCGCGCCGCGGGAGTTCTGCACGATCTGCGAGAGGGTGTCCTGGAACTGCACCGAGCCGGCCTTGAAGCCGATCGTGTTGACGTTGGCGATGTTGTTGCCCGTCACATCGAGCATGGTCTGGTGCGAACGGAGGCCGGAGATGCCGGAGTAGAGCGAGCGGAGCATGATGTGGTCCTTCTGGGTGGGAGGGTCAGGAAGCGGTGATGCCGGAGACGGCGTCCAGCGGCACGGTCGTGTCGCCGATGGTGACGGTGGGCACCCCCGCCGCGAACGACACCTTCGAGACGGTGCCGGTGTGGGTGACGCCGTCGGCGTCGAGGTACGAGGCCTCGTGGCCGACGAGGGCGGCGGCGGTCTGGCGCATGCTGAGGGCGAAGCTCTCGGTGACGGTGTCGGTCAGCATCGTGAGCTGCTCCATCATCGCCAGCTGCGTGGTCTGCGCCATCATCTCGTTCGTGTCCAAGGGCGAGCTGGGGTCCTGATTCTTCATCTGCGCGACGAGAAGTTGCAGGAAGACCTCGGCGTCGAGGGACTTCTTCGGTGCGGTCGCGGTGACGCTCGGCGTGGTCGCGGCGGTGACGGGTTCGACGGCGGGCATGGCACTCCTTCGATCAGGCGAACAGGTCGATGCCCGAACCGGGCACGACGGTGGCGGCGGTGGTGGCGGTGTCGTCGGGTAGGGGCTCGGGGATGCCACGGTCCGGCGCCCCGGGCGCGGCCTGGCCGGGCTGTCCGGACTGGCCGGGCTCGCCCGGCTGGCCCGGTGCGCCGCCGGCGGTGCCCGATCCGTTCGACCAGGGTGACCCTCCGCTGGATGTCCCTGCCGGCGCAGACCCGTCGGCGGCGGCGAGTGACAGGATGGCGCCCGGGGAGAGCGCAGCCAGGTCGCGCCGCAGGTCGACCATCACGGCGCGCAGGGCATCGCGGCCGGCGTCGGTCGGCGTGGCGAGCTCGATCGTGATGGCGGCACCCGAGATGTGCGCCTTCACGGTGATCGGGCCGAGATTCTCGGGCGAGACGCGCAGGGTGAGCGTGTGCTCGCCGTCGCCTGCACCGGCCAGCGACAGGAC
>JAEXHA010000145.1 GCA_023450335.1 Actinomycetes bacterium | reverse complement strand
CCCCGCGGCCCACGGCAGCGCTCCGACCAGCACCGCGATGCCCAGCGCCGCGAAGTACGGCAACGGACTCACCGGCGCCGAACCAGACCCCGCGCCACCGGCGGCGATGTCGTCCTGCTCGTCGAGCGGGGCCGTCGAGCGCGACGGCGTCGGGCTGGCCGTCGGTGTCGGACCATTGACATCCTCACCGCCGTCCGCGGGAGCGGGCGCCGACTCGGGCAAGAAGCCCGTCGGCACGCCCAGCGTCTTCGTCGGCTCGAACGGAACCCAGCCGATGCCCTCGAAATGCACCTCGGGCCACGCGTGCAGCATGCTCGTCGACACGGCGGCCACCCGCTCGCCATCGACCACGTCGTTGGTCGTCTCGCCCGGCAGGAATCCGATGACGATGCGGGCGGGCATATCGAGCACGCGGGCCATCACGGCGAACGCCGATGCGAAATGCACACAGTAGCCCTCGCGCACGTCCAGGAACTGCGCCACCGCGTCGGCGCCGCTGCCGTCGAACCCCTCCTGCACCGGCGCGAACAGCGAGTACGAGAACTCCGGACCGCGGAACCACGCCTGCAGCGCGATCAACCGGTCGTAGTCGTTGTCGGCCCCTGCGGTCACCTCGGCGGCGGTGTTGGCGATGATCGGCGGCATGCCCGTCGGCAGCGTGAACCCATCGATGCCGCTGCCGCTCAGCGACGCCTCCGCCGCCCGGATCTGCTCCCGCGTGGGCCGCACCACGTTCGACAGCACGTCATACGTCTGGCCCTGCGTCGAGCTCTCGGCCGTGATCACGGTGCGATTCGCGTCGACCGCCCGCCACGCGCCCTCGAGTCCCGACAGCGACACCGCAGGGAACGGAATCGGCAGTCGCGCCGATGCCAGCCCGTCGATCTCGATCGTCGTGCGGTATTGCGTGACGCGGACATCCTCGTCGACGGACAGCTCCTCCCACGACGACTCGTCGACGAGCTCGACCGAGCGGTACCGGTCGGGCCGCCACACCTCGCCGTCGAACTCCGAGAGCGTCGCCACCCGCAGGTACGGCGCCGACGGCGCATTGGTGTGCACACGCAGCACCTCGGTGTCGGTCGGCTGCCGCAGGTCCTTGCCCAGCTCGAGCGACGCGTCGATGGATGCCAGGCCCAACGCGCCGCCCGCCCCCGCCGACGGCGGCAAGGTCGGCGTGGCCAGCACGGTGGCCACGATCGCGACGACGCCGATGCCGGCGGCCATGGCCGTCACGCCCGCGCTCGCACGGGCGCCGGCCGGTGCGGGCGCCTCACGGGTGCGGGTCTCGGCGCGGATCAGGTACAGCACCGCGGCGGCGAGGAACACGAAGGCCGCGACGCTCGCGCCGCTGGGCACCGCAATCGATGGGATGAGCCACACAGCGACCAACGCCACCGTCGCCAGCAGCGGCATGCGTGCGGTCAGCACGACGTGGTCGAGCGCGATGGTGAGCGCACCGAGCGCGGCGACGAGGATGAAGGTGACCGCGTGCGTCGCCTCCAGCGGCGCCACGCCCAGGAGGATCTCGTTCGCGGCGACCCCGGCGAGGGCGGGCGCGTCGTTGAACGTGTCGATCGTCGGGATGATGCCGAACAGCGCCGTGTCGCGCAGGAACGCGACCGTCACCACCGCCAGCCACAGCGCGATGAGGATGAGCGTGACGACCATCCCCGGCATCCGCAGCCGTCGCGCGACGAAGCCGATGGCCACCAGCACGGCCGCGAAGAGGATGACACCGGCGATCCAGCCGCCGGGTGCGATCACGGTCATCAGCGGCATGAGCGCCGCCACGATCGCCACGAACAGGCCCACCGTCAGCCGCAGGTCACCGTGCCGACGCGTCGCGTGGGGCGCGCCGGTGCCGGCGGGGGTGGATGCCGAGCCCCCGCGTCGTGGAGTGCCGATGCCTCTGCCTGCGGCAGCGTCTGACCACGCCGATGCCGCATCCCCGCGTACCCGGTCACGCGATGACATGGTCGGACTCCCGGTCGATGGCCGCGATCCACGCGTCCGAGAGGTCGCCGGCCACGTCGATCTGGGCGGCGCGCCAGCCGGCGGTCGCGATATCGGCCAGGGCGCGATCGGTCGGATCGACCGTCAGCAGCACCGGCAGCGTGCTGTGGTGGACCAGCGGCGCCAGCATCTCGGCATCCACTTCTTCGAAACGACCGGTCACCACTACGAGGGGCCCGGTCATGGCGCCGAGGAGGAGGTTCTTGAGGTCCTCGAGCGTGCCCTCGCGGCGCGCGGTGATCGACGCGAACGCGATCGTCATGTCTTCGACCGCGCTGTGGTCTTCGCTGTCGATGCGCTCCACCAGCGCCGTGCCGTCGACGTCCATGACGGTCACGACGTAGCCCTCGTCGGTCAGCCGGGCCACCGCCGACGCGCACGCCGAGACCGCGGCCTCGAACGCGGGGTCGGCGCCGGGGGTCAGCAGCGCCCCGTGCCCGTATCGGTCGGCGGTGCGGTCGAACACCACCGTCGCCTCGGGGGTCGACTCCTGCTCTTCCTGCCGCACCATCAGGTCGTCACGGTGCGCGCTGGCGCGCCAATGGATGCGGCGCATCGAGTCGCCGGGCACGTACGCGCGCGGAATGAGGTTGTCGGCGCCCTGCCCGAGCTCGTTGGTCTCCGAGTGCAGGCTGCCGCCGACGCTGCCGGGCAGATCGTCGAGCGCCCCGAGCTCGATGACCGCGGGCGTCACCGTCAGCGGCACCGGTGTGCCGATGATGTGGCGGCGCCGGGCGAAGCCGAACGGGTCGGTCGACGTCACCGACAGCGGGCCGATGGGGCGGATGCCGCGACGCTCGGCGTGCACGACGTAGCCGAGCTCGACGCGTTGCGGCCCGGTGCCCAATCCTGACCCCACGGCGGGGAACTCGCCGCGCGCGTCGCCAACCAGCCCCGGTGCCAGATGGTCGTTCCACGTCGCCTGGGCGCTGGGAAGAGGCGCGCGGATGTCGACCTGCACCCGCACATGCGTGTCGCCGCCGGCCGGTGCCACGTCGGGACGGAAGGCACGCGCGATCGACGCGGTGCGACGTACGAGGTACAGACTCGCCAGGCTCGCGCCGACCACGACGAACAGCAGGATGCTCACGTACAGCAGCTCGGTCAGGTGCAGCGCGTGCGCGAGGAAGAAGAACGCGATGCCCAGGAGCACCGCGCCGGTGCCCCTCACCGTCAGCGGCCACACCTTCATCGCGTCATCCTTCAGCGTGCGGCGACGGGGACCCGCACCGAGCTGGTGATCGACTCGAGGATCGTGCCGATCGCCTCGGCAGCGGTGCGGCCGCGCGCAAGGCCCGTGCCGCGCGCGGCGATCAGGCGGTGTGCGAACACCGGTGGCACGAGGGTGGCCACGTCGTCGGGAATGACGAACTCGCGGCCGTCGAGCGCCGCCCACACCTTCGCGGCGCGCACCAGCTGCAGCGTCGCGCGGGGGCTCGCGCCCAGGCGCAGGTCGGGGTGCTGCCGTGTCGCACGGGCGAGGCTGACCGCGTAGTCCTCGACGGCGGGGGAGACGTGCACGGTCCGCGCCCAGCGGATGAGATCGCGCACGCCGGCCGCGCCCACCACCGGCCGCACCGCGTCGAGCGGATTGACCACGTCGCGCTGACGCAGCATGAGCGCTTCGTTCGCGGCATCCGGGTACCCCATCGAGATGCGCATCATGAACCGGTCGCGCTGCGCCTCCGGCAGTGCGTAGGTGCCCTCCATCTCGAGCGGATTCTGCGTCGCGACGACCAGGAACGGGTCGGGCAGCGCGCGCGAGGTGCCGTCGACGGTGACCTGCCCCTCTTCCATGGCCTCCAGCAGCGCCGACTGGGTCTTGGGGGAGGACCGGTTGATCTCGTCGGCGATGACGATGTGCGCGAAGATGGCGCCCGGCTTGAACTCGAACTCGCGGTCGACGGGGTTGAACACGCTCACCCCGGTCACGTCGCCCGGCAGCAGATCGGGCGTGAACTGAATGCGGCGCACCGTCGCCTCGACGGTCGCGGCCAGAGCCCGCGCCAGCATCGTCTTGCCCACGCCCGGGACGTCTTCGATCAGCAGATGCCCCTCGGCGAGCATGCACACCAGCGCCGATCGCACCGCGTCGGGCTTGCCGTCGATGACCCGGGTGACCGACTCGACGATCTGACCGGTCACAGCCGCGAACCGGTCCGCTCCGACGGCGGGTTCGGTCGGCAGCGGCGGCACCGGCGGCATCTTCAGCGTGCTGTCGTCCGGCATCGGGCCCCCTGGTCGAGTTGTCGGCGAGGGGAGCGCCATCGCATCCCCACGAATCGATGCTAACCCGGTGAGGGGATGCCGGCACCTCAACGTCCGGTAGACTTGAACCGCTCTCCGCGAGGCGGCATCCAGGCCAACTCCCCCAGGACGGAAACGTAGCAAGGGTAACTTGGCTCTGCCGGGTTCGCGGAGAGTCTTTTTTGTGCCCGGCGGGTGCCCGCGTGCGCACCCGCGCGGATGCGCGCTCTGCCCGGTTATGCCCGGCCCGCGGCCTGGCCGCCGACCAGGTGCCGCCATAGGCTGGACGGGTGGCGCAGAGCATCTACATCACGTCGGCCGAGGGGCACTCGGGCAAGTCCACCATCGCACTGGGCGTCCTTGACGCGCTGAGCCATGCGACTCCGCGGGTGGGGGTGTTCCGCGCCATCGCCCGGTCGACCGACCAGGCCGACTACGTCCTCGAGATGCTGCTCGACCACGACGGCGTCGACCTCAGCTACGACGAGTGCATCGGCGTCACCTATGACGATGTGCGCGCCGACCCCGACGCGGCGCTGAGCCGCATCGTCGAGCGCTACAAGGCCGTCGAAGCGCAGTGCGACGCCGTCGTCATCGTCGGCAGCGACTACACCGACGTCGCCTCGCCGGCCGAGTTCGGCTACAACGCGCGGATCGCCGCGAATCTGGGTGCCCCCGTGCTGCTGGTCGTCGGCGGTCGCGCCGCACAGGACCAGCCCGAGCAGCTGGGCACCACGATCGCCCGCACGCCCGCACAGGTCGGGCAGATCGCCGACCTGGCGCTGACCGAGCTCGCCCACGGCCGTGCCCATCTGCTGGCCGTCGTGGCCAACCGTGCCGACCCCGACTACCTCGAAGAGACCGTCGCCGCCATCCACCGGGCCGTGCGCGATGCGCAGCCGGCCACGATCGACGCCACCGTGCCGGTGTGGGCGATCCCCGAAGACCGGTACCTGGTCGCTCCGTCGGTGCGAGGCATCATGCGCTCGGTCGAGGGGAACCTGCTCAAAGGCGATCCGGCGCTGCTGACCCGTGAGGCGCTGGCCGTCGTCATCGCGGGCATGTCGATGAACAACGTGCTGCCCCGCCTCATCGAGGGGGCGGTCGTCGTCATCGCGGCCGACCGCACCGACGTACTGCTCGCAACACTGCTGGCCAACGCGTCGGGCACGTTCCCGTCGATCTCGGGCATCGTGCTCAATGGCCCGTTCGACCTTCCGCCCGACGTCGAGCGGCTCATCGAAGGGCTCGGCTCGACCGTGCCCATCATCACGACCGCGCACGGCACCTACGAGACCGCGCTGCGCGTCATGCGCACCCGTGGGCGCCTCGCCGCCGACTCGCAGCGCCGCTACGACACCGCTCTGTCGCTGTTCGAGACCCACGTCGACACCGACGAGCTGCGCCGCACCCTCGGGGTGGCCACGTCCACGGTCGTCACGCCGCTCATGTTCGAATACCAGCTCGTCGAGCGCGCCCGCTCGACCCGCAAGCGCATCGTCCTGCCCGAGGGCGACGACGACCGGGTCCTGCGCGCAGCGGCCACGGTGCTCACCCGCGGCATCGCCGACCTGGTGATCCTGGGCGAGCCGGCCGACGTGCACGCGCGGGCGGTCGAGCTGGGCATCGATCTGACCGGCGCCGAGGTGCTCTCGCCGTTCGACGGGACTCTTGTGCGCCGCTTCGCCGAGACGTACGCGCACCTGCGCGCTCACAAGGGCGTGACGTATGAGCGGGCCGCCGACACCGTCACCGACGTGTCGTACTTCGGCACCATGATGGTGTATCTGGGGCTCGCCGACGGCATGGTCTCGGGGGCGGTGCACACCACCGCCCACACCATCCGCCCCGCGTTCGAGATCATCAAGACCAAGCCCGGCACCTCGGTCGTGTCCTCGGTGTTCCTCATGGCGCTGGCCGATCGCGTTCTGGTCTACGGAGACTGCGCCGTCATCCCCGATCCCACCAGCACCCAGCTGGCCGACATCGCCGTGTCGTCGGCGGCGACGGCCGCCCAGTTCGGGATCGACCCGCGAGTGGCGATGCTGTCGTATTCGACGGGCGAGTCCGGCTCCGGCGCCGATGTCGACAAGGTGCGCGAAGCCACCGCCCTGGTGCGCGAACGCGCGCCCGAGCTGCTGGTCGAAGGTCCCATCCAGTACGACGCCGCCGCCGACGCCGCCGTCGCCCGCACGAAGCTGCCCGAGTCGGCGGTCGCCGGCCGCGCCACGGTGTTCGTGTTCCCCGACCTGAACACCGGCAACAACACCTACAAGGCGGTGCAGCGTTCGGCCGGAGCGGTCGCGATCGGGCCGGTGCTGCAGGGCCTGAACAAGCCGATCAACGACCTGTCGCGCGGTGCGCTGGTCGAAGACATCGTCAACACGATCGCGATCACCGCGATCCAGGCGCAGGGAGACGCATGAGCACGGTCCTGGTCATCAACAGCGGATCGTCGTCGTTCAAGTACCAGCTCATCGACGTCGAGGCGGCCCGCCCCCTGGCCGGCGGCCTCGTCGAGCGCATCGGCCAGGAGACGGGGGCGGCCAAGCACACGGTCATGCTCGGCAGCGACTCCGGTCCCGCCGTGACGGCGACGGATGCCACGTTCCGGCAGGAGCTGCCCATTCCCGACCACACGGTGGGATTCCAGGTCATGCTCGACGCGTTCGCCGCGCACGGCCCCTCGCTCGCCGACCACCCGCCGGTCGCCGTCGGGCACCGCGTCGTGCAGGGCGGCGCCCGCTTCTTCGAGCCGACGCTCATCACCGACCTGGTCGAGATCAACATCGACGAGCTGTCGGTGCTCGCACCGCTGCACAATCCCGGCGCGCTGCAGGGCATCCGGGCTGCGCGCGCAGGCTTTCCCGACGTCCCGCACGTCGCGGTGTTCGACACGGCCTTCCATCAGACCATGCCGCCTGAGGCATACACCTACGCGATCGACCGGCACACGGCGCGCAAGCACCGCATCCGCAAGTACGGCTTCCACGGCACGAGCCACAAGTACGTGAGCGAGGCGGCCGCCGCCTTCCTGGGGCGCGACAACAGTGAGCTGCGCCAGATCGTGCTGCACCTGGGCAACGGTGCATCGATGACGGCCGTCGCCGGCGGCCGGTCGGTCGACCACTCGATGGGGCTCACGCCGTTGGAGGGGCTGGTCATGGGCACCCGGTCGGGCGACCTCGACCCGTCGGTGCTGCTCGTCCTGTCTCAGCGCGAGCACCTCGCCCCCGAGCAGCTCGACGCGTTCCTGAACACCCGCAGCGGGCTGAAGGGCCTGGCCGGCGTCTCGGACATGCGCGACATCGAGCAGCGCCGCGCCGACGGCGATGCCGACGCGACCCTCGCCTTCGACGTGTACATCCACCGGCTGCGCGCGTACCTGGGCTCCTACCTCGCCCAGCTCGGCGGCGCTGACGTCATCTCGTTCACTGCAGGGGTGGGGGAGAACTCCGCGGCCGTGCGCGCCGCCGCCGTCGAGACCCTCGGCTATGCCGGGGTCGTGCTCGATCCGGCGCGCAACGCGGCGTCGGGACGTGGCATTCGCGTCATCTCCACCGATGATTCGCCCGTCACGGTGCTGGTGGTGCCTACCGACGAAGAGCTCGAGATCGCACGACAGACCATGTCGGTGGCCGGCTGAGCCCCGGCATCCACCCCTCTCGTGACCGCTCGTGGCGGTGACCTTCGACGGTTACGCTGAGACGGTGACAGCCGACCAGCTCCCCGACCTGACGACCTACGACGGCGTCCTCTTCGACCTCGACGGCGTGCTGACGCCGACCGCCGAGGTGCACATGTACGCCTGGCAGGCGATGTTCACCGAGCTGTTCACGGCCTGGAACATCGAACCGCCGTACACCGAGCGTGACTACTTCCTCTACCTCGACGGCAAGAAGCGATACGACGGGGTCGCGAGCCTGTTGCGCTCGCGGTCGGTCGAGGTGCCGTGGGGCGACCCGTCGGACCCGGTCACCGCCGACACCGTCTGCGGCATCGGCAACCGCAAGAACGCGGCGTTCGAGAAGGTGCTCGACGAGATCGGCATCGCGCCCTACCCGGGCTCGCTCGCGCTGATCGATCTGCTGCAGGCGGCCGGCGTGCCGATCGCCGTCGTGTCGAGCTCGAAGAACGCCGTCGAGGTGCTGACGGTCGCCGGCATCCGTGACCGCTTCCCCGTGATCATGGACGGCGTGATCGCCGAGCGCGACCACCTGCCCTCCAAGCCCGCGCCCGACGTGTTCCGCGAGGCGGCACGGATGCTGGGCGTGGACCCGGCCCGCAGCGCCGCCGTCGAGGATGCCCACTCGGGCGTGCAGTCGGCCGCCGCCGCCGGATACGGCCTTGTCGTCGGTGTCGATCGCGGCGCCGGTGCCGAGATCCTGACCGCCGCCGGAGCCCACCTCGTCGTCGACGACCTGTCGGCGTTCGTCCCCTGACCGAGCCCCCGCACCGCAGAGGAGCCATCGTGGATCGCGACCGTTTTCCCGTAGACCCCTGGCGACTGGTCGAAACGCGCATGTCGATCGACGACGTCGGATTGACCGAGACCCTGTTCGCCGTCGGCAACGGCTATCTCGGTATGCGCGGCAACCCGCCCGAGGGGCGGCACGCGCACGAGCACGGCACGTTCATCAACGGTCTGCACGAGACGTTCCCCATCCGCCACGCCGAGCAGGCGTACGGGTTCGCCGAGACGGGGCAGACCATCATCAACGCTCCCGACGCGAAGGTGATGCGGGTCTACGTGGACGACGAACCACTCGCGTTCGACGTCGCGGACTTCCGTGAGTACGAGCGCGTGCTCGACATGCGCAAGGGTGTACTGACCCGTCACATGCGTTGGACCACCCCCAGCGGCAAGGATGTCGTGCTCGACTTCGAGCGGATGGTGTCGTTCGAGGAACGGCACCTGGCGCTCATGCGCGTCACCGTCACGGTGCTCAACGCCGACGCGCCGGTCGTCATCAACTGTCAGCTCATCAACCGGCAGGACGGCGAGGACGTCTACGGCGGCACCGCGCCGCACTCGTCGGCGCCGACCGCAGCGGCCGCGTTCGACCCGCGCAAGGCCGAGGCCATCGAAGAGCGCGTGCTGCAGCCGGTCGAGTACTGGCAGGAGGGGCTGCGCTCGGTGCTGTCGTACCGTGTGACGCACTCGGGCATGACCGTGGCCGTCGTCGCCGATCACGAGATCGACACCGCGAACGAGTACACCGCGCGCACCCTGATCGAACCCGACATCGCCAAGAACGTGTTCCGCGTGCAGGCCAAGGCCGGTGTTCCCGTCACGGTGACGAAGTTCGTCAGCTATCACAGCTCGCGCGGCGCGCCGGCCCGTGAGCTCGTCGACCGCGGGCGGCGCACGCTCGACCGGGCCCGGCTCGAGGGGGCGGCGTTCCAGTTCGAGGAGCAGGAGGCGTGGTGCCGCGACTTCTGGGACCGTTCCGACGTGCAGGTCGCCGGCGACGACGCCATGCAGCAGGCGATCCGCTGGTGCCTCTTCCAACTCGCGCAGGCCGCCGCGCGCGCCGACGGCAGAGGGGTGCCCGCCAAGGGGCTCACCGGCTCGGGGTACAGCGGGCACTACTTCTGGGACACCGAGGTGTACGTCCTGCCGTTCCTCACGTACACGACGCCGCACTGGGCCCGCAATGCCCTGCGCATGAGGTACCACATGCTCCCGGCGGCCCGGCGCCGCGCGGCGCAGCTCAACGAGGCGGGAGCACTGTTCCCCTGGCGCACGATCAACGGTGAGGAGGCGTCGGCGTACTACGCCGCCGGCACCGCGCAGTACCACATCAACGCCGACGTCAGCTTCGCGGTCGGCAAGTACGTGCGTGCCACCGCCGACGTGCACTTCCTCAACACCGAGGGCGTCGACATCCTCGTCGAGACGGCGCGGCTGTGGGCGACGCTGGGGTTCTGGCGGTTCAACGAGGACTTCGGCACCGAGGTGTTCCACATCCACGGCGTGACCGGCCCCGACGAGTACACGACCGTCGTCAACGACAATCTGTTCACGAACGTGATGGCGCGCTACAACCTGCGGGCTGCCGCACGCGTCGTGAGGGAGATGGCCGGGTACGCCCCGGACGAGTACCGCCGCATGATCGCGCGGCTCGATCTCGATCCCAGTGAGCCGGAGGCGTGGGAAGCGGCGGCCGAGGCCATGCACATCCCGTTCAGTGAGGGACTGGGCATCCATCCGCAGGATGCGGTGTTCCTCGAGAAGGAGGTCTGGGATCTCGAGAACACTCCGGCCGAGCAGCATCCGCTGCTGTTGAACTTCCACCCGCTGGTGATCTACCGGTACCAGGTGCTCAAGCAGGCCGACGTCGTGCTGGCCCTGTTCCTGCAGGGCAACCATTTCACCGACGAGGAGAAGCGCGCCGACTTCGAGTACTACGACCCGCTGACCACTGGGGACTCGTCGCTGTCGGCGGTCGTGCAGTCGATCCTGGCGGCCGAGGTCGGATACCAGGATCTGGCGCTGGAGTACTTCCGCGAGTCCGTGTTCGTCGATCTGGAGGACATCCACCGCAACGCCGCCGACGGCGCCCACGTGGCGTCGGCCGGTGGAGTGTGGACCGCGCTGGTCAGCGGCTTCGGCGGCATGCGCGACCACGGCGGTGAGCTGAGTTTCGACCCGCGGCTTCCCGCGGCGTGGCCGTCGCTGTCGTACAAGCTGCGGTGGGGCCAGATGCAGCTGACGATCACCGTCTCTGCCGACGAGCTGACGGTCTCGGGCGAGGCGGCACCCGGCGTCGATGCGGTGGACGAACCGGTCGGATTCGAGGTGCGGGGTCAGGCGTACTCGGTCGACGCGGGTGAGACCGTGACCGTGCCGCTGGATGGACAGGGGCCGGCCCTGACCGGCCGCCCGACCCTCAGCGACATCGGTGAGGCGCTGCGCGAGGACGGCACGCGGCTGTCGGCCTCGGTGCCGGTCTCGACCGCGACCACCGGTATCCCCGTCATCACCGGAATGATCCCGGTGATCGACGCCGTGCCGGTCGAAGAGGGCAATCTCGGCGTCGACTCGTGAGCCGCGCCGGCCGGCGCCGGTGCGCACCGGGAGCGGTGTCGGCGGCAGGCCGTAGTCTGTCAGGGTGACCACAGCTCTGTACCGCCGTTACCGCCCGGAGTCCTTCGGCGAGATGATCGGGCAGTCGCAGGTCACCGAGCCGCTCATGACAGCTCTGCGCAACGACCGTGTCGGCCACGCGTACCTCTTCTCGGGCCCGCGCGGCTGCGGCAAGACGACGTCGGCGCGCATCCTGGCTCGGTGCCTCAACTGCGCGGCCGGGCCCACCGACACCCCGTGCGGCACGTGCGACAGCTGCGTCGAGCTCAGCCGCAGCGGCGGTGGGTCGCTCGACGTGGTCGAGATCGACGCCGCCAGCCACAACGGTGTCGACGATGCGCGTGACCTGCGCGAGCGCGCGGTGTTCGCGCCGGCGCGCGACCGGTTCAAGATCTTCATCCTCGACGAGGCCCACATGGTCACCGCGCAGGGCTTCAACGCGCTGCTGAAGCTCGTCGAAGAGCCTCCCGCGCACGTCAAGTTCATCTTCGCTACGACCGAGCCCGACAAGGTCATCGGCACGATCCGGTCGCGGACGCACCACTATCCGTTCCGGCTCGTCGCCCCCGGCCCCATGCTGGAGTACGTCGAGCAGCTGTGCACCGCCGAGGGTGTCCAGGTCGAGCCGGGCGTGCTGCCGCTGGTCGTGCGCGCGGGCGGGGGGTCGCCGCGCGACACCCTGTCGCTGCTCGACCAGCTCATCGCCGGCTCCGATCCCTCGACCGATGACACCCAGGCCGTCGTCCGCTACGAGCGTGCCGTCGCACTGCTCGGGTACACGCACGCCGAACTGCTCGACGATGTGGTCGACGCCTTCGGGGCGCACGACGCCGCTGCTGCTTTCGCCGCCGTCGACCGTGTGGTGCAGACGGGCCAAGACCCGCGGCGCTTCGTCGACGATCTGCTCGAGCGGCTGCGCGACCTGATCATCGTGGCCGCGACCGGCGACGGCGCCGCCGCCGTGCTGCGCGGCATGCCGGCCGACGAGCTCGAGCGCATGGGCGCGCAGGCGGCCGTGTTCGGGACCGACCGGCTCTCGCGCATCGCCGATCTCGTGGTCGCGACGCTCGATGAGATGACCGGCGCGACCAGCCCCCGGCTGCAGCTCGAACTCATGGTCGCCCGCGTGCTCGCGGCGACGGATGCCGGTGTCCCCGCGAGCCCCGGAGCCCCGGCCGCCGCGGTTGCCCCTGCTGCCGCGGTTGCCC
>JAEXHA010000091.1 GCA_023450335.1 Actinomycetes bacterium | reverse complement strand
GTCCCCACCCGCCCGCTGCGTGCCCGGTCGACGACCGAATCAGCCCTTCACCGAGCCGGCCAGCAGGCCACGCACGAAGTATCGCTGCAGAGCGAAGAACACGACCAAGGGCAGCAGGATGGAGACGAAGGCGCCGGCAGTGAGCAGGTGCCAGTCCTGGCCCCGGTCGCCGGTCATCGCGGCCAGCGCGGCCGTCAACGGCTGCACGGTGCGCGAGCCTCCGGAGAAGGTCAGGCCCACCAGCAGGTCGTTCCAGACCCAGAGGAACTGGAAGATCGCATAGCTGGCGATCGCCGGCAGCATCAACGGGAGCATGATCCGCATGAACACTGTCACGTGCCCGGCGCCGTCGATACGGGCGGCCTCGATGAGATCGTGTGGAACTTCGGACATGAAGTTGTGCAGCAGGAAGATCGCCAACGGCAGTCCGAAGATGGTGTGGGCCACCCACAACGACAGGAACGGGAAGGTGTCGGCGAGCGGGGTGCCCGAGAAGATGCGCAGCAGGGGGATCAGCGCCATCTGGACGGGCACGACCTGCAGGGCGAAAACGGCGACGAACACCGTGTCGCGGCCCTTCCACTTCAGCACCGAGAAGGCATACGACGCCATGATGGCCAGCACCAGCGGTGCGATCGTGGCGGGCACGGTGATCACGATCGAGTTCTGGAAGTACACGGCCAGGTTGGATGACGTGGAGCCCGCAAGCACCTGTGCGTAGTTGTCCAGAGTGAACTGCGGATCGGTGAAGAGGTTCCACCAGCCCGTGCTCTTGATCTCCGCCTCCGGCCGGAACGAAGACACGAACAGGCCGAAGGTGGGGATCGTCCACAGCACGGCGATCACCAGGGCGATGGCCGATCCGATGCGGTTGCCGACCAGCTTCTTGAAGCTGCTGGCAGCACTTCGGCGCGGCGTCGCGCTTCGGCGCGGCGTCGCGGGGGTGAGCTCGGTCAGAGTCTGGGCGCTCATCCGCGCACCGCCTTGTTCTTGTTCATCTGGCGCACGTTGTACACCACGAGGGGGATCACCAGCAGGAAGATCACGACGGCCATCGCCGATCCGATGCCGTTGTCACCGAAGGTGAACGACCAGTCATACATCTCGTTCGCGAGCACCTGCGTGCCGAATTCCGCTCCGGTCATGGTCTGTGTGATGTCGAAGACCTTCAGCGTCGCGATGGAAATGGTGGTGAGCACCACCACGAGCGATGGCCGGATCGACGGGATCGTCACGTGGAAGAACACTTTGCGGCTGCTGGCACCGTCGAGCATCGCGGCCTCGATGATGTCGGAGGGCACAGCCTTGATGGCCGCCGAGAGCACCACCATCGCGAAACCTGCCTGGATCCAGACCATCACGGCAATGAGGAAGATCGTGTTCCACGGAGAGTCCTGCAGAAATCGCACCGGCTCGAAGCCGAGCCCGACCAGGACGGCGTTGAGCAATCCGATCTGCTCCTGCCCGGCACCGCGGTACTCGTACATGAACTTCCAGATGATGCCGGCGCCGACGAACGAGATGGCCATCGGCAAGAACAGCAGTGACTTCGCGACCTTCTCCAGGCGTGACTTGTCGATCAGGACGGCGTACACCAGGCCGATCGCAGTGGAACCCAGCGGCACCACCACGACCCACAGCAGGGTGTTGATGAACGCCGTCGCGCCACCGCCGAAGAGGAAGGCGTAGTTCTCGAGACCGACGAAGTCCTCACTGCGTCGGTCCATGAGCGACATCCATATTGTGCGCACGGCCGGATAGACAAGACCCACCGCGAGCAGCAGCAATGCCGGCCCGGCGAAGATGGCGGCCATGGTCACGGCCTGCCGGCGGCTGCGGAAGCGATCCACGGCGCGGGCGATCAGCAGCAGAATGCCCAGAACGACGAGGAACGCCACGACGGCGAGGATCAGCTGGCCGTTTTTGGAATAGAGGAAGAAACCCACGGTGGCACTTTCGGCAGGGATGTGCAGGCCGAGGCGTCATGTGCCGCCCCGGCCTGCGCATCGGTGGTTACGGCCAGCTGTTCTCGACTTGCGTGAGCGCTTCTTCCGCACTCACCTGACCGTCGATCCAGTTGGTCAATGCGGTCCAGAAGCTGCCGGCACCGACCTCCGAGGGCATGAGGTCGGACGCATCGAAGCGCACGACCGCGCTCTCGTCCTGAATGAGGTCGATCGTCAGTCGCAGCACATCGCTGGACGCGTGCTCAGGGAGCGCGCCCGAGTTCGGGCTGACCATGCCGCCCAGAGACATGCGCGAGTTCGCCCACTCCGGCGACGCGAGGTAGGCGAGCGTGGCCTGGGTGGCCTCGTCGTCGTTGAAGGCAGCCGCGTAGTCGCCTGCGATAAGCAGCGGGGACTCATCAGTGGTCTTCGCCGGCAGATAGAAGGCGAAGATGTCGCCGTCCGGGCCGACGTTCGTCCCCTCGGGCAGCTGAGCTTCGAGGAAGCTCGCGGCACGGAACAGGAAGCAATTGCCGTTCAGCACCTGCAGGCCGGGGTCGGCCCAGGCCGTGGCCGCGATCGATCGGGAATCGCCGATGCCGCCGTTGACGTAGTCCTCGTTCTGCAGGATGCTGCCGGCCAGGTTGAGCGAGGCGACGATCTGCGGGTCGTTGAAGGGGATCTCGTGGGCCACCCACTGGTCGTAGACCTCGGGGCCGGCCTCGCGCAGGACCATGTCCTCCAGGAAATCGGTGGCGGGCCACCCTGTGGCACCGCCGGATTCGATCCCGGCGCACCAGGGCTTGACGCTCTCGGAACCGTGCTCGGCCACGATCTCGTCGGTCAGGGTCATCAGCTCATCCCACGTGGTGGGGATCTCATACCCGTTCTCCTCGAACACGCTCGGGGAGTACCAGACGAACGACTTCGCCGACGCCTGGATCGGGATGCCGTACTGCGTGCCGTCCACGGCACCGTACGCCAGCCAGTCCTCGGAGTAGTTCGCACCGGCCGCCTCTTGCGCGGCGCCGGTGACCTCGGCGAGGTGGTCGCCCTCCACCATGCGCTGCAGCAGACCCGGCTGCGGGAAGATCGCCAGGTCGGGGGCGTTCCCGCCTTCGACCTGGACGAAGATCTGCGACTCGAACTCGTTCGTGCCGTTGTGCTCGATCGTGATGCCCACGCAGTCCGCGAACTCCGACCAGGACTGCTCCAGCAGGTCGCCCTCGACGTCGGAGATGGTCGAGGAGATCTTGACCGTGGTCCCGTCGAACGAGCCGTACTGTTCGTACGCAGAGCAGTCTCCGCCTGTGTCCCCTCCGGTGGGCCCGCTGTCTCCACCCAGATCGTCGCCGGCACAGCCGGCCAGCGCCAGCGCCGCGGTCAGTCCGCCGACGATGGTGACGGCGGTACGGCGGTTCTTGATACCCGTCATGTGTTACGTCCTCTCTGACGTGGGGTTGAGGATCGCGATGAGTCCGCGATCGCTGGTGGTCATCAAACTCCTGTGCCGCTCGAAATGCAAGCGCTTACGGCGCGTGCGACATGATGGTCGACTGCATCACCGGTCCGGTGGAGTGGCGCTTGACGCACCGGATCGCGAACCGTGCCTCCGGGTCCACGGCCTCACCGTGGATGAGATTCAGCAGCAGCATTGCGCCGGTCTCACCCTGCGTCGTGGCGTCTTGCTGGATCGTGGACAGACCGATGAGATCGTCGAGTTCGTGCCCGTCGATGCCCATGACCGAGATCTGATCGGGCACGCCGATGCCACGGGCGCGCAGCTCCTCGAGCACACCGAAGGCCATCTCATCGGAGTGGGCGAAGATCGCCGTGAGGTCGGGAACGCGGTCGAGCAGCTCCGCCGCCGCACGCCGCCCGCTGTCCTGCGTGTAGTCGCCGAACGCGCGCAGCGCCGGGTCGGTGTCCAGGCCTGCGCGAGCCAGTGCCTCCTGTGCCGCCGTCTCACGCTCGGGCGGTGACTGCCATGCCGAATCGTGCGGGAGCATCGTGGTGACCTGTCCGATCCGACGATGCCCGAGGCTGACGAGGTGCTCGATTGCCATGCGGGCTCCCGCGGCATCGTCCATGCTGACGCGCACGCGACCGGGCGGCGCGGTGCCCACGAAGACGACGGGAACCTCCAGCCGGTCCAGAGCCTCGAGTTCGAGAGGGGTCAGTGGGATGCCGAGCACGAGCACGCCGTCGACTCGGCGCTGCAGGCGAGACATGTCGATGGGGGTGCGCGAGCCATCCGGTTCGTGGTCGAACGCGTGCAGCAGCACGTCGTATCCCTCCGAGCGAAGGTGACGTTCGGCTCCGGCGACCACATTGCGGTTGAACCAGCGCACGAACGACGCCGTGAGCAGCCCGATCGTGCGCGAGCGCCCGCTCGCGAGGGACGCTGCCGACGAACTGGGCGTGTAGTGCAGGTCGGCTGCCGCCTGCAGAACCCGGGCGCGGGTCGATTCGCGCACTTCGGGCAGGCCGCGCAACGCGCGGGACACGGTCGCGGTGGACACCCCGGCCCGCCGCGCCACGTCATCGATGCCTGCCACCACAACTCAGAAGTGTGCCCTACGAGATGCCGATCCGCTACGACACGGCACCGGGGCGACGGCGGCCGCACTGCCCTTTAGACTCAGGCGCATGCCCGAGTTCACCGATGCGCACGGCATCGCGATCGTCTACGACGTCCACGTGGCGCGGACCACCCCGCGGGGCGTCGTCCAACTCCTGCACGGCGTCGGCGAGCATGCCGGACGCTACGCCGCGCTCATCGGGGCGCTGACGGCGGCCGGCTTCACCGTCTACGCCGACGACCACCGCGGCCACGGGCGCACCGGCATGGCGCAGCACGGTGGTGACGCCACACGGCTGGGGCGGCTCGGCCCCGGCGGTCTGCGCGCCGCGCGCGACGCCGTGTGGCAGCTCACCGAGCTCATCCGTGCCGAGAACCCCGACCTGCCGCTCGTGCTGCTGGGGCACTCGTGGGGGTCCTTCCTCGCGCAGATGCTCGTCAACGACCACCCCGATGCGTATGACGCGCTCGTGCTCAGCGGCTCGGCGCTGCGATGGCCGGGCGCTCTCAACGCCGGCGATCTCAACGCGCCGTGGAAGGCCACCGACCCCACGGGCACCGCGTGGCTGTCGAGTGACGCGGCGGTGGGGCGGGCGTTCCTCGACGATCCGCTGACGACCACGACACCGCTGCTGAAGCTCTTCGGTCTCGCTGACGCGGCTCGGCTCTACGGGCTGCCGCGCCGCGACCTGGGCCGCGATGTGCCGGTGCTGCTCATGGTCGGCCGCGACGACACCGTCGGCGGCCCGCGCAGCGTGCACCGCCTGGCCGAGGCGTACCGCACCCGCTCGGGGCTGACCGATGTCACGACCCTCGTCTACCCGGACGCGCGGCACGAGATCTTCAACGAGGTGCGGCAGGCCGACGTGCGTGCCGACCTGCTGGCCTGGCTCGACGCCCGCTTCGCAGCGCGCGACTGAGGCCGCCGCGGCGGCGGTCGCGTGCGGGTGGGGGTTGACGGCGACCGCCGTGTGCGTCATTCTGGCCAGTACGCAGTCGCTGGGAGCGCTCCCAAGCTGGATGCCCGAACGGATCGCTCGACACTGCGCGCGGCGCACGATGACGTCGCCGCGTTCGACGACGACATCTGGAGCCCCGCATGACCTCTCCCGCTTCGCGCCGCTCACGCCTGATCGCCGTGCTGGGCGCGGCAGCGCTGGCCGTCGCGCTCGCGCCGGCAGCCGGGGCGGTCGCAGTCCCCGACGACGATGGGCTGGCCGGCTCGGAGCTCTACCTGAACCCGTGGAGCACGACTGCCGAGGCCGCGCAGGATCTGAGCGGTCAGGCCCGCGATGACGCGCAGCTACTGGCCTCGTTCCCCTCGGCGGAATGGTTCACCGGTGGCACACCCGACCAGGTGCGCGCCGACGTCGATGCCTACGTGGGCGCGGCTGACGCGCGCGGCCAGATGCCGGTGGTGGTGGCGTACAACCTGCCGTTCCGCGACTGTGCGCAGTACTCCGCCGGCGGCGCGCGCGACACCGCCGAATACAAGGCGTGGATCGACGGCATCGCCGAGGGCATCGGCGACCGGCCCGCCACCGTCATCCTCGAACCCGACGGGCTCGGCATCATCCCGCACTACACCAGCCCGCTCGACGGCGTCGCCGACTGGTGCCAGCCCGCAGAGCTCGACGCCGACACCGCCGCCGACGACCGGTTCGCGCAGCTCAACTATGCGGTCGACGCGCTCGCCGGTGCCGAGGTGTACCTCGACGCCACCCATTCGGGCTGGCTCAACGTGGGTGAGGCCGCCTACCGCCTGCAGGCGGCGGGCGTCGACCGGGCCGCCGGGTTCTTCCTCAACGCCTCGAACTACAACTTCACCGAGAACCTCACCGCGTTCGGCCGGTGGATCTCGTCGTGCCTGGCTTACGTGACCGAGGTCGCCACGGGTGACTTCGGCAGCTGCGGCAACCAGTACTGGAACGGCGGCCCCGCCACCGACTGGCAGGGCACCGCGATGTCGAACTTCGGCCGGTGGAGCGCAGATGCAGCCGACCCGGCGCTGAACACGTCCGGTGTCGACTCGCGGTACGCGTCGATCCTCGGCGACGTGGAGCCCAGCACCGGCTTCGTCATCGACACCAGTCGCAACGGGCAGGGGCCGTGGCAGGCGCCCGAGGGTGTGTACAGCGACGCGGAGGACTGGTGCAATCCGCCCGAACGCGGCGTCGGGCAGCTGCCGACCACCGACACCGGTGCCGACCTCGTCGACGCGTACCTGTGGATCAAGGTGCCCGGCGAGTCGGACGGCAAGTGCTTCCGCGGCACCGCCGGTCCCGAAGACCCCGAACGCGGCGTCGAGGCGCCCGCGGCCGGCCAGTGGTTCGCCGCGCAGGCCCGCGAGCTCATCGAACGGGCCGACCCGCCCCTCGAGCCGCTGACCTGCGAGGTGTCGTGGACCGTGCACGGCAGCTGGCCGAGCGGCTTCAACACCCAGATCTGGGTGCGCAACACCGGTGACGAGCCCATCGACGGCTGGTCGCTGGAGTGGACGTTCGCCGGCGACCAGCGCATCGCGAACCTGTGGAGCGGCGACGCGCAGGTCGACGACGCCCACGTCACCGTCGACAACCTGCGCTGGAACAGTCACCTCGCCCCGGGTGCTCGCACGACCCTCGGGTTCATCGGCATGGGCGCGGCCGACCAGCCGTGGCTGTTCCACCTGAACGGTCGCGCCTGCACGACGGCGTAGCCTCCCGCGGGCGCGCCGTAGGCTGGAGCCATGCACGGCGAGTACAAGGTTCCGGGTGGCAAGCTGGTCGTCGTCGACCTCGAGGTGAGCGGCGGTCGCATCGCCGAGTTCCGGCTCGCGGGTGACTTCTTCCTCGAACCCGACGACGCGCTGGCCGACATCGACCGTGCGATCAACGGCCTGCCGGCCGAAGCCGACGTCGCCACGATCGCCGCCGCCGTGCGCGGCGCGCTCCCGCCGGGTGCGCAGATGCTCGGATTCACCCCCGAATCCGTCGGCACGGCGGTGCGCCGGGCGCTGGTCACCGCCCCCGGTTGGGGAGACTTCGAGTGGGAGGTCGTCCACGAGGAGGCGGTTTCGCCGCGCATGAATCTGGCCCTCGATGAGGTGCTCACCGGGCGCGTGGGCGACGGCCGGCGTCGCCCGACCCTGCGCATCTGGGAATGGAACGAATCGGCGGTGGTGATCGGGTCGTTCCAGTCGTACCGCAACGAGGTCGACCCCGAAGGCGCCGCCCGGCACGGCTTCGACGTGGTCCGGCGCATCTCGGGCGGCGGGGCCATGCTGATGGCCGCGGATGCCATCGTCACCTACTCGCTGTACGTCCCGGCATCCCTGGTCGCCGGCCTCACCTTCGCCGACTCGTATGCCTTCCTCGATGACTGGGTGCTGCAGGCGCTGCGATCGCTGGGCATCGAGGCGACCTATCAGCCCCTCAACGACATCGCCTCGCCGCACGGCAAGATCGGCGGCGCCGCGCAGAAGCGGCTCGCCAACGGGGGTGTGCTCCACCACGCGACCCTCGCGTACGACATGGACGGCGAGGTGATGACCGAGGTGCTGCGCATCGGCCGCGAGAAGCTCAGCGACAAGGGCACCACCTCGGCGGCCAAGCGCGTCGACCCGCTGCGTAGCCAGACCGGGCTGTCGCGCGATGCCGTCATCGAGCGGTTCATCGACACCTTCGCGACGCTGTATGGCGCCGTGCCCGGCACGATCTCCGACGACGAGTATGCCGAGGCCGAGGCTCTCGTGGAATCGAAGTTCGCAACCGACGCGTGGCTGCATCGAGTGCCGTGACCGACATCGCGCACGCGTTCACCGGCGCCGACACGCCCCGGCTGGGGCCCACCACGCCTTCACCGGAGGCCCTGCCGCCGGTCGTCTCGGGCCGCGTGGAAATCCACCACGGCGACAACCTCGCCGTCGCCGCCACGCTCGAATCGGGCTCGTTCACGCTGATCTACCTCGACCCGCCGTTCAACACCGGTCGCACGCAGACCCGGGCCGTCGAGCGCGCCGTCGCCCCCACCGACGGCGGGGTGGATGCCGCGGGCGCAGCACCGCCGGCATCGCCGGTCAAACGCGGCTTCCGCGGCACGAACTACGCGCGGCTGCGCGGCGACCTGCGCGTCTACGACGACCGGTTCGACGACTACTGGGACTTCCTCGAGCCGCGTCTGGCCGAGGCCTGGCGGCTGCTGGCCCCCGACGGCACGCTGTACCTGCACCTCGACTACCGCGAGGCGCACTACGCGAAGGTGCTGCTCGACGCCCTCTTCGGCCGCGAGTGCTTTCTCAACGAGCTCATCTGGGCGTACGACTACGGCGCCAAGTCACGCAGCCGGTGGCCCACCAAGCACGACACGATCCTCGTCTATGTGAAGGACCCGAAGGGCTACTGGTTCGACTCCGCCGCCGTCGACCGCGAGCCGTACATGGCGCCGGGCCTGGTGACCCCTGAGAAGGCAGCCCGAGGCAAGCTGCCCACCGACGTGTGGTGGCACACGATCGTCCCCACCGGCGGGCGCGAGAAGACCGGCTACCCGACGCAGAAGCCCGAGGGCATCCTGCGGCGCATCGTCCAGGCCTCCACCCGCCCGGGCGACCGCGTGCTCGACCTGTTCGCCGGCAGTGGTACCACCGGCGCGGTGGCGTCGGCGCTGGGCCGCGACGCGGTGCTCGTCGACGACAACCCCGAGGCGATCGCGGTCATGCGCCGGCGGATGGCGCACGCGCACCTCGCGGACTGAGTCAGACCAGCGCCCGCACGCTCGCGTAGCCGTCGGCGATCACGTCGGGGGTGGATGCCGGGGCCCCGAACATCCGGGTCGTCCCGGACTGGTGTGACCAGGCGGGCCAGCCCGGGTCGTCGCCGCGCACCAGCGCCACCGCAGCGCCGTGCACGGCATCGGCCAGCGCCTGCGGCGGTGCGTCGCCGGCCAATACTGCGACCCGGTCGGCGCCGAGACAGTCGAACCAGAACGGCACATCGAGGCAGTGCAGCGCCCAGCGGCGCGTCGGCGACGGCCAGGTGAACCGGTACACCCAGGTCGGTGCGGGCCCCGGCCTTGCCGTCGCGGCGGCAGTCCTGCCCGCGGTGTCGGCCCATGCGGCGCGGGCGTCGGCGACCCGCACCACGAGGCGGCGGAACACGGTGTCGGTCACATAGCGTCCGAGGAGGGCCGCGGTGCCCAGTCGGCGCTGCGCACGATTGTCGGCGAGATACCGGCGCCGAATCGGTGCCGCCACGCGGAGGATCGCGAGGGCGAGACCGGCCGGGAGCAGTCGCACCCTGCCGCGCACGCTGTCGGTGGCCATCGTGAACTCATCGTCGGTCGTGCCCAGGACCAGCGGCTTGTCAGCCCCGACACCCGCGGTGAGTGAGTCGAGCGTGGGCCGGGTCAGCAGGTCGCCGTCGATCATGGGCCCCCACGCCAGTCCGTCGGCGAGGATCGCGCGGAAGGGCGCGAGCCGGTCGCGGGATTGCGGAGTCCCGGCTGCCTCTTGGCGCGCGACCAGCTCGGCCTCGGGCACCGAGGCGAAGCCGTCGCGGGTCGCCGGTACGCCGGCCAGCTCGGCGAGCCGGTTCGTGAAGACGCGGGCTCGCTCGGGCGACACGTCGGCGATGGCCGCCGACATCGCCCACGCCGAATGGAACAGGTGCTGAGCTGCAGGCATCCCCAGCAGTGTCAGCACGGCACCGCCGCCGGCGGACTGCCCGGCGATCGTCACCCGCGCAGGATCGCCGCCGAACGCGGCGATGTTCTCCTGCACCCACGCGAGGGCGGCGAGCCAGTCGCGCACGCCGCGGTTGGAGACGGCGTCCTCGATGTGGCCGAACCCGTCGAAGCCGAGCCGGTACGACACCGTGACCGTCACCACTCCGTCCCGCGCGAACGCCCGCCCGTCGTACCAGGGGCTGGCCGGCGACCCCGACACGTACCCGCCGCCGTGGATGTACACCAGCACTGGCAGCCCGGCGTCAGTGTCGCCGGGTGACGGCGTGAAGACATCGACGTTCAGCGTCGCGTCGCCGGGCACGACCGGCTCGGGGATGAGGGTGTCGCCCGGGTCGATGCGGCAGGGGGTCGGGCCGTGAGTGAGGGCGTCCCGGACCCCCGGCCACGGCTCGGGTGGCACGGGGGTGGCGAACCGCAGGTCGCCGACCGGCGCCTGTGCGTAGGGGATGCCGAGGAAAGCGGCCGAGACCACTTCCCGGCCGCGCGCGTCGGCATCCCGACGCCACCGGCCGCGCACCGCGCCCGCAGCCGTCTGCACGACGGGCGCCTCCGCAGGCGTCACCGGACGGGTTCCGTTCCCGAGCCGGAGCCGGCGAACAGGTCGAACAGGGCGGCCGTCGTCGCGGCCATATCGACGTCGGGCTCCAGCATCCACTGCACCTGCAGGCCGTCGACGACGGCCTGGAGCAGCCGCGCGAGTGTGTCGGGGTCGACGCGATCGGTGATGTCTCCGTCGGCCTGGTGGCGGGCGATGGTCTGGGCGACCACGGCGCGCAGGGTCGTGCCGCGCTCGACGAAGAACCGGTGGGCGGGGTGCGACGGGTCGGCGGCGTCGACGGACAGCCGCGCGAACAGCTGGACGAGCCCCGGCACTTGGGCGTTGTGACGGACCACCCCGACCAAGCCCCGGCGCAACTGGTCGACGGTGACATCCTCGGGGGCGGTGCGGAGGCGCTCGAGGTCATCGGCGAGGCCGGAATCGGCGTAGTCGACTTCGTCGCGTTTGCGGAGGATCTCGGTGAACAGCTCCTCCTTGCTGTCGAAGTAGTGCAGCAGCCCGGCCTGGCTGAGCCCGACCGCGTCGGCCAGCTCCCTCACCGATGCGCCCCGGATGCCTTCGCGGGCGACCACCTCCAGGGCGCGCTCCAGGATCTCTTCGCGCTTGGCGACGCCCTTCGCATAGGAGCCTCTGCGCTCCGACCGGCTCTCACCCATAGGAGAAGTAAACCGAACAGTGCTTGATTTTTCAAAACCTAGTGACATATGGTTTTAGTGTCACCCACCGTTGAGCGACGCCACCGAACCTGAGGACCGCGCATGACCATCCCCGACATCTCCGCCCTCACCCTCGAAGAGAAGGCATCACTGACCAGCGGCGCGAGCTTCTGGCACACCAAGCCCATCGAGCGCGCCGGCGTGCCCGCGATCATGGTGACCGACGGGCCGCACGGGCTGCGCAAGCAGCGTGAGGGCGGCGATCATCTCGGCCTCGGCGACAGCGTGCCCGCCACCTGCTTCCCCCCGGCTGTGGGCCTGGGGTCATCGTGGGATGTCGATCTGGTCCGTCGAGTGGGGCAGGCGCTGGGAGCGGAGACGTCGATCGAGGACGTCGCCGTGCTGCTGGGTCCCGGCATCAACATCAAGCGCTCGCCACTGTGCGGCCGGAACTTCGAGTACGTCTCGGAGGACCCGATTGTCTCGGGTGTGATCGGCGCCGCGATCGTCAACGGCATCCAATCGCAGGGCGTGGGCACCTCGCTCAAGCATTTCGCCGCCAACAATCAGGAGGACGACCGGATGCGGTCCTCCTCCGACATCGACCCGCGCCCCCTGCGCGAGATCTACCTGCGCGGGTTCCAACGCGTCGTCGAGGATGCGCAGCCGTGGACGGTCATGTGCTCGTACAACCGCATCAACGGCGTCTACGCGTCCGAGGACCCGTGGCTGCTCTCGCAGGTGCTCCGTGACGAGTGGGGCTTCGAAGGAGTCGTGGTGTCTGACTGGGGTGCCGTCAACGACCGCGTGCCCGGCCTCGCAGCGGGGATGGACCTGGAGATGCCGGCGTCGGGCGGCGTCACCGACGCGCAGATCGTCGCCGCCGTGCAGAACGGCTCGCTGGACGAGACCGTCCTCGACGTCGCTGCCGGGCGGGTGCTCGAACTGATCCGGAAGTCGACGGAGCGGGCGGGCCGCGTCGCCGGTCCCCTCGATGTCGACACCCACCACGCCCTC
Source organism: Actinomycetes bacterium (assembly GCA_023450335.1). GTDB lineage: Bacteria > Actinomycetota > Actinomycetes > Actinomycetales > Microbacteriaceae > Microbacterium. The sequence goes on along the minus strand of JAEXHA010000091.1, from coordinate 7,859 downwards.
GCCCGTGAGGCGGCCGGCCGGTCGATCGTGCTTCTTCAGAACGACCCCGTCGACGACAGCCCGGTGCTGCCGCTGGCCAGCGGTGCCTCGATCGCGGTCATCGGCGAGTTCGCGGAGAAGCCGCGGTATCAGGGGGCCGGCTCGTCGCTCATCAACCCCACCCGGCTCGACAGTGCGCTCGACGGCATCCGTGCGCGGGCCGCCGGCGCCGTCACGTACGCGCGCGGCTTCAGCACCGCGGCCGACGTCGCCGACGACGAGACCGCCGCCTTGCGCGACGAGGCCGTCGCCGCGGCATCCACCGCCGACGCCGCCGTGCTGTTCCTCGGACTGCCGGCCCGGCTCGAGTCCGAGGGCTACGACCGCACCGACATCGACCTGCCCGCCGCGCAGCTCGCACTGGTCGACGCCGTCCGCGCCGTCAACGCGCGTACGGTCGTGGTGCTGTCCAACGGTGGGGTCGTCGCGCTGCCGTTCGCCGACCGGGTGCCGGCGATCGTCGAGGCGTGGCTGCTCGGGCAGGCCGGCGGCACCGCGACCGCCGACGTGCTGTTCGGCGACGTCAATCCGGCGGGCAAGCTCACCGAGACGATCCCGGTGCGACTCGAAGACACCCCCGCGTACCTCGACTTCCCGGGGGAGTTCTCGCACGTGCGCTACGGCGAGGGGCTGTTCGTCGGCTACCGCTGGTACGACGCGCGCCGGCTCGACGTCGCCTTCCCGTTCGGACACGGCCTGTCGTACACGACCTTCGCCTATGCAGATACCGCGGTCAGCACCAGCAGCGGCGGTGACCTCGAGGTGCGGGTCACCGTGACCAACACCGGCGACCGGGCCGGTCGCGAGGTTGTCCAGGTCTACACGTCGCTTCCTGGCGGCGCGGTGCAGCGCCCGGTGCGCGAGCTCAAGGCGTTCGCCTCGGTGGCGTTGGATGCCGGGGAGAGCCGTGAGGTTCTGCTCACGGTGCGACGCGCCGACCTGGCGTACTGGGACATCCGCGTGGATCAGTGGGTCGTCGAGGGTGGTGACTACGCCGTCGACGTCGCCGCGTCGAGCCGCGACATCCGCTCGAGCGCGACGGTAGCCGTCGACGGCGACGATGTGACTCTGCCGTTGACACGCACGTCGTCGCTGGGAGAGGTCATGCAGCATCCGATCGCGGGCCCGGTGGTGCAGGCGGCCATGGCGCAGATGATGGACGGAATGGACGGCGCCGCCTCGGTCATGCCCGAAGGCGTCGACTTCAGCGTGATGATGGCGTCGTTCCCGATCGGCCGCCTGGGCATGATGGCGGCGCTGGGCGGCGGTGGTGGTGTGGATGCCGAGATGATCGATGGTCTGATCGCGATGGCCAACGCGGGTCAGGCGCCGCAGGCCTGACGCTTCGATGCCCGGCCGGTCGGGTATGCGCGACCGACCGGCCGGAACATAGGCTGGCCTACATGCGATTCGGAACCTTCATTCCCCAAGGCTGGCGTTTCGACCTGGTCGGGATCGACCCCGTGGACCAATGGCAGGCGATGTCCTCCTTGGCCGGGCGGGCCGACGCCGGGCCCTGGGAGTCGCTGTGGGTGTACGACCACTTCCACACGACGCCGGTTCCCTCGCACGAGGCGACGCACGAGGCGTGGACGCTCATGGCCGCGTTCGCCGCATCGACCAGCCGCATCCGCCTCGGGCAGATGTGCACGTGCATGGGGTACCGCAACCCCGCCTACCTCGCCAAGGTCGCCGCGACCGTCGATGTGATCTCGGGCGGCCGGGCCGAGATGGGCATCGGCGCCGGCTGGTACGAGCACGAGTGGGAGGCGTACGGCTACGGGTTCCCCGAGGCGCCGGAGCGGCTGAAGATGCTGCGCGAGGGCGTCGAGATCATGCGTCAGGCGTGGACGACCGGGCGGGCGACCCTCGACGGGAAGTACTACCGGGTCGACGGTGCGATCGTGCAGCCGCAGCCGCTGCAGGACGGCGGCATCCCGATGTGGGTCGCCGGCGCGGGCGAGAAGGTGACGCTCAAGATCGCGGCGAAATACGCGACGTACACGAACTTCACCGGAACGCTCGAGGAGTTCGACCACAAGAGCGACGTGCTGCGCGGGCACTGCGACGCGCTCGGGCGTGACTTCTCCGAGATCACCCGCTCGTCGAACTTCGACACGATCGTGGGTGCGACCGAGGCCGAGGCCGAAGAGCGGCTCGCCACCGTCATCGCGCGGGTGCGCCCGCACGTCGGCGACGAGCACGCCGATCGTATCGAGGCCGGCATCCGCCGTTCGGATGGGTACGGGTCGGTCGAGCAGGTGGTCGAAAAGCTCGCGCGCAAGGCCGAGCACGGGCTCGGCTACGCGATCCACTACTTCCCCGAGGCGGCATACGACACCTCGGGCATCGAGCTGTTCGAGCGTGAGGTCATCCCCGCGCTCAGCTGATCAGGGCTGGGGTGCCGCAGCCCCGGCATCCACAGCTCTTCCGGTGTCGCGCACGAGGTAGATCCACGGGAACGCCCGGCAGCCGACCTGCCAGCCCTGGGCTTGTTCGCTCGCGAGTGATGCGCGCCAGAAGATGCGCCGGTGTTCCCACTGGGTATCGCTGCGCACCACGCGATGCGACAGCATGCCCGCCTCGATCGTGTGCCACCCTTCGCGCCCGGCGAGCTCGAGCTCGGCCATCTCGTCGAAGGCCGTCACCGGCCCGAGCCACCGTTCGGAGTCCACCGGTTCGTCGACCCGGGGGGCGTCGCCGAACCGCTGCTGGGCGGCCTGGCGCGACATCCCGAGGGTCCGATATCGAGCAGTTCGGCATGGATGAGTGCCGCGACGAACTCAGTGTCTTTCTGTCGTTGTGCGGCCAGCTTGGACAGAGCCAGGTCATGCGGCTCCAGGCAGACGGCTAGTGCGCCCTCCGCCAAGGGCGATTCGAACGGAATGACGCGTGTTCTCCAGCCGGCTGGCAAGACGGCGGTCGACACGCTGACGCCTTGTGCGTAGTACCCGAACGACTGATCAAACGCGGACATCTCGCCGATGGCGCCATCGACTCGATCAGCGAAGGTCTCGTCGGGGGTCGTCCCAGAACGCGATATCGACCTCGCGTGAGAGCATCGTGAGTTTCGGCAGTCTTGCTTCGTCTATCCCGCCGTGTATGGCCTGACTCCCGATGACCAGCATCGGCTGGTCGGTGATTCGTGACGCGGCCCGCAACACATGCGCCAAGTCAGCGCGCCTCATGCCTGGTGCCGTGCTCTCCGAAAGGAGTCCAAGATCGACTGCCGGTCGGATTCGGATAGAACGCCGCCGAAGGGCGAATTTTGTCTGAGTTCACGCGCAGACACCGTGTCAGAGGTGAGAGCGCGGATGACCGCGATTGAAGGGCCGCCCAGCAGGGTGCGCCACTCTTCTGTCCAACGGTTGGATCGGAGCCTTCCCGAGTCGAGCGCGGCCAGCCCAAGTGATCGTACTCGTTCTGGGTCGCGCACGAACTCACCGGCGACCGCGGTCCCCAGCCAAAGGCTGCGCTCTTGGTCTCTGGTCGGTCGACTTGACCCGCGGCGGATTGACAGGAGGTCGCCCCGGCGGATTCGTCGATGAGTGCCCACCCTCGTGGCAGGAAGCTCACCGCGCTCGACGAGATTCACAATGTGCTGGCGTGAGACCCCCAGGAGCGTTGCGGCCTCGCCAGTAGTCAGGAGCTGGTCACTGTCCATCTCTGCGATCAAATCGTCGAAGGCGCTTCTCATGAGAGCATTCTCTGCCCTATCCACCAAAAACACAACTAGAGTCCGATAGTTGTGTTTTTGGTGTCAACCCATTCGTCGAAATGGGTGCGGCCGACGGGCTCACGCCTCGAGGAAGTCGAGCAACGCCTCGTTGACCTCGGCGCCGTGCGTCCATAGCAGGCCGTGCGGGGCTCCGTCGATCTCGACGTAGGTGACGTCGGCGGAGACGAGGTCCTTGAACTTCCGCGCGGTCTTGTCGATCGGCAGGATGTTGTCGGCGGTGCCGTGCAGGATCAGCGTCGGCACGTCGATCGCCGGGATGTCGTCGCGGAAGTCCGTCGGCCAGGTCAGCGGTGCCGCCGCGATGGCGACATTGCCGGCCTGCGCCGCGACGGCGACGCTGGCATCCAGCGCCTCCTGCGAGATGCGGGTGCCGAGGTTCTCGTCGAGGTCGTAGAAATCTCGGAAGAACCCGGTGATGAACGCGTAGCGGTCGTCGCGCACCGCCTGCGCGATGCCGTCGAAGAAGTCCTGCGGCCCGGCGCCGTCGGGGTTGTCATCGGTGACGAGCAGGTAGGGCTCGAGCGACCCGAGGAACGCGGCCTTGGCGACGCGGGCGCTGCCGTATCGCGAGAGGTACCGCGCGATCTCGCCCGTGCCCATCGAGAACCCGACGAGCACGGCGTCGTGGAGGTCGAGGTCTTCCATCAGCGCGTGCAGGTCGGCGGCGAAGGTGTCGTAGTCGTAGCCCGACCCGGCCTTGCTCGACGCGCCGAACCCGCGCCGGTCGTACGCGATGACGCGGTATCCGGCATCCAGCACTGCGGCCTGCTGCTTGCCCCACGACTCGCCGTTCAGCGGGAAGCCGTGGATAAGCACCACGGGCTGGCCGCCCGCCGGCCCCTGGTCGGTGTAGAAGATGTCGATGTCGGCCGAGTTCTCGGTCGCCACGGTGATGTGCGCCACGGTCGCTCCTTCCGGCCACGGACCGATGCCGCGGCTCACTTCGAAGGTAGGCCCGCGGCCCCGGTCATCGGAAGGGGCGGCCGGTGGATGCCGGAGGTCAGGCGTCGCGCCCGGCTCCCACGGAGGGGTGCACCGCGAAGATCGTCGGCGCCGCGAAACCGGCGGCCGCGAACGCGGCGGTGACGGCGTCGGTCACCTGGGCGACGGCCTCGTGCGCGACCAGCGCGATCGCAGCGCCACCGAAGCCGCCGCCGGTCATCCTGGCTCCCACGGCTCCGGCGTCCCGCGCCGCCTCGACGGCCGTATCCAACTCGGGTACCGAGATCTCGAAGTCGTCGCGCATCGACACGTGCGAGGCGACGAGCAGGTCGCCGATGGCGGTCGGACCCTGCTCGCGCAGCGTGCGGACGGTGTCCAGAACGCGCTGGTTCTCGGTGACCACGTGCCGCACACGCCGGAAGGTCACGTCGTCCATGAGCTGTTCGGCGCGGGCGAGATCGGCGACCGTGACATCGCGCAGCGATGGCACGCCCATGATCTCGGCACCGCGCTCGCAGGCCGCGCGGCGCTCGCCGTAACCCCCGGTGGAGTGGGCGTGCTTCACGCCCGTGTCCATGACAAGCAGTTCGAGACCCGCGGCGGCGAAGCCGAGATCGATGACCCGGGCGTCGAGCGAGCGGCAGTCGAGGAAGATGCCGGCATCGGCTTCGCCGAGCATGGCTGCCATCTGGTCCATGATCCCGGTGGGGGCTCCGACGGCTTCGTTCTCGGCGCGGCGGCCGGCGCGGGCGAGGGCGATGCGGTCCAGGCCCAGGCCCCAGACATCGTTCAGCGCCGAGGCAGTGGCGCCCTCGATCGCCGCCGAGGACGAGAGCCCGGCGCCGACGGGCACATCGGACGCGAACGCGAGGTCGAGGCCGGTGGCCGCCGCCGGTGTCGCGGCCTGCAGAAGCGCCCACGCGACGCCGAGGGGATAGCGGGCCCACTCGACGATGTCGTCGCGGCGGGCCGGGAACAGCGCGTCGAGGTCGGCGAGGGCCACCTCGACCGGCACAGGGTCGAAGGTGGAGACGACGCGGATGCGGCCGTCGGCACGACGCCCGAGCGCCACGTGGGTGCGCTGCTGGATCGCGAAGGGGAAGACGAACCCGTCGTTGTAGTCGGTGTGCTCTCCGATGAGGTTCACCCGGCCGGGGGCCGACCAGGTGCCGTCGGGCGCGGCGCCGGTCAGTTCGCGGAAGAGAGCCGTTGCCTGCGTGGCGGCGCTCACAGTTCGATCCCTTCGATCGCGGCGCGGAGCCGTTCGGCGGCGTCCTCCGGCGGGATGTCGCCGATCCACGCGCCCATCGCGGCTTCGGAGCCGGCGAGGTACTTGAGCTTGTCGGCGGCACGGCGGGGGCTCGTGATCTGCAGATTCAGGCGCACGGTGTCGCGGCCGGCGTGCACGGGCGCCTGGTGCCACGCGGCGATGTACGGCGTCGGGGTGTCGTACAGGGTGTCGATGCCGCGCAGCAGCCGCAGATAGAACGGCGCCAGCTCGTCACGCTCTTCGGCCGAGAGCTCGGCGAAGTCGGCGACCTGGCGGTGGGGGAGCGCGTGCACCTCGATCGGCCAGCGGGCGGCGAAGGGCACGAAGGCCGTCCAGTGCTCGCCGCGCAGCAGCACGCGGGGTCCTGCCTGCTCGAACTCGAGGATGCGGGCGAACAGATCGGGTGCGGTGCGATCGACGGAATCGAGCAGTCGGGTCGTGCGCGGGGTGATGTAGGGGTACGAGTAGATCTGCCCGTGCGGGTGCTGCAGCGTGACGCCGATGGCCTCACCGCGGTTCTCGAACGGGAACACCTGCTGCACACCCGGCAGTGCCGACAGTGCCGCGGTGCGATCGGCCCACGCCTCGATGACCGTGCGGGCGCGGGTCACCGTCTGGGTGCCGAACGAGCCGGTGCGGTCCGGTGAGAAGCACACGACCTCGCACCGGCCGACGCTCGTGCGGGTGCGGCCGAGTCCCAGGTGCTCGAGGTCTTCGATGCCGCGGGGCGGGTCGGCGGCCTTGGGGGCGTCGCCGGTCGCGGCCGCGAGGGCGGGGCCGAATGACGGCGACCGGTTCTCGAACACCGCGACGTCGTACTGCGACGGGATCTCGGACGGATTGGTCGGGGTCTGCGGGGCGAGCGGGTCGAGCTCGGCCGGCGGCAGGAATGCGCGGTTCTGGCGCGCGGCGGCGACCGAGATCCAGTCGCCGGTGAGGATGTCCTGCCGCATCGTCGCCGTGGCGGGCCGGGGGTCGAGGTCGCGGGTGTCGACGGCGCGGGTCGCGCCGAGCGTCGTGTCGGGGTCGTCGAAGTAGATCAGCTCGCGACCGTCGGCCAACCGCGCGGTGCGCTTGACGACGCCGGCGCCCAGGGTCTGAGGGTCGTTCTCCGCAATGTTCACGTCAACACGCTACGCCACTGCTGTGTTATCGTCAACATGACCCCGTTCGCAGGAGCGGGGTCGACGGGAGAAGCGTATGCAGCAGCGCGTGTCGATGGCGGATGTGGCCGCGGTGGCGGGCGTGTCGGGCCAGACCGTGTCGCGCGTGGTCAACGGCAGCCCGCGCGTCGACCCGGCCACGCGCCGGCGCGTGGAAGCGGCGATGGCACAGCTCGACTACCGCCCCCACCGCGCTGCGCGCGCACTGCGCACCGGCCGCACCGACACCATCGGCCTGGTCGTCTCGACGCTCGCGACGGTGGGCAACTCGCGCATGCTGCAGGCGATCGCCGATGCGGCCGCCGCGCGCGGCTACGCACTGACGGTGGTGACGGCGGCGGGGGTGGATGCCGTGGCCTCGGGCTTCGCGACCCTGCGCGACCAGGGGGTCGACGGCGCCATCGTGCTCAACGAGGCGACCGTGGCCGCCCGTGCCGCCGACGTGCCGTCGCGACTCGCACTCGTCGTCGTGGACTCGCCGGTCGACGACCGGTTCGTGGTGGTGCAGACCGATCACGCCGCGGGGGCCCGGCTCGCGGTCGAGCATCTGTTGTCGCTCGGTCACCGGTCGGTCGCCCATATCGCGGGCCCCGCCGACTCGTACGCCGCGGCCGAGCGCGAGCGCGGGTGGCGCGTGGCGCTCGCCGATGCCGGCATCGGCGCAGGCGAACCGGCGCGCGGCGACTGGACCGCGGCATCCGGCCTG
>JAEXHA010000084.1 GCA_023450335.1 Actinomycetes bacterium | reverse complement strand
CCGGTGCGCTCGCGGTCACCGCGACGCTCGCCGTGGGCATCGCCGGTGTCGGTGTCGCAGCTGTGCGCAGCGTGACCGCCGCTGGCATCGCCGACGCCGCGGCGCTGGCGGCTGCCGATGCCGCGAGCGGCGCGATTGTGGGTGTTCCGTGTGAACGCGCGGCCGAGATCGCAGCCCGCGGCGGCGCCGACCTGGCATCCTGCACCGTCGAGATGCTCATCGCCACGGTCGAGGTCTCCGTGCCGGTGGGTGTGTTCGCTGCACGCGCCCGCGCGCGTGCGGGACCGCCGCGATGATGCCGCCATCATCGGGTGTCTCCCAGCTTTCTCCGGCTGCCCCTGTGTGTATGGTGTGCATCGAAGAAAGGACGCCACGTGGCAGACGGCAAGAAGCTCGTCATCGTCGAGTCGCCGACGAAGATGAGGTCGATCCAGGGATACCTGGGCGACGGGTACGAAGTGCTCAGCTCGGTCGGGCACATCCGCGATCTCGCGGATAAGAAGGACATCCCGGCAGAGCTGAAGAAGACGTCGGTCGGAAAGTACTCCATCGACATCGAGAACGACTTCACCCCTCTCTATGTGGAGAGCGACCGCGGCAAGAAGACCGTGGCCGAGCTCAAGCGCGCCCTCAAATCCGCCGACGAGCTCCTGCTCGCCACCGATGAAGATCGCGAAGGCGAGGCCATCGCGTGGCACCTGCTCGAGGCGCTCAAGCCCAAGGTTCCCGTCAAGCGCATGGTGTTCCACGAGATCACCAAAGACGCCATCCGCGCGGCCGTCGACAACACCCGCGAGCTCGACCTGGCGCTCGTCGATGCCCAGGAGACCCGCCGCATCCTCGACCGCCTCTACGGCTGGGACGTGTCCGACGTGACCCGCCGCAAGGTCGGCCAGGGCACCTCGGCCGGCCGTGTGCAGTCGGCCGCGACGCGCCTGGTCGTCGACCGTGAGCGCGAGCGGATGGCATTCGTGTCGGCGTCGTACTGGGACGTGGATGCCACGGCGGCGGCCATGAGCGCCGGCGCCCAGCCGTTCTCGACGCGCCTGGCCCGCCTCGACGGTGCGCCGCTGGCCCGCGGTACCGACTTCGACGACGCGGGTGCGCTCAAGAAGGCCGTCGTCGTCCTCACCGAGGCGCAGGCCCGCGAGCTGGCCGCGGTGCTCGAGAAGAACGGCACCGCGTCGGTCGTCTCGGTCGAGGCCAAGCCCGGCACCCGCAGCCCCAAGCCGCCTTTCACGACCTCCACGCTGCAGCAGGAGGCCGGTCGCAAGCTCTCGATGAGCGCCAAGCACGCCATGGGCGTCGCGCAGCGTCTCTACGAGAAGGGCTACATCACCTATATGCGTACGGACTCGACGGCGCTGTCGGCGCAGGCCATCGCGGCCGCGCGCGCACAGGCCGTCGCGCTGTACGGCGACAAGGCCGTGCCGGCCAACCCGCGCAGCCACCGCAACAACAGCAAGAACGCGCAGGAGGCCCACGAGGCGATCCGCCCGTCGGGTGAGGATTTCCGCACGCCGGCATCCGTGGCATCCAGCCTCGACCGCGACGAGGCGCGACTGTACGACCTCATCTGGAAGCGCACGATCGCCAGCCAGATGTCCGACGCCAAGTACGAGACGACCACCGTCACCCTCGACGCGGCCGTCGCCGGGGCCGGCGACCACACCACCGCGACCTTCACCGCGTCAGGCACCGTCTACGTGTTCAAGGGATTCCTCGAGGCGTACGAAGAGGGTCGCGACGAGAAGCGCAACGACAGCGACCAGGACCAGGATCAGGCCCTTCCGCCGCTGGCGGTCGGCGACGAGGTGCGCCTGCGTGACATCGAGGCCAAGGGCCACGCCACCAGCCCCAAGCCGCGCTACACCGAAGCGTCGCTGGTGAAGGCACTGGAAGAGAAGGGCATCGGCCGCCCCTCGACGTTCGCGAGCATCATCGATGTGATCCTCGACCGCGGCTACGTCTCCAAGCGCGGTCAGGCGCTCGTGCCCAGCTGGCTGGCCTTCAGCATCGTGCGCCTGCTCGAACGGCACTTCACCGAACTGGTCGACTACGACTTCACCGCCGCGCTCGAAGACGACCTCGATGCGATCGCCCGCGGTGAACAGGACCGTGCCGCGTGGTTGCGCGGGTTCTACTTCGGCGACGACGAGCGGGTGGGCCTGCGCAACATTGTCGACAACCTCGGCGACATCGACGCGCGCGAGATCAACTCCACGCCGATCGGCGACGTCGCAACGCTGCGCTTCGGCAAGTACGGACCGTACCTCGAGGTGCCGACCCAGAACGAGGAAGAGACGCCGCGACGCATCAACGTGCCGGATGATCTCGCGCCCGACGAGCTGACCGCCCAGAAGGCGCAGGAGCTCATCGACGCTCCGGTGGGCGGCGACCGCGTGCTCGGGCAGAACCCGGACACCGGCCGCGACATCGTCGTGAAGGACGGCCGCTTCGGTCCGTACCTCGAAGAGGCGCTGCCCGAGGCCGAGGCCCCGGCCGAAGAGGCGCCGAAGAAGCGCGGTGCCAAGAAAGAAGCGGCTCCCAAGCCGCGCCGCGCCTCGCTGTTCAAGAGCATGTCGCCCGAGACCATCGACCTCGACACGGCGCTGAAGCTGCTCGCTCTGCCGCGCACCGTCGGCATCGACCCCGAGACCGAACAGCCCATCACCGCGCAGAACGGCCCCTACGGCCCGTACCTGAAGAAGGGCACCGACTCGCGCTCGATCGGCAGCGAAGAGCTCATCTTCGACATCACGCTCGAGCAGGCGCTGGAGATCTACGCGCAGCCCAAGTACGGCAACCGCGCCGCCTCGAGCGCGCTGAAGGAGTTCGAGCAGCCCGACCCGGTCAGCGAGAAGGCCATCAAGATCAAGGACGGTCGGTTCGGCGCGTATGTCACCGACGGGACGACGAACGTGACCATCCCGCGCGGGCAGACCGCCGACGACATCACGTACGAGATCGCGGTGCAGATGCTGGCCGACAAGCGTGCGAAGGGCCCGGCCAAGAAGCCTGCCCGCCGCACGACGACGCGCAAGACCCCGGCGAAGAAGAAGTGAGCCGCGGCCTCTGGGTCACCTTCGAGGGCGGCGACGGCTCGGGCAAGACGACCCAGGCGGCGCTGCTGGAGAGCTGGCTGCGTGACCAGGGGCACACGGTCGTGCGCACCCGTGAGCCGGGCGGCACCGAGGTGGGCGGGCTGATCCGTGAGATCGTGCTGCACCACCGCGGCGACATCGCCCCGCGCGCCGAGGCGCTGCTGTACGCCGCCGACCGCGCCCACCACGTGGCCACGCTCGTGCGGCCCGCGCTGGCGCGCGGCGAGGTCGTCATCCAGGACCGCTACCTCGATTCGTCGGTCGCGTATCAGGGGGCCGGTCGGGTGCTGGATGCCGGAGAGGTGCGCGAGCTGTCGCTGTGGGCCACCGAGGGTGCTCTGCCTGAGGTCACCGTGCTGCTCGACCTCGAGCCGGCTGCCGCCCGCGCCCGCCTCGATGCCGCCGAAAAGCCCTTCGACCGGCTCGAGGCCGAGCGGGACGACTTCCACGCGCGCGTGCGCGCGGCATTCCTCGAGCTGGCGGCGGCAGCGCCCGAACGGTTCCTGGTGCTGGATGCCGCCCTGCCGCCCGAGCAGCTCGCTGCCATGATCCGCGACCGCGTCGCCGCCGCGCTGTCCTGATCGCCCGCGTTGTCCTGGCCGCGCTGCGTTGTCCTGATCGCCGCGCTGTCCTGGCCGCCGCGCTGGCCTGACCCGCGCCCGGCCATGCCACGTCGGCACCACCCCGTAGGCTGGAGCCCATGACGTTCGCCCCCACTCCCGACCTGCCGTGGGGCGATGTCTGGGGCCAGGAGGAGGCCGTCGCGCAGCTGCGTGCCGCGGCATCCGACCCCGCGCAGCTGGCGCACGCGTGGCTGATCACCGGCCCGCCCGGCTCGGGCCGCTCGACGCTCGCGCACGCGTTCGCGGCGGCCCTGATCGCCGAACCCGGCGACGACGGCGCCATGCGCCAGGTCCTCGCAGGCACCCACCCCGACCTGACCGCGCTGCGCACGGAGGGCGTGATCATCTCGATCAAGGACGCCCGTGCCCTCGTCGAGCGCTCCTACTTCTCGCCGTCACTGGGCCGCTACCGCGTCATCGTGATGGAAGACGCCGACCGCATGGTCGAGCGCACCAGCAACGTGCTGCTCAAAGCCCTCGAAGAGCCGCCCGAGCGCACCGTGTGGGTGCTGTGCGCCCCCAGCGACGCCGACCTGCTGCCCACGATCCGCTCGCGCGTGCGCACGCTGCGGCTGCGCGAACCCGACGTCGCCGACGTGGCGCGGCTCATCGTCTCGCGCACCGGCGTCGACGAGGCGACCGCTGAGCAGTCCGCTCGGCTCGCCCAGCGTCACATCGGCATGGCGCAGCGACTGGCCACCGACGCCGCTTCGCGCGAGCGCCGCGACGAGACGCTGCGTGCCGTGCTGCGCGTGCGCGGGGTCGGCGATGCCGTCGAGGTCGCCGCCCGCATCGTGCAGCTGGCCACCGAAGATGCCAAGGCCCTCACCGCCGAGCGCGACGAGGCCGAGCGTGAGTCGCTGCTGCGCACCCTCGGTGTGGCCCCCGGCGCCGCCGTACCGCCCGCGGTGCGAGGGCAGGTCAACGCCCTCGAAGACGAGCAGAAGCGCCGCGCCACGCGCAGCCTGCGCGACGGCCTCGACCGGGTGCTCACCGACCTCGAATCGATGTACCGTGACACGCTCATGCTGCAGTTCGGCCGTTCGAACGATCTCATCAACCGTGAGCTGGTCGACGACTTGACGGCGCTGTCAGCCGCCTGGACGGCGCCGCGCACTCTCACGGTGCTCGACCAGATCGCCGCGACGCGCACGAACCTGCAGGGCAACGCCGCGCCCGCGCTGGCGCTGGAGAGCATGCTGATCACCGTCGCAAGCGGAAGGACGCCGTGATCCGACGCTTCGTGACGGCCCTGGTGGGCTTGGTCGCGGCATCCACCCTGCTCGTCGGCTGCGGTCAGCTGCCCGCACCCGATCGCACCCCCGTCGTCGACGGCGTGGCCGCCGACCTGCTGCCCTTCTACGGCCAGCAGGTCGATTGGGAGGAATGCGACGGCGCCGACGACGGCGTGTACTACTGCACGACCGTCACCGCCCCGCTCGATTGGGCCGAACCGGCCGCCGGCGAGATCGACCTGGCCGTCATCGTCCGCGTCGGCGACAGCGGCAAGTCCACGGCGTCGCTGCTGACCAATCCCGGCGGGCCCGGCGCCAGCGGCTTCGATCTCGTCGCCGATTCGGCCACGTACGCGGTGGGGGAGGAGCTGGCATCCGCTTTCGACGTCGTCGGCTTCGACCCGCGCGGCGTGGGTCGCTCCACGGCGGTGCGCTGCTTCGACGCGGCCGAGATGGACGCGTTCCTCTACGACGTGCCGGTCGCAGAGCGCGGCAGTGCCGAGTGGGAGGCCGAGCTGACCGCGCGCAACGACGACTTCGCGGCCGCGTGCGAGGCCAACAGCGCCGGCATCCTGCCTTACATCACCACCGCGAACGCGGCCCGCGACATGGACCTGCTGCGCGCCGTGCTCGGCGACGAGAAGCTCACCTATCTCGGATACTCCTACGGCACGTTCCTGGGCGCCACGTACGCGAGCCTGTTCCCCGAGCGGGTCGGCGCGCTCGTGCTCGACGGCGCGATCGACCCGTCCGTCTCCGGAATCGAGGTGGGCGCGACCCAGGCCATCGGCTTCGAATCGGCCCTGCGCACGTTCATGGCGTACTGCCTCGGCGCCGACGCCTGCCCGTTCGGCGGCACCGTCGACGATGCGATGGCCGACCTCGCGACGCTCCTGGCGACGGTGGATGCCGCGCCCCTGCCGAACGAGGACGGGCGCATGCTGGGCGCCGACACGCTGACGACGGCGATCATCGCCGCCCTCTACGCGCAGGGCAGCTGGCCGGTGCTCTCGATGGCGCTGAGTGACACTCTGCAGGGTGACCCGGCGCAGGCGTTCCGGCTCGCCGACTTCTACAACGACCGGGCCGGCGGCCGCTACCTCAGCAACCAGACCGAGGCGTTCACCGCGTACAACTGCATGGACTACCCGGACGAGGACGACCCTGCCGCCGAGGAAGCCGCCGACGCGCGGGTCGCCGAGCTGGCGCCGACCATCGCGCCGTACTGGTCGGGCGTCGACACGTGTGCGAGCTGGCCGCACGAGCCCACCGGCACGCGGGGTGCCATCACCGCCGACGGGGCGGCGCCGATCGTCGTGATCGGCACGACCGGCGATCCCGCGACGCCGTACGAGTGGTCGGTGTCGCTGGCCGAGCAGCTGTCCAGCGGCGTGCTCATCACCCGCGAGGGCGAAGGTCACACCGGCTTCAACAAGGGCAGTGCCTGCGTGGACGAGGCCGTCGTCGCGTACCTTCTCGATCACGTCGTTCCCCGCGACGGCCTCACCTGCCGGTGACGTCGCGCCGCGCGCCCGCCACTGGTTCGCGGCACCCATGACGACCCTGTAAGATCGATGATCGTGCATCGCGCAAGCGACGCGCGCCACCTTAGCTCAGTGGTAGAGCATCCCACTCGTAATGGGAAGGTCGTCAGTTCAATCCTGACAGGTGGCTCCACCTCTTGTACTCTCGCTTCCGAGAGGCCCTGCGCCTTCGGATTGGAGAGACCGATGAAGTTCTTCCAGCGTCTGGGTAGATCGATCATGCTGCCCGTGGCCGTCCTTCCTGTGGCGGCCATCCTCTCGGGTATCGGCTACTGGATCGACTCCGCGGCCGGCGCGAACGTCGTCTCAGCCTTCCTGTCCGCCGCCGGCGGTGCGCTGCTGAGCAACATGGCGCTCCTGTTCGCCGTCGGCATCGCGATCGGCATGGCCAACAAGACCGACGGTACCTCGGCTCTGGCAGGGCTCGTGTCGTGGCTGACGGTCACGACCCTGCTGTCCCCCGCGACGATGAGGGTGTTCACCGGCGCCGAGACGGTCGAAGACGTCGACGCGGCCTTCAGCAACGTCAACAACGTGTTCGTCGGCATCATCTGCGGGCTCATCGGCGCGTGGACCTACAACCGGTTCAAAGACACCAAGCTGCCCGACGCCCTGTCGTTCTTCTCGGGCAAGCGATCGGTCGCGATCGTCACCGCAGGTATCTCACTCGTGGTCGCCCTGGTCCTGATGTTCCTGTGGCCGCTCGTCTACAACGGTCTGGTCATGTTCGGCGAGTGGATCGTGACGCTCGGCCCGATCGGCGCCGGCGTCTACGGCTTCCTCAACCGGCTGCTGATCCCTTTGGGCCTGCACCACGCGCTCAACTCGGTGTTCTGGTTCGACGTGGCCGGCATCAATGACCTCAACAACTTCCTCGCCGGTGACAAAGGCGACGGAGTGCTCGGGGTCACCGGCCAGTACATGACCGGGTTCTTCCCGATCATGATGTTCGGCCTCCCGGGCGCCGCCCTGGCCATCTACCTGACGGCCAAGACGACCCGCCGCAAGGTCACCTACGGCATCATGCTGTCGGCGGCGATCGCGTCGTTCTTCGTCGGCGTCACCGAGCCGCTCGAGTTCTCGTTCATGTTCCTGGCGCCGTGGCTCTACGGCATCCATGCGCTGTTCACGGGCATCTCGATGGCGATCTCGGCGATGCTGCCGGTCCGGATGGGCTTCGGGTTCTCGGGCGGGTTCATCGACCTGGTCCTCGGCTGGGTCAACCCGCTGGCGGTGAATCCGTGGCTGATCCCGGTGATGGGTCTGTTCTGGTTCGCGGTGTACTTCTTCACGTTCCGCTGGGTGATCAAGAAGTGGAACCTGAAGACTCCCGGGCGGGAGGACGACGAGGATCTCGCCGACGCCGACAACCTCGGCACGTCGCTGACCGGCTACCACGGCACCGCCGAGAAGTTCATCGCGGCACTGGGTGGCAAGACCAACATCATGGATGTCGACAACTGCGCGACCCGCCTGCGGATGGAGATCGCCGACGTGTCGAAGGTCGACGAGCATGCCCTCAAGCGTGCGGGAGCCGCTGGCACCGTCAAGCCGGGCGGACACTCCGTGCAGGTGGTCTACGGACTGAACGTGCAGTTCGTGAAGGATGCCATGGACGACATCATCAACGACCGTCACATCGAACCGGTCGACGAGCCGGTCGCCGGCGGCGCCACCACCACGACCGTCACGGCACCCGGCGCCACGCGCGTCGTGCTGCGCCAGCCCATCGAAGGCCGCGTGCTGCCGCTGGAGAAGGTGCCCGACCCGATGTTCGCGCAGGGCACCATGGGGCCCGGCATCGCGATCGACCCGAGCGGTGACACCGTTGTGGCGCCCGCCGATGCCACCGTCACCACGGTGTTCCCCACCGGTCACGCCATCGGGCTCACCCTCGGCGACGGCACCGAGCTGCTGATCCACGTCGGCATCGACACCGTGGGGCTCAAGGGCGACGGATTCGAGACCCTCGTCGCCTCCGGTGACAAGGTCACCGTCGGCACGCCCCTGGTGCGGTTCGACGCCGAGGCGATCCGCGACCGCGGGCTGTCGGCGATCACCCCGGTCATCGTCCTGAACAACGAGGCGGCCACAGTAGAGTTCGAGTGACGCACTGACAGGGAGGGCCGATGCTCGTGACGATCGGCGTCGTCCTCGACGTGTTCACGTGGATCGGCCTGGGCGCTGCGGCGCTGCTGGGCATCATCGCGGTGGCGATGTGGGCCGCCGACGGCACGTGGCTGCCCGCTGACGCGTACGTCGACCATGAAGACGGCGTCACGACGGTGCGGTGGTTCGATGTCGACGGCGACGCCAACAGCGCTCCCGCGGTGGGGGCCCTGGCATCCGCCCTCGCCGGCGCCGACCGCACGGCGATCTGGTACCGGCATGGCTGGCACGGTCGCATGCGCCTGACCCGCCGGGCGCCGCAGCTGCGCTCGGTGGTCGTGGCGGCGCTGGCGCTGCTGGGCGTGGGGCTCGTCGCGGCCGCCGTGTCGTTGCTGCTGTTGTTCGCCGGAGGCTGACACGTCGGGAGCGCGCGCGGCGCGAAGGTAGGCTGGAGTCCATGTCCGGCAGCAGCCGCGCTCGCCGCGAACCCCCACGTCTTCTCCGCCTCGGCATCCCCGCCCTGCTGGTGTTGATCTGGCTCGTGGGTGGCGCCATCGGCGGGCCCTTCTTCGGAAAGGTCGGCGAGGTCTCGACCAACGACCGGTCGACCTTCCTCCCCGAGAGCGCCGACGCGACGGGCGTCAACGAGCGGCTGCCCGACTTCCTCGGTGCCGACAGCATTCCTGCGCTGGTGGTCATCGCCGGCGACGCCGAGCTCACCGACGCGCAGCTCGATCAGCTGCAGACCCTCGCCGAAGACCTCGCCGACGTCGACGGCGTCAATGACGAGGTGTCGCCGGCGATCCCGTCCGAGGACGGCCTGGCCGCGCAGATCATCGTGCCGCTGGACACCGGCGGCGACATCGACGGCATCGTCGAAGGACTGCGCACGGCCGTCGCCGCCGACGTGCCCGACGGGCTGCAGGGCTGGGTCACCGGACCGGCGGGGTTCACCGCCGACCTCGTCGAAGGCTTCCTCGGCATCGACGGGCTGCTGCTGGCGGTCGCGCTGATCGCGGTGTTCATCATCCTGGTGATCGTCTACCGATCGCCGCTGCTGCCGGTGCTCGTGCTGCTGACCTCGACGTTCGCCCTGTGTGTCGCCCTGCTGACGGTGTGGCTGCTGGCCTACAACGGCATCGTCGTGCTCAACGGGCAGGTGCAGGGCATCCTGTTCATCCTCGTGATCGGCGCGGCCACCGACTATGCCCTGCTGTATGTCGCGCGATTCCGCGAGGCGACCGCGGCCGGCGCCCGCCGGTGGGAGGGCGTCGTGCAGGCGTGGAAGGGTGCCGTCGAGCCGATTCTGGCGTCGGGTGGCACGGTCATCGCCGGGCTGATGTGCCTCTTGCTGTCTGATCTCGCGACCAACCGTGCCCTGGGCCCGATCGCCTCGATCGGCATCGCGTTCTCGATGCTGTCGGCGCTGACGTTCCTGCCGGCGCTGCTGGCACTCGTGGGGCGGGCGGCTTTCTGGCCGTTCATCCCCACCGAGCCCGTCCCGATCTCGGCCGACCTGTCCCAGCCCGCCAAGGGCATCTGGCCCCGTCAGGCGCGCCTGGTGGCCCGTCACGCCCGCACCGTGTGGATCGTCGTGACCGTCATGCTGCTGGCCGGTGCTGCGGGCGTGACGCAGCTGAAGGCCGACGGCGTGCCCACGAGCGAGTTCGTGCTCGGCGCCTCCGAGGCGCGCGACGGCCAGAAGGTGCTCGCCGAGCACTTCCCGGCCGGGTCGGGCAGCCCCGTGTACGTCATCGTCGCCGAGGCCGATCTGACCACCACCGTCGAGACGCTCGACGCGAACGGCGGCATCGAGTCGGTGGCGGTGTCCTCCACCGATTCGCCGACCGGTCAGGCCACGGTGACCCTCGAGGACGGTGAGCCCGTCTTCGCCGCGCCCGGACCGCCCGGTACGCCGGCGCCGGCCCCGACCGTCGCCGACGGCGACGTTCTCGTCATCGGCACGCTGACCGACGCCGCCGACTCGCTCGCCGCCGAAGACACCGTGCGACAGCTGCGCGCCGACCTCGATGACACCCTCGGCGCCGACGGTGCGCTCGTGGGCGGCGAGACCGCGACCGACATCGACACGATCGACACGTCGACCCGCGACCGGACGCTCATCATCCCGGTCATCCTCGCGGTGATCCTGCTCATCCTCATGCTGCTGCTGCGGTCGTTCGTGGCGCCGCTGATCCTCATTGCGACAGTCATCCTCTCGTTCGGCACGGCGCTGGGTGTGAGCGCCCTCGTGTTCAACGGCATCTTCCAGTTCCCGGGTGCCGACCCCGCTGTCCCGTTATACGGATTCGTGTTCCTGGTCGCGCTGGGCGTGGACTACAACATCTTCCTCATGTCGCGCGTGCGCGAGGAATCGATCGGGCACGGCACACGCCCGGGCATCATCCGCGGCCTCATCGCCACGGGCGGCGTCATCACGTCGGCCGGCCTCGTGCTGGCGGCGACGTTCGCGGCGCTCGGGGTGATCCCGATCCTGTTCCTCGTGCAGCTCGCGTTCATCGTGGCGTTCGGGGTGCTGCTGGACACCTTCGTGGTCCGCTCGCTGCTCGTCCCGGCGCTGTCGTACGACATCGGCCGCGCCATCTGGTGGCCGTCGAAACTCGCACGTCGCGATGCGCCGGGCGAGGTCGCCGCGCGCGCAGAGGCGACGCCCCAGAGCGGCGATGCAGCCGATGCCGGTGGCGTGGACGACGGTGGTGCGGATGCCGGTGATGTGGATGCCGGTGGCGCGGATGCCGGTGATGTGGATGCCGGTGGGGCGGACGACGGCGGTGTGGATGCCGGTGGCGTCAACCCTTCGGCGGGCCGTGACGGCGATTCGTCCGATGCCGTGCCGGACCCTGCGACGATGACGCGGGCGGAGTATCGGCGTACGCTCGGAGAATGACCCGGGGCCTGTTCATCGTCGATGTCCAGAACGACTTCACCGAGGGCGGCGCGCTCGGCGTGACCGGCGGTGACGCCGTCGCCGAAGGCATCACGGCGTACCTGGCCGATCATGCCGCCGACTATGCGCTGATCATCGCGTCCCGCGATTGGCACGACGCCGACAGCGACAACGGCGGACACTTCGCCGCCGCGCCCGACTTCGCGGGCACCTGGCCCGTGCATTGCGTGGCCGGTACACCGGGCGCGGAGTACGACCCCGGCCTGTCGACCGACGCGGTCACGCACCACGTCAAGAAGGGGCAGGGCGTCCCGGCATACTCCCTCTTTGAGGGAGTGACCGACGACGGACGCACAGTGGCGCAGCTGCTCGACGAGCACGGCGTCGTCGACGTCGATGTGGTCGGCATCGCCACCGACTACTGCGTGCGCGCCTCGGCCCTCGACGCCATCGAGCATGGGCGGCACGTCCGCGTGCTCACGGGTCTGGTGGCCGGAGTCGCGGCGGAATCCAGCGATGCCGCCCTGGCCGAACTCGCCCATGCCGGCGCCGAGCTCGTCACAGACGCCTGACGCGGCCGCGCCCCGGCATCCATGACCACGCAGCACGAGCCTGACGCGCTCGACCGGACCGGTGAGCTCCACACCTCTGACGACACCGGTGAGCCCGACCCGCTTGATGAGTTCGCGGCGCTGATGCGCGATGAGCAGGTGTTCAGCCGCGGCCGGGTGTGGTCGCAGGCCGATCTCGCACGCCGCCGGCGGCGTCGGCGGCGCGCGCTGCTGATCGTCCTGGTCGTGGTCGCGCTGGTGCTCGGCGGCAGCGGAGCCTACGTCGGCTGGGCGCTGAACGCGCCGCTGGCCGAACCGGAGATGGTCACGCGCACTCCGGCCGCTCCGGTGCCGGTCGCGGCCCCGATCGAGCTGCCCGGCGGCACCGCATCGGCCATCGCGATCTCGGGCGCCGACGAGTACCTCGGCGTGCAGGACGGTGTCTGGGGCGCCCGGGGCACCGACGACCCGGTGCCGATGGCGAGCATCACGAAGCTGATCACGGCGCTCGTCGTGCTCGACGAGGTGCCCCTGACCGGCGCCGACGACCCCGGCCCCACGCTCTCCTTCGACCGCGCCGACCACAAGCTGTACGACAAGTACTACGTGATGGGCGCCACGATCGCGGCCATGCCGGCGGGCAGTTCGATGTCGCTGCGCGATGCGCTGGCGACCATGCTGATCCCGTCGGCGTGCAACTACGCCGAGGCGATCGCGAACTGGGCGTTCGGCTCGAACTGGTCGTTCGTACAGGCCGCCGAGCGCTGGCTCGCCGCCAACGGTCTGACGCACACCACCGTGGTCGAGCCCACCGGCCTCGACCCGCGCAACACGAGCACGGCCGCCGACCTCATCGCGCTCGGCCGCATCGCGGCGGCGCAGCCGGCCATCGCCGCGATCACCGCGATGCCCTCGTTCACGGCCCCCGGCCGCGACACCGTCGTCAACACCAACACGCTGCTGGGCGTGCACGGGGTGACGGGGCTGAAGACCGGCACACTCGACGAGGCAGGCTCGAACCTGCTCTACACGGCCAGCTTCGACGTGCGCATCGGCGCACCCATCGACGTCGTGGGCGTCGTGCTCGGCGGCAGTTCGCGCTCGGGCGTCAACGGCGACGTGACCGACCTGCTCGAGGGCATCGCCGCCGGATTCCACACCGTGACCGTCGCCGACCGCGGCCGGCCCGTCGGGGATGTCACGACGCCGTGGGGCAGCACCGCGCGCCTGGTCCTCGACGCCGGAGCGTCGCTGCGGACGTGGTCGGACACCCCCATCGAAGTGACGCTGGATGCCAGGACCCCCGCCACGTGGGCAGAGGGTGCCACCGCGGGCACCGTCACCTGGACAACGGGCCCCGACACGGTGACGGTGCCGATCGTGCTCGATGAGGGCATCGAGCCGCCGGACGGCTGGTGGAGGCTGGCGAACCCCGGCGACCTCGGCTGAGTGTCTGAGGCGGCGGGTACAACGGAACTGTGCCCCCGGAGAATTACGATATCTCGACCCACCGGTTAAAAGCCGGTTGCTCTGCCTCTGAGCTACGGGGGCGTGCGGACGCGCAGCAGAAGACGTGCGGGACCTGTGGGAAGTCTAAGCCAATTGACGACTTCAACCGAAAGTCATCCTGCACTGATGGACGCCAGGAGGTTTGCCGCGATTGCGGCCCGCACCGCACAGCGCCGATCTGAGGCCAAGGAGACTCGAACGTCCGGGGGACAACTGGCGGTCGAGAGCGATGCGTGCGCAGGCGATCTGAGGCGAGACTTCGGCGCATGGGGCATGCTGGAAGAACGCAACGTCGCCGACGTGGAGAGGAACGCCGAGATGACCAGTCCTGCTGAGCCTCCGCTCAACACCGAGGCGCTGCAGACCGTCCAGCGGCGCAACTGGACGTGGACGATCGTCGGCGTCGTCGGAGCGATGATCGTGCTCGTGGGACTGGGGTGGATCGCCGGCACGATCATGAACAGCTTCGCCCTCACACCCGCGGAGCAGGCGCTCGAAGACGTGCAACAGGCCGGAGATGCGCTCACGGCGACCGCCGAAGGCGCCGACGGTGCCGAGGCGACGCTGACGTGGTCCGCACAGCTCGGCACAGCGGTGCTCACCGCCCGCGGACTGCCGACACCGGGGGACGACGAGGAGATCGCCGTTTGGTTCCACGTGGGCGACTCCTACGACCGCACCACGAGCTTCCTTCCCGAGGACGGCGCCGTGATGACGGTGCTGGCCGACCTCTGGCCGGACGGTGCGATCGTCGAACTGTCGGTCGATCCGGTCGGCGGGTCATCGTCGGGTGAGCCGGTGGCCGAACCTCTCCTGTCGATCCAGCCCTGACGGCCGGCGCCCGCGACGCCGCGGGTAGCCTGGAATGATGAGCGACGCGTCCCGGGACTTCCACAAGCCCGTCCGGCGACCCGCCGAGCAGCTCGACCGGCTGTTCGCGGGGGAGGACCCCGCTGAGGTCTCGCGCGTGGCCCACAAGACGGCGGCGACGCTGCTGTCGCGCGTGCGCGACGAACCCACGGATGACGTGGTCGAACGCCTCGTGTCGTTCACCGACCAGCACGGCATCGACGCCATCGCCGAGCTCTGGTCGCGTGCGCCGGGCAAGTCTCTGCCGGGTGCGCTATGGCGGCTCTACCTCGTGCAGCTCATGATCCACGACGACCCGCAGACGGTCGCGCTGCTGTTCGACCGCGGACGCACGGTGCTGCCCTCGGTCGACCCTGTCGTCGCGGGCGCGCCGACCCCGGCAGGGCCGGATGAGATGGTCACCCTCATCGCCACGATCCTGCGTGGGGTCTTCCAGGGGGACTTCGCCGTGGCGCTCGAGCGGGCCGCCGCGTTCTGCCGCGTCACCGGCGCCGGCGCGACCGACCTCGCCGACGATTACGATGCGACCGAGCCCGACCGGGCCACGGCCCTCACCGTCCGCGCGCTGCGCCTGTCGACGTACGCCGGCGACCTCACCTCGTGCGCGGGGCTCTGGCGCCGCGATGCGCTCACCTGAGCGGGCTGGCCGTCCGGGGCGGCAGTGCCGCGCGGCCAAAAAATAATGCCGGGCCGCAGAACGCCTCTCGGCGCGAGGCCGCTCGTAGCGGCAGAAGTTGGAGCCCGGGGTTACTGCGGCCCGGCCATACGAGTGTAACCGACCTCACCGCGCCTTCATTCCCGCGGCCGGGTGACCCGTAGGCTCGAGCCATGACACGGCGATTCGCCCTGATGATCGAGCCCGCGGCATCCACCGACGACCGCACCGCGTTCGGCGACACCTTCACCGAGGTCGACCCGTCGGCCCCCGCCCTCACTGTGGGTGAGCTCAGCACGCAGCGCGGCGACGGCGTGTTCGAATCGATCGGCGTGATCGACGGCCATGCGCAGGAGGTCAGCGCCCACATCGACCGCCTTGCGCACTCGGCGCGACTGTGCGACCTGCCCGCACCGCACCCGGGTCAGTGGCGACAGGCGATCGACCGCGCCGCGGCCGCGTGCGGGCCGGGCGAGGCGATCGTCAAACTCGTGCTCAGCCGCGGCGTCGAGCACGGCCCGACACCCACGGCATGGGTCACTGCGGCCCCCGTGGCCGACTTCTCGGCCGTGCGCGCGAACGGCGTGCGGGTCGTGACCCTCGACCGCGGCTACGACCTCGCCACGCCCGCGCGGGCACCCTGGCTGCTGCTGGGCGCGAAGACCCTGTCGTACGCCGTCAACATGGCCGCGCTGCGCGAAGCACACCGGCGCGGTGCCGACGACGCGATCTTCGTCTCCAGCGACGGCTTCGTGCTCGAGGCGCCCACCGCCTCGGTGATCCTGCGCCGCGGCGACACGTTCGTCACACCGGCCGCGCACGGCGCGATCCTGCCCGGTACGACGCAGCAGAGCCTGTTCGCGCATCTCGAATCGCAGGGTTACGGCACCGCCGCGGAGACCATCCCGGCATCCGCTCTGCCCACCGTCGACGGCGCATGGCTGGTGTCGAGCCTGCGCCTGGCGGCCCCCGTGACCGCGATCGACGGCGCGGCCATCCCGCACGACGCCGAGCTCACGGCTGCGATCAACGCGTACCTGCTCAGTCCCCGCGACTGAACGCCCGCCCCGCGGCGGCACCCCGCCATCCCGCGACGGAACGCCCGCCCCGCGGCGGAACCCCGCCATCCCCGCGACGGAACGCCCGCCCCGCGACGGAGCACCCGCCCCGCGACGGAGCACCCGCCCCGCGGCGGCACCCGCCACCCCGCGAGGGATCCGCC
>JAEXHA010000067.1 GCA_023450335.1 Actinomycetes bacterium | reverse complement strand
CCGCTGCTGCTGGCCGACGGCCTCGAGCCGCACCCCGACGCGCGGGACGACCAGCGCCAGGCGGCCGCCGTGCGCGACCTGCTCGACGCGCACTACGCCGCCGAGCTCGACGCCTGGCGCGAGCGGTTCGGGTCGCTGCGCGCCGAGGGACTGGCCACCAGCCGCCTCAAGGAGGTCGCCACCGCCACGGCGTCGGCCGGCATCGCGGAACTCTATTTCGACATGGATGCCACGGACGAAGGTGTCATCGACGAGTTCGGCACCGTGACGCGGGCGCGCGAGCCCGGCCCCGACACCTACGCGCTCGTCGACGAGATCGCCGCGCGCGTGCTGCGCAGCGGCGGGACCGTCCGCGCGGTGCGCAACCGCGACCTGCTGGACGGGTCACCCGTCGCGGCCGTGCTGCGGTTCCCACTGCCGTCCTGACCGCGCCGCGCCGAGCCGAGCCGAGCCGGCGGTCAGTCCACTCGCGCGACTGTGCCGCCGGTGAGGGCGACGAGCTCGTCGAAGGTCAGAGGGAACACGGTGTGCGGCGTGCCGCCGGCCGCCCAGATCTCCGGATAGGCGGCCAGGGCCTCGTCGACGACCGTGGGCAGCGGCGCCGGGTGGCCCGCGGGTGCGACGCCACCTATGGCCTGCCCCGTGGCATCCCGTACCTGATCGGGCGTCGCCCGCTGGATCTTGCCACGTCCCAGTCGCTCGGCGAGCGCCGCGGTGTCGACCCGGTGCGCACCGCTGGTCATGACCAGCAGCGGCTCGCCATCCGACCAGAAAACGAGACTGTTCGCGATCGCGCCGACCTCGACTCCGAGCGCGGCGGCCGCCAGCGGCGCGGTGGCGGCAGCGTCCGGCAGCACAACGATGTCTCCGGTGATGCCCGCGGCGCGCAGCGCGTCGTGAACGAGGCGGCTGCGGGCGGGCAGGTGGGCGGCTTGCTCCGTCATCGCCCCAGCTTAGAATGACGGTGGATGCCGCAACGCCGCGACGTCCGTAGTGCAGCGCCCACAAGGCCGGCCGAAAGAGGAACGCGATGTCGCACCTGCCCTTGCCCGAGTTCGCCCACGAGCGCGTGGAGGTGATCACCGGGCCTCGCAGCGGCCTGTTCATCGCCGTCGCGCTCCACTCCTCCGTGCTCGGCTCCGCCCTCGGCGGTGCCCGCTTGTGGACGTATCCGCATTACAGCGACGCGCTCGGGGACGTGCTGCGTCTGTCGGCGGCCATGACGCTCAAGAACGCGGCGGCGGGCCTTGACGCCGGCGGCGGCAAGTCCGTCATCCGGCTCGAGCCCGGCCAGACCCTCGACGGCGACCGGCGCCGCGATGCCTTCCTCGACCTGGGCGACGCCGTCGAGTCGCTCGGCGGCCTCTACCGCACCGCCGAAGACGTCGGTTCGACGACCGACGACATGCTCACCGTCAGCGAGCGCACCGACCACGTCGTGGGGCTGCCCGACACCGTCGGCGGGTCGGGCGAACCGGCCGGACCCACGAGCCTGGGTGTCTACGCGTCGCTGCGCGCCACCCTCGAACGCGTCACCGGTTCGGCCGAGGTCGCCGGCCGTCGCATCACGGTGTCCGGCCTGGGCCAGGTCGGCAGCCGACTCGCGGTGCGCCTGTCGGCCGAGGGCGCCGTGCTCACCGTCACCGACGTCAACCCCAGCAAGCTGAGCCTGGCCGCCGATCTGGGCGCGCAATGGGTCACGCCCGGCACCGAGCACCTCGTGCCCGCCGACGTGTTCGTGCCCGCGGGCATCGGGGGGCTGCTCACCGACCAGGTGATCGACGACCTTGCGGCCGCGGCGGTGTGCGGCCCGGCGAACAATCCGCTGGCCGACCATTCCGGCGCGCAGCGGCTGGCCGACCGCGGCGTCCTCTACGCCCCCGACTTCGTCGTCAACGCCGGCGGCGTCGTCTACCTCGACCTGGTGGCCAAGCAGCTCGGCAGCCGTGACGAGATCATGGCGCGGGTGGAGGCGATCGGCGACACGGTGCGCACGGTGTTCGATACGGCGTCCGCGCGCGGCGTCACCCCTCTCGCGGCCGCCGAGGCGCTCGCGGCCGAGCGCCTCGAGGCGGGGCGCCGCGTGACCGCGTGACCGGCACCCAGTCCCCGCCCTCCTGACACTGGGTTCCGACCGGCCGGTATGTCATGATGGTCGCACTCGGCGATGACGCCGGGGTCCAGCGATTCAAGGGAGAAGCGCTTCGTGTTCCACAGCCCGTTTCCGGACATCGACATTCCGAACGTCAGCATCTACGACGACCTGTTCGGCACCCTGACCGCCGACGACGCCGCCCGCGTGGCGCTCATCGATCCTGCCACCGGCGCCGAGACCACCTACGGCGCCCTCAAGGCACAGGTCGACGCGTTCGCCGGGGCGTTGGCGGCGCGCGCGGTGGGCACCGACACGGTGCTGGGGCTGCTGTGCCCGAACGTGCCCGCGTTCGCGACCGTGTTCCACGGCATCCTCCGCGCCGGCGCGACGGTCACCACGATCAACTCGCTGTACACGCCCGGCGAGATCGAGAAGCAGCTGAAGGATGCCGGTGCCTCGTGGCTGATCACCGTGAGCCCCCTGCTCCCCCAGGCCAAGGCGGCCGCCGCGGCCGTCGGCATCGCCGATGATCACCTCATCGTGCTCGACGGCACTGCGGAGCATTCCGCACAGGGCCACCCGAACCTTCGCGAGCTGCTCACCGAGCAGCGCACGCCGCCCGAGGTGACCTTCGACCCGGCGACCCACGTGGCCGTGCTGCCCTACTCGTCCGGGACCACCGGCATCCCCAAGGGCGTCATGCTCAGCCACCGCAACCTCGTGGCCAACGTCGCCCAGTGTCGCGTCAACATCGACCTGCGCGAGACCGACCGGGTGCTGGCGGTGCTGCCGTTCTTCCACATCTACGGCATGACCGTGCTGCTCAACCTCGCGCTCAAGCAGCGCGCGAGTCTGGTGACGATGCCGAAGTTCGACCTCGTCGAGTTCCTCACGATCATCCAGAACTTCGGCTGCACCTACCTGTACATCGCCCCGCCCATCGCCGTCGCCCTGGCCAAGCACCCGGTCGTCGACCAGTTCGACATCTCGACGGTGCACACGGTGTTCTCGGGCGCGGCGCCGCTGGACGGTGAGACGGCCGAGATCGCCGGCCGACGCCTGCACACCCGCATGATGCAGGGCTACGGCATGAGCGAGCTCAGCCCGGTCTCGCACGCGATGCCGTACTCGCGCGATGACATTCCGGTCAGCTCCGTGGGCTGTTCGCTGCCCAACATCGTCTGCAAGCTCATCGACACCGCCACCGGCGAAGAGATCACCGAGTACGACGACGAGGGCAAGACGCGCCCGGGAGAGCTGTGGGTCAAGGGGCCCAACGTCATGCTCGGGTATCTGAACCAGCCCGAGGCCACGGCCGAGACCCTCGACGCCGACGGATTCCTGCACACCGGCGACATCGCCGTCGCGCACCGCGGCGACTACTTCTCGATCGTCGACCGGGTCAAGGAGCTCATCAAGTACAAGGGCTACCAGATCGCCCCGGCCGAGCTCGAGGCGCTGCTGCTCGGGCACCCCAAGGTGATGGATGCCGCGGTCATCGGCGTGCTGGACGACGACAAGCAGGAGATCCCCAAGGCGTTCGTCGTGCCCGTGCCCGATTCGGCGCTGACCGAGGACGAGGTCATGGCGTTCGTCGCCGACAACGTCGCCCCGCACAAGAAGGTGCGCCGCGTGGAGTTCATCGACGCGATCCCGAAGTCGTCGGCCGGCAAGATCCTCCGCAAGGACCTGCGGAGCCGGGAGGGCGCGCAGGTCGGCTGAGTGGATGCCGGCACCCGCACCCCTTCCTCACGCCAGGTCGAGACGACGCGAGGCCCGAAGCCGGCCGCCGTGCGCGCTCGAGTGGATGCCGGCACCCGCACCCCTTCCTCACGCCAGGCCGAGACGACGCGAGGCCCGAAGCCGGCCGCCGTGCCGCTCAGCCCTGCTCGGCCGCAACCGCGTCGTCACGGTGCCGCGCGCCCAGCGCGAAGGCGGCGCCGAGCAGCACCGCGGCGACGGTGATCCAGATGAGCACGCGGTAGTCGGTCACGGCCAAGAACCCCGCACCGACCACCGAGATGACGGTCTGCGGCAGATTGATGCTCACGTTGCCGGCGGCGGCGGTGCGCCCCTGCAGCGCGTCGGGGGTCAGGCGCTGGCGCATCGTCGCGAAGCCCACGACGGTGACCGGGATGCCGAGGCCCGCCACGACCATGCCGACGGCGGCGAGGGTCAGTGACCCGAAGGTCAGCAGCGCCGACCCCGTCGCCAGCAGCACGAGGCCGAGCGCGGCGGCCCGGCCCTCGCCGAGCCGGGTGACGAGCATCGCCGAGAGGATGCCGCCTACGAGCGCGCCGGCGCCCTGCAGCGGGACGAGCCACCCGATCGTCGCCGGGTCGACCTGCATGGCCTCGAGCGCCGGGAAGATGATGATGTTGAGCAGCCCCGTCGCACCGAACGCGATCGCGATCGCCAGGGTGATGCGGCGCAGCGCGACGACGCGGAACAGGTGCTCGAACCCGGCGACCAGCTCGCGCAGGTAGCCGCGGCTGTCGGTGGCGCGCGCCGGCGCATCGGCGGCGGGCAGCCACAGCAGCACGACCGCGGCCACGGCGAAGCACGACGCCGTCAGGACCACCACGGCGTGGGCACCCAGACCGACGTACAGGGCGGTGCCGATCAGCGGCGAGACCAGGCGCAGGCCGTTGTCGATGGTGGAGAGCACACCGTTGCCGCTGGCCAGCTGGTCGTCGCGCAGCATCCCCCGGATGATGCCCGACTGCGCCGAGGCGGTCACGTAGCCGCCGGCGCTGTAGAGGAAGATGACCGTGTACACGAGCCACAGCTGCGCGGGCCCGTGCACGAGCAGCAGCGAGAGCACGAGCGGCACGAGCACGACGTTGTTGCCGACCAGCAGTGCCTTGCGCGAGACCCGGTCGGCGATCATGCCGATGAACGGCGCCAGCAGCGCCGGCAGGCCGAGCGCGACGAACACGAAGGCGGCCGCGACGTCCGACCCGGTGAACTCCTTCACCCAGACGGCGACCATGAGATACAGCGCGCTGTCGCCGAGGTTCGTGAACACCCACGCGGTCGACAGGCGACCGAAACCAGGCGCCTCGAAGGCGACGGGGCCGCGACGGCGGCGTGGGGCGGTGGTGGTCATTTCGTGTCCTCGGTGGATGCCGGAGCGGTGGATGCCGGGTCGGTGAATGCCGGGTCGGTTGATGCCGGAGCGGTTGATGCCGGAGCGGCCGGGTCGGTTGCGGGTGGCGCGTTGCGCCCCACGGGATCGGCGTGCGCGAAGGCTGTCATGCGGGAGTACCGCGCTCCGTCGGGCCGCAGCGACGGGTCCTTCTGCCGGCCGGCGAAACGGTCGGTGATCTGCTGCAGATCACGGCTCAGCTCGGCCAGCTCCTCGGCGGTGGCCCAGAACGTCGACCGGGTGAAAGTGCTGGCCTGCACCCACTCGTCGGGCTCGGCGGCGATGTGCTCGAAGTAGGAGCGGATGCGGGCGACGTCGAGGTCGAGCCCGAGCAGAGCGATCTCGGCGACGGCGGTGAGGGATGCCGGTTGGCCGGCCTCGGGGCGCATGTCCCACGACGGCGCGCTCAGGCGCCACGGCTTCTCGCGGCCGCGCGCGGCGGCCCGCTCGATGAATCCGTACTTCTCGAGCATGCGCAGGTGGAACGAGCAGCTCGCCGGCGACTCCCCCACCAGCTCTGCGCATTCGCTGGCCGTGAGCTCGTCGTGGTCGTTGAGCAGGTCGAACAGGCGGATGCGCAGCGGGTGCGCGAGCGCGCGCAGCCGCGCCGGGTCGGTCACCCGCTGCGAACTGTGATCGGTCATGTCGACGACCCTACGCTATGAAAGCTTTCTTTCGCAAGACTTCTTTCATAGGTCACCGCCTGCGTTCCGACGGGCCGGTGACCTGCCCGGCTACGGACGCTGGTAGACGTCAGGGATGCCGTCGCCGTCGTCGTCGACCGCCTCTGCCCGAGCGATCCGGCGATACCGCCGGTTGCGGCTCAGCAGCAAGACTGATGCGATCGCCGCCGCGATCACAGATGCCACCAGGATCGCGACCTTGGCGTGGTCGTGGTGCGGGTCTGTGGGCGTGAAGCTGAGTTCGGTGACCAGCAGCGAGACGGTGAATCCGATGCCCGCCAGCAGGCCCACTCCCGCCAGATCCACCCACCTCAGCGCCGGGTCCAGCCGGATGCCACGGATGCGAGTCGTCAACCACGTTGCCAGAACGATGCCGATCGGCTTCCCGGCGACCAGGGCCACGACGATGCCGATCATCACGGGGTCGGTCAGGGCGGAGCGGAACCCGTCGAGGCCCCCGAGTGCGACGCCCGCGGAGAAGAACGCGAACACCGGCACTGCGAAACCCGCAGACAGCGGGCGGAACCGATGCTCGAAGACCTCCGCGAGCCCCGGCTCGGTGTCCGGCACGCGGTCACGCCGACGATGGCGGACCGGGATGGTGAAGCCGAGGAGGACACCCGCGATCGTGGCGTGGATGCCGGCGGCGTGGACGAACGCCCATGCCACCACGCCGATCGGAAGCAGAATAAGCCATGCGGCAGCGGGCTTGAGATGGAAGAACTGCCGGTAGCGCTGGGCGAGCACCCCATAGACGGCGATGGTGAGCAACCCCAGCAGCAGCGGCACGATCTCGATCGTCTCGGTGTAGAACAGCGCGATGATCGTGATCGCGATGAGGTCGTCGACCACCGCGAGGGTGAGCAGAAAGATGCGCAGCGCGCTGGGCAGATGCGAACCGATCAGAGCAAGCACGGCCACGGCGAAAGCGATGTCGGTCGCCGTGGGGATGGCCCAGCCCCGCAGGAGGTCGGGGTCACGTCCGGCGACGGCGATGTAGAAGAGTGCCGGAACGATCACGCCGCCGACCGCCGCTGCCACCGGGACGATCGCGGTCGAGAACCGGCGCAGGTCGCCGGCCACGAACTCCCGCTTGAGCTCCAATCCGACGAGGAAGAAGAAGATGGCGAGCAGGCCGTCCGCCGCCCACGCACCCAGGCTCAACCGCAAGTGCCAGGGCTCGTATCCGATCTCCCAGTCACGCAGAGCGAAATACCCATCGGCCCACGGCGAGTTGGCCCAGATGATGCCGACCACGGCCAAGAGCACCAGCAGGGCCCCGCCGACGGTCTCTTTGCGCAGCAGCGTGCCGATGCGCCGCGCCTCGGCATAACTGCCGCGGGCCGGGAACTGCTCCGGCTCGCTGGGATGGTGGGAAGGCTGACGAGCGGTCATAGGCGGGTCCCGGTGGGTCGACGAAGCAGGTGAATGTCGACCAGACTTCCCGACGCGCCGGGACCAGCCTACCCCGCGGTCACGCTGTGATCAGGTCGCGGCGGCGGAAACCGACGACTCCGATCCCGCCCAACAGGCCGGCGGCGATGGTGAGCGCTCCGACGGCCGCCCATGCGATGTCTTGGGCCGGGTACTGACCGACGTGCCGGAAGACCGAGGTCGCGAGCACCGCGTCATCCAACTGCAGCATGTCGCCGAAGAGGCTCAGCATGGTGCCGTATCCGAACACGACCCAGGTGATCCCGACCAGCCGGGGCGCGGCGCCGTAGAACGCGACCGCGAGCGCCAGCAGCACCCAGACCGCGGGCGTGTGCGCAATGTGGCCGAGCACCACGGGGCCGAACAGTTCCCGGTCACCGGTCGCGAGAACCGCACCGAGCCCGTTGCCCAGCCCGGCGAGGGCGAGCAGCCACAGCGAGCCGACGCCGGTCACCGACACCCACGAGAGCAGCCACCCGCCGCGCGACACGGCTGAGGCGAGCACCGGTTCGGCACGCACCGCCTGCTCCTCGCCGCGCAGCGCCTGCACCGCGAGGACGGCCTGGACGGCGACCATCATGGCGAAGTAGACGCCCATGAAACCGAGATAGCCCTCGATCATGCCCTCGGCACCGCCGAAGGCCAGGAGGAACGCTTCGGGCATCCCCGCCGCGTTCTCCGCCATCGGCTGCACGAACGCGCCGAAGGTCAGTCCCGCGACGAGGAGAGCGAGCGACCACCACGCGAGCGCGGCGCGCTGCAGGCGGAACGCGAGGGAGACCGCGTCCCGCAACCAGGCGGGGGCCGTCGCCCCTCCGAGACGATCGGGCAGGATGCCCGCGGCGAGGTCGCGACGCGACTGCAGAGCGAAACCGGCAGCGGCGAGGACGACGAACGCCGCGACGGAGAGCGCCAGCGGCCACCATCGGTCCAGCGTGAGCGGTGCCGTCTGCTGGGACCACCCGAAAGGCGACAGCCACGACAGCCACGACAGGTCCCCACCTTGGACCGCCGACACGTCGCCGAGACCGCGGACGATGAAACTCGCGGCGAGTACCGCCCCCGCGATCCCCGATGCAGCGCGGGCGAACGGCGAGAACTGCACGGCGACGGCGGCCACCCCCGCGAAGACGAGTCCGACAGCGCCGATGCTGCAGGCGAAGAGCAGCGAGGACGACCAGGGGCCACCCGCCGGCGATACCTGGAACGTCACAGCCATGAGCGCGGACATCACGACGTTCATCCCGACGACGAGCACCAGCGCCGCGGCCAGCTGCGCATGCCGGCCCACGACGTTCGCGCGCACCAGCTCTGCACGCCCGGTCTGCTCCTCGACCCGGGTGTGGCGTGACACCGTCATGATGCTCATCAGCGCCGCGCCGATCATGATGAAAGCGCCGTACAGCCCGACGAGGAACCGGCCGAGGGTGATGTCGTCGAAGCCGTAGCCGGGACCTCCGATGAGCGCCATGACCGGGTTCGCGGCGAACGCGGCGAAGCTTCGCAGGGAATCGTCGTCGAGAACGAGCCCGAGGGCGTTGGCGAAGTATGCGAGGAGCATCGTCAGACCGAGCACCCACGCGGGCAGACGTACCCGGTCCCGTCGCAGCATGAATCGCAGCAACGACCCGGTGCCGGTCAACGACCCGCCGCTGGCGTGACGTGGCAGGGATGGGGGCGTTGTCGCGCGACGGGCGTCCGTCACCGGCGCACTCATGAGGCGCTCCGGGTCAGTTCGTCACCGTAGTGGCGCAACAGCAGCTGCTCGAGCGTCGGCGGTGAGGCGGTGAGCGTCTGCACGTCATGAGACGCCAGCTCACGCATGACCTCGGGCAGGTGGTGCGCGTCGACGTCGAAGCGTGTCCGGCCGCTCTCCTCGCGCACGTCGTGCACGCCGGCGCGCTCGGACAGGCCGACGATGGGGACCGCGGTCGTCACGGTCACCGCCGTCCGCGAGAGGTGGCGCAGGTCGGTGAGGCTTCCCGACTCGACGACCGTGCCGCTCCGGACGATCGAAATGCGGTCGGCGAGCACCTCGACCTGGGCGAGGATGTGACTGGACAGCAGCACCGTGCGCCCCTCGGCCTTGGCCTCACGGATGCACTCCTGGAAGACGGCTTCCATGAGTGGATCGAGTCCGGCCGTGGGCTCGTCGAGCAGCAGCAGTTCGACGTGGGACGCCAGAGCCGAGATGAGCGCGACCTTCTGCCGGTTGCCCTTGGAGTAGGTGCGCCCCTTCTTCCGAGGGTCGAGGTCGAAGCGCTCGATGAGCTCGTCCCGCTTCGCGGTGTCGACGCCGCCGCGCAGCCGCGCGAACAGGTCGATGGCCTCGCCGCCGGTGAGGCTCGGCCACAACTCGACATCACCGGGCACATAGGCGAGCCGGCGATGCAGGGAGACGGCGTCGCTCCACGGGTCACCGCCGAGCAGGCGCACGCTCCCGGAGTCGTGCCGCAGGATGCCGAGCAGGATGCGGATCGTGGTCGACTTGCCCGCGCCGTTGGGGCCGAGGAGTCCATGGACCTCGCCCGGCGCGACTTCGAGGTCCAACCCGTCGAGGGCGCGCACCGCGCCGTAGCTCTTGGAGAGATTGCTGATGCTGATGGCGGATGCCGGAGCATCGACTGAACGTGCAGGTGTCATGATTCGCTTTCTGTGCTCTGAGGGGTTCCTTTCTGTGATGTCGTCGCTGCCGGCGGGTCATGCTGACTTCCGGGTGTGGCGCGCGGGCCGGATGCCACCTGGCCGTCGGGAACCGCCTCGATGAATCCGTGCTGATAGAGATCCGACAGGTAGGGCGTGAGCCGGGCCATCGATTCGGGAAGATCACGGGTGCCTAGCGCGTGCCGGATGCGAGGTTCCAGCATCATCGGCGCGAGCCCGAGCATGGCAATGGCTGCGGCCTGCGCGCGCCGGTCGTCCGCACGGCGCAGCACATAGCCCGGGAAACCCTCTTCGATGAACTGCTCGGTCAGTTCGATGTAGTGGTCGAAGAAGCGCTGACCCTGCTCAGAGGGATCGAGGAGCGACTTGACCAGGTAGTCGACGTAGGTGCGCATCTCGTCGTCGTTGAAGATCGCGGCCGCGACGAGCGGCGGGGCCTGGTCGGCATTCTCCCGCTTCTTCTGAGTGAGCGTTGCGAACACGTGGTCGTCGCACACTGTCCGCAGGCCCTCCTTCGAACCGAAGTGATGGATCACCAGCGCGGCGGAAACGCCGGCCGCGGCGGCGATGGCGCGGATCGTCGTGCTTCCGAACCCGTGAGCGGCGAAGGCCGCCACGGCGGCGTCCCGGATGCGATCAGCGGTGTGCGGGCCCGACGGTGGGCGGCGCATGGTTGAACTCACGTTCAGGATTAAACACCTGTTCAGTCATGCGGTCAACACCCACCCGAGACCCGCTGCGCACCCGTCAGCCCCGCGGCAGCGCACCGTCGTCGGCCCTGCCCGGCGGGTCGGCGATCACCGTTGAAACGGCCGCCAGGCGCTCCGGTGCGGCGACGATGTCCAGACGCGTGATCTTGTCGGCGTCGAAGCCGACGAAGTACACGGCGCGCACGATGTCGCCGGCGATGTACGCGGCCGCCGGAATGCCGTCGACCCGCACGAGCCGCGTGAGCTCGGCGCGGCCGGCGAACACCCGCGCGACCGCGTCCGCGCCGCCGATCCGGCTCTCCAG
>JAEXHA010000062.1 GCA_023450335.1 Actinomycetes bacterium | reverse complement strand
AACACGGCGAGGGCGGCGACCGCCAGCGCGGCGACCGCGATCGGGGGTGCGAGCACGGTCACCGTGACCGCCCACGCGTCCCACGCGGTGCCGGGTGTGGTGGCCGCCTGCCAGACGAGCACCGCGGCCACGACGAGCAGCAGTGCTGCGAGCGCGGGAGGGGCGGCCCGCACCAGCCGGCCGGTGGCCGCGAAGCGACGCTGTGCGGTGGCGCCGAACTGGCCGGCGGTGATGGTGGCCACCAGCGTCGCGCCGGTGATGAGCACGGCCGGCCAGGTGTCCACGAGTGCGGCAATACCCGCACGGCCCCAGATCGTGCCGAGTACGGCGGCTGCCCCGGCCGCCCCGGCCGCGACGCCCACGACGGCGGCCGAGACCGCGTCGAACGCCGCCAGCACCGTGTGCTGCCGGTGCGAAAGTCCGCGCGCCTGCAGCAGGCGGGTCTCGGGGAACCGTGACATGCCCAGCAGCCGCGCCAGCTGCAGCGCGGCGAACCATCCGAGCGCGGCCAGCAGCGCGACGGGCACGGGCAGGATCGCGGCGGTCGCACGGGCGGCGACGGCGATGTTCTCGGCCGACGTGGCCAGCGACCCGGTGGCGATGCTCCCGCCCTCCGCGGCCGGCGACGACCGGAACCGGTCGGGCAGCCGATGCAGTCCGTCGGCCAGCTGCTGCACCGACTGCGTCGTCAGGTCGGCGGCGGGGGTGAGGCGCCACGCGACGCGTTCGAGATCGGAGCCGGGCTCGCCCAGGGTGAGCGGTGTCACCGTCGCGGTGTCGCCGACCGCGGCGGCGATGACCACGTCGGCCGCCGCACTCTGCGCTCGCCGGTCGTCGGCCGGCCGGGTCTGGATCTGCAGCCACCCTGCCGGGGTGTCCGGGTCGGGCAGCGCCGCGCGAATCGAATCCTGCCCGGCCAGTACCGAGGCCGCCAACAGGCCGCAGCACAGCCCCACGATCGCGGCGCTCGTGAGCATCAGCGCCAGCAGCGACCCGGCACGGGAACGTGCGCGCCGCCGCCACAGCCGTCGCGCGGAGAAGGAGCTCCGGGCAGCGGTCATCGCGGTCACTCGTCCACCCTATGCACGACCTGTGCGCAGTCAGGGATCGGCGCGTCCGCGGATCGGACTTCCCGGTGGCGGGTGGGGCGCGGCACGGGGCGTTCCGTGCCGCGTCGTCGCAGAGGGCCGGGGCCGCCTGACGTCGATGCCGCGCGCATCGGCTACCGTAACCGGGTGACAGATGCTCATGACACCTACACCGTGGCCACCGACGGCGCCTGCAAGGGCAACCCCGGACCGACCGGTTGGGCCTGGGTTGGCGAGGACGGGCATTGGGCGGCCGGCGCGCTGCCGGTGGGCACCAACAACATCGGCGAGCTGCTGGGACTGCTCAAGGCGATCGAGGATCACCCCGACGTCCAGCACCTGGTGGTGCAGGCCGATTCGAAGTACGCGATCGACACCTACGAGAAATGGATGGACGGGCACCGCCGTCGGGGGTGGAAGACCTCGACCGGCGCCCCGACGAAGAACGTCGACCTGCTCGAGCAGCTGATCGCCGCGCGCGATGCACGTCGCGCGGCGGGGCTGCCCGACGTCGTACTCGAACATGTGCGCGGTCACCGCGGTCACGTGCTCAACGAGTGGGCCGACGAGCGTGCCGTGCGCGGGGCAGAGCACGCTGCGAAGGGCACGGCCAGCGCGTGGTCGTCGCTCGGCGGCCTCCACGACCGGCTCGACGTGTCGGCGGCGCCGTCGAAGAAGCGCTGATCGTCGCCGCGCGCTGAGCGCGGCGCCGGGGGTCAGTCGCCGACAGTGCCTTCGTACAAGCCGATGTGGTTGCCGTCGGGGTCGACGATCACGGCCCACCAACTGGTGTCGGTGATGTTCTCCTTGGCCATCGCGACCGAGCCGCCCGCCGCCTGCGCCTGCGCGACGACCTCGTCGATCGAGTCGACCTCGACGTACGAGCGCGGCTGCGTGAAGTCGGCCGAGCGCGGCGCGAGCCCGCCCCCGCTGATCTGGTTCGGCGCGCGCCACATCGGGTAGCCCTCGAACCCTTCCATCTCGGCGATCTCCCACCCGAACAGATTCGAGTAGAACTGTGTGGCCCGGGTCAGGTCCCCGACCGGGATGTCGATGTGCGTGATGTCTCCGTGTGCCATGTCATTCTCCTTCCCGGGCCCAGTCTCACCCCGGCCACCGACACCCGCAAGGGTGTTCAGCGCATGCCGGCGAGCAGTTCATCCAGTTTGTCCAGTGCTGGTCGCTGCCCCTTCACCAATCGAGTGCGGGCGTCGGCCACCGGCATCCACTCGACGCGGTCGACCTCGGGGAACGACTGACGGCGCCCGGATCGTGGCGGCCACTCGAGATCGAACTCACCGAAGACGAAGTCCGCCGTCGTGAAGGCCGCGCCGTCGGCGACGAAGACGGTCACGCGCTTGCCGGACGAGTACGCGAAGGTGCCGAGCTCGGCGTAGTCCACGTCGGGCGGGTCGACGCCGAGCTCTTCGCGGAACTCGCGTTTGGCCGCCTCGAGCGCCGGCTCGTCCGGGTCGTACTCGCCTTTCGGGATCGACCAGGCGCCCTCCTCCTTCGAGGCCCAGTACGGCCCGCCCATATGCGCGACGAGCACCGACACCCCGCCGTCGTCGAGACGATAGAGCAGGATGCCGGCGCTCGTGGTCGCCATGTCAGCTCACGCGGGGCGCTTCTTCGGCGAGACGGTGTAGGTCTCTTCGACGTCGGTCACCGCGACCGGCGCGAGAGCGTCGTCGATGGCCTGCAGCGTGTCGGCGTCGAGGGTCACGCCCGAGGCCTTGACGTTGTCTTCGAGCTGTTCGGGGCGCGAGGCGCCGACCAGGGCCGCGGCGATGTTCGGGTTCTGCAGCACCCATGCGATCGCCAGCTGGGGCATCGTGAGGCCGGCCTGCTCGGCGATCGGCTTCAGCTTCTGCACCGCGGTCAGCACCGGGTCGTTCATGAAGCGTGAGATGAAATGCGCACCGCTCTTGTCGTCGGTCGCGCGCGAGCCGGTGGGCAACGGCTGACCGGGCAGGTACTTGCCGCTGAGCACGCCCTGGGCCATGGGCGACCAGACGATCTGCGAGATGCCGAGCTCTTCGCTGGTGGGCACGACCTTGCCCTCGATGACGCGCCACAGCGCCGAGTACTGCGGCTGGTTCGACACGAGCTGGAACCCGAGCTGCGTGGCCAGGGCGTGACCGTCGCGCAGCTGCTCGGCGGTCCACTCGCTCACGCCGATGTACAGCGCCTTGCCCTGCCGGACGACGTCGGCGAAGGCCTGCATCGTCTCTTCGAGCGGGGTCTCGTAGTCGTAGCGGTGCGCCTGGAACAGGTCGACGTATTCGACGCCGAGGCGCTTGAGCGATCCGTGGATGCCGTCGAAGATGTGCTTGCGGGACAGGCCGACATCGTTCGGGCCCTTCTTGCCGATGGGCCAGTAGACCTTGGTGAACACTTCGAAGTCGGTGCGGTCCAGTCCCTTCAGCGCTTCGCCGAGCACGACCTCCGCGGCGGTGTTGGCATAGGTGTCGGCGGTGTCGAAGCTGGTGATGCCCAGATCCAGCGCCTTGTGCACGGTGGCGATCGCCGCCTCGTTGCCGACCTGGGAGGCGTGCGTCACCCAGTTGCCGTAGGTGATCTCCGAGACCTTGAATCCGCTGTTGCCGAGATAGCGATAGTTGACCATCCCCCAACGCTACTGCCCGCCACGCCCGCGAGCGCCCCCGCCCGCGTCCGCCCCCGCCCGCCCCCGAGCGCCGTCGCCCGCGAGTGCCCCCGCCCGCGAGCACTGACGCAGCCCCCTCTCGGCGAGAGAACAACGGGTGGACGAGAGGGCGGGTAACACCCGTTCCCTCGGCGCCCCGTTGTTCTCTCGCGGGTCGGTGAGACCGCGCTCAGCGTGTGGGGACGTCCTCGGCGGCGTGCTGGTCGTCTTCGGTGGCCACCAGCTGCCCGCACGCGCCGTCGATCTCCTTGCCACGGGTGTCACGCAGGGTGGTCGGGATGCCGGCGGCGTTGAGCCGGCGGACGAACTCGTCCTGCACGGGCACGTCACTGGAGGTCCACACCGATCCGGGCGTCGGATTCAACGGAATCGGGTTGACGTGCACCCAGCCGCGGCCGCGGGCGTTGAGCTTCTCGGCCAGCAGATCGGCGCGCCACGGGTGATCGTTCATGTCCTTGATGAGGGCGTACTCGATCGAGACGCGACGGCCGGTCTTCTCGAAGTAGCCGCGCGCGGCGTCGAGCGCCTCATCGACCTTCCACCGCGAGTTGACCGGGATCAGCTCGTCGCGCAGCTCGTCGTCGGGCGCGTGCAGCGACAGCGCGAACGTCACCGGGATCTCTTCGGCGGCCAGCTTGTGGATGGCCGGCACCAGACCGACCGTCGACACGGTGATGCCGCGGGCACTCATGCCGATGCCGTGCGTCTTGTCGGTCATGACGCGCACGGCCTGCATGACGCGCGCGTAGTTGGCCAGCGGCTCGCCCATGCCCATGAACACGATGTTGGTGACGCGCTCGCCCTCGTGCCCGACGCGGCGGGGATCGCCCAGGCCGCCGCCGGCGATGAGCCGATTGGCGCGCACGATCTGCTCGATGATCTCGGCCGCCGACATGTTGCGGGTCAGCCCCGCCTGCCCCGTCGCGCAGAACGGGCAGTTCATGCCGCACCCGGCCTGGCTCGACACACACAGGGTGATGCGGCCCGGG
Source organism: Actinomycetes bacterium (assembly GCA_023450335.1). Classification (GTDB taxonomy): domain Bacteria; phylum Actinomycetota; class Actinomycetes; order Actinomycetales; family Microbacteriaceae; genus Microbacterium. The sequence goes on along the minus strand of JAEXHA010000062.1, from coordinate 19,097 downwards.
TAGCGCATGAGCACCGACTCGACCAGGGCGCCGTCGTGCAGCTTCCACAGGAACTTGATCGTGTCGCCGCGGTCGGTCTCCAGGCGCCGCACCTCGGTCAGCAGCGGGGGCAGCATGCCGGCGACCAGCTCGTCACGAGTGGATGCCGGGAGGTCGGTCATCTGCGCCGGATCCGACGTGAAATGGGTGAAGTAGTGCTTCTCGAGCTGCTTGGCGCGAAACGCCGGCATCCCCAGCTCTTTCACCTTCTCGACCCGCTGCGCGGGCGTGAGGTCGGCCAGGTGCACCGGCGGCTTGCCGCGCCTGGGGCTGGCGAACTGCAGCAGCGGCCGGCCGGTGGCATCCTTCTGCTGCTCCCATCCCTCCGTGCGCGGGCGCACCTGACGGGGCGGTGCAGTGCGCGGAGTCGTCTTGCGCACGGGGGTCGGCTCGGTCATGGACTCAAGGGTACCGACCGCACCTGCGCGAACGCCGGGCACCCGAGCGCGGGAAGCGGATCACGGGGTTCTCAGAACGCCCGCGTCAGCGCTGCGCGTCTCGCCAGGTCAGCCAGCGGCGGACGGGGGCGAGGTCATAGTCCGGGCCCGAGATCGCGAGGCTGAACAGGGTCACCCCCGCCTCGAGCATGCGGTCGGCGGTGGACTCGTCGACGCCACGCAGCTCATTGGAGACCTCGATCTCGGTCACGTCGCGACCGACCGCCTCCGCGTGGCCGGCCAGGATGCCGAGCTTGCGCGGCAGCTCGTCGACGCGCGTGAAGCTGTGCCAGATGTCGGCGTGCTGCGCGACGATCCGCAGCGTCTTCTTCTCGCCGCCGCCGCCGATGAGCACCGGGATCTTGCGGGTGGGCGGCGGGTTGAGCTTCGTCCAGCGCTCTTCGATGCGGGGCATGGCTTCGGCGAGCGCATCGAGCCGCTGCCCGGCCGTGCCGAACTCGTAGCCGTACTCGTCGTAGTCGCGCTCGAACCAGCCGGCGCCGGTGCCGAAGATGAACCGGCCGACTCCCGTCGAGCCCGCGCTGATGTGGTCGATCGTGCGGGCCATGTCGGCCTGCAGGTCGGCGCCCCGGTAGCTGTTGCAGTTGACGAGCGTGCCCAGTTCGACCTCGGAGGTGAGCTCGGCCCACGACGCGAGCTCGGTCCACGCCTCGAAGTGCAGCCCGTCCGGGTCGCCGGTCAGGGGGAAGAAATGATCCCAGTTGAAGAGGATGTCCACTCCGAGCTGCTCGAGCTCCTGGACGGTCTCGCGGATCTTGGGGTAGGTGGCGTGCTGGGGCTGAACCTGGACACCCAGGCGGACGGGACGAGTAGGCACGTCGCCAGCCTAGAGCCCGTGCGGTTCGACCAGCGGCGCTCCCCGACGATGAGCGGTGCGCGCCCGGCCGCGTCTGCGAGAGTGGGTCGATGACCGGTATCCAGATCCGCGGCATCCACCCCGACGACGCCGGCGAGGTGCTGACGATCCAGCGCGCGGCGTTCGTGCAGGAGGCGCAGATCTACGGCAGCGCCGACATGCCGCCGCTGACCCAGACCCTCGACGGGCTGCGCGCCGAACTCGAGGTGAACCTCGGGTGCGTCGCGGTGGCGGGCACGCGCATCGTCGGCGCCGTGCGCGCCCGCCGCGACGGCGATCTGCTGCTGATCGGCCGCATCGCCATCGCGCCCGATCAGCAGGGCGAAGGCGTCGGGTCGCGCCTGTTGGCCGCGGTCGAGCGGCGGGGGGCGGATGCCGGGGCGAGGGAGGCGGAGCTGTTCACCGGTTCGCTGAGTGCGGCCAATCTGCGCCTCTACGAGCGCGAGGGGTACGTCGAGAGCGAGCGGGTGGATGCCGGTGACGGCACCGCCCAGGTCTTCCTGCGTAAACGACTGGTCTGATCGCCCTGCGCGCAGGGGTTGCGCAGGGGGCACGGATAGCGTGGGCACATGACCACGCAGCGCATCGCCTTTCTCGACGTCGACGGCACGATCCTCGAGCACGGCCAGGTGATCGCCCCCTCGACGGTGACGGCCGTACGCACCGCGCGCGCGAACGGACACCTGGTGTATCTGTGCACGGGGCGCGCCGACGGCGACATCCACCCGAAGGTGCGCGAGATCGGGTTCGACGGCGCGATCAGCAACGGCGGCGCCTTCGCGACCCGCGGCGACGAGCTGATCGTGTCACACCCGATGCCGCGCGACGACACCGACCGGCTCGTGGCCTACTTCGTCGAGCACGGCATCCATTACTTCCTGCAGACGCACGAAGCTGTCTACGCGAGCGAGGGCATCGGCCCGCTCACCGAAGAGTTCTTCCGCAAGCTGCGTGCGCGGCACGCCGACCGGCTGCGCGAGCTGGGACTGGACACCGGGGAAGAGCCCACGCCGATGGTGCAGTACCTGCCGATGACCGGCGTCGACCTCGACGCGGTCGCGAAGTCGACGTTCATCAGCGAGGCGTCCGACAGCCTCGACCGCGCGCAGGCCGATCTGGGCGATCGGTTCCACGTGATTCCGGGGTCGATTCCGCTGCCGGGCGGGTCGAACGGCGAGGTCATCCTGCTGGGCACCAACAAGGGCTCGGCGATCCTCGAGGTGCTCGAGCAACTGGGGCTGGATGCGGCGGATGCCATCGGTATCGGAGACAGCTGGAACGACGTCGAGATGTTCGAGGTCGTCGGCACCGCCGTCGCGATGGGCAACGCGGACCCCGAGCTGCAGTCCCGCGCCGACCGGGTCACCACGAGCGTGCTCGACGACGGCGTGTGGAACGCGTTCGTCGCCCTCGGCCTGGTGTAGCCGCCGCGCTTCTCCCCCGCGCTCCGCGCTCCGCCGCGCCCCGCGCCCCGCGCCGCGCGCCCCGCGCACCCTCCCCCGCGAACCGCCTACCTCTGTACGAGCCGCCCAGCTATGGACGGTCCAGAATTGGGCGGCTCGTACGAAGCTAGGCGGCTCGGCGACAGAAGGCGCGCGGCGTGCAAAGCTAGGCGGCCCAGCGACAGGGCGGCTCACCCTCCCCCGCGAACCGCCTACCTCTGTACGAGCCGCCCAGCTATGGACCGTCCAGAATTGGGCGGCTCGTTCGAAGCTAGGCGGCTCGGCGCCAGAGGGCGCGCGGCTCGGCGACAGAGGCAGGCGGCACGGCGACAGAGGCGGCGGGGCCTCAATCCAGGAAGATGTCGGGGTACAGCTCGGAATCGGGGGTTCCGGGCGTTGCCGCGTAGGCCGAGAAGTCGGTGATCCCGGCATCGCGCAGCACGTCTTCGACGATGAGCGTCTTGCCGGTGTAGTCGCGCGCGGGCTGAGTGAGCACTTCGTAGGCGGCGTCGGCATAGATCTCCGGCGTGCGGCTGACCTTCATCATCCGGTCGCCGCCGAGCGCGAACTGTACGGCCGCGGTCGCGATCGTGGTGGCCGGCCACAGCGTGTTGGCCGCGATGCCGTCCTTCGCGAACTCGGCCGCGATGCCGAGCGTGGCCATCGTCATGCCGAACTTGGCCATCGAGTAGCCGGTGTGCGCGCCGAGCCATTTCGGCGTCGTGTTCAGCGGCGGCGACAGCGACAGGATGTGCGGGTTGTCGGCATCCTTCAACATGGGCAGCGCCGCACGCGACAGCATGAATGTGCCGCGGACGTTGACGTCCTGCATGAGGTCGTACTTCTTCGCCGACAGCTCGAGCGAGCCCGACAGGTCGATGACCGAGGCGTTGTTGACCACGATGTCGATGCCGTCGAACTCACCCTGGGTCTTCAGCACCGCCTCGGTGATGTCGTCGTCGCTCCGCACGTCGCCGACGATCGGCAGTGCCCGGCCGCCCGCGGCGCGGATCTGCTCGGCCGCGGTGTGAACGGTGCCCTCGAGCTTCGGGTGCGCGGTGTCGGTCTTGGCCATCAGCGCGATGTTGGCGCCGTCCCGGGCGGCGCGCAGCGCGATCGCCAGGCCGATGCCGCGGCTGCCGCCGGACATGAGGATGGTCTTGCCGGCCAGCGGCTTGGTGTCGGTCATTGCTTCTCCTTGCGAGTGGATGCCGCGGCGAAGCCCGCGACGCGGACCTTGGCGTCGGGGGTGTCGAACGCCGCCCCGATGGAGCGGGCTTCCTCGGCGAGCTGGGCGGCGAAGGTGCGCTCGGGCTGAGAGCGGATGAGCCTCTTGGCCTCGCCGTACGCGCCGTAGGCGCCGGCGAGCCAGAACCGGGCGACCTCATCGGCACGGGCCTGGACGCGGTCGGGTGCGACGATTTCGGCGACCAGGCCCCACTCGAGCGCTTCCTGCGCCGACAGCAGCCGGTCCTGCAGCACCAGCTGCAGCGCACGCCGCTGACCGACGGCTCGCGCGAGTTGCGCCGAGACCGACAGGTCGGGGGTGAGGCCGATGTTCGCGTACAGGCTGCCGATCTTCGAGTTCTCACCGACGATCGCGTAGTCCGAGCACATGAGGATGCCGAGGCCGCCACCCGCGGTGGTGCCGTGTGCGGCGGCGACGACCGGCACCGACGATTCAGTGAGGGCGCGGATGCCGGTGTTGATCACGTCGGCGAGCGCGTGGATGTCGGCACCCGAACCCATGGAGTGGGCCATGTCGAGCACGTCGCCGCCGGCGCAGAACGAACGGCCCGCAGCATCGAGCACGATCGCGCCGACGTCGTCGCGCGTGGTCGCTTCGGCCGTGACCTGCGTCCAGGCGTGCGCCAGGTCGGCATTGAAGGCATTGAGCCGTTCGGGGCGGTTCAACGTGATGCGGGCGAGGCCGTCGTCGACGCTGAACAGGATGGGGTCGCTCACGGGTCTCCTTGTCAGGGCTGGGGCAGGGCGGGTGCAGGGCGGGTGTCGGGCGCGTGTCGGAGCGAAGCGGTCTACTTCGGTGCCATGCGGATGGCACCGTCGAGGCGGATCGTCTCGCCGTTGAGGTAGCCGTTGTCGATGATCTGCAGGGCGAGGTTCGCGTACTCGTCCGGCTGTCCGACGCGCGACGGGTACGGCACCTGCTGGCCGAGGCTGGCCTGCGCGGCCTCGGGAAGGCCGGCGAGCATGGGGGTCTGCATGATGCCGGGGGCGATCGTGCACACGCGGATGCCATAGCGCGCCAATTCACGCGCGATCGGCAGGGTCATCGCGTGGACGCCGCCCTTGCTGCTCGAGTAGGCCGCCTGGCCGATCTGACCGTCGAAGGCGGCGACCGATGCCGTATTGACGATGACCCCTCGATCACCGGACGCCGTGGGCTCGGTCTTCGCGATGGCCGCCGAGGCCTGGCCGATGACGTTGAAGGTACCGACGAGGTTGACGCGCACGACCTTCTCGAAATCGGCCAGCGGCGACGGATTGCCGTCACGGTCGAGCACCTTCGCGGGCGGCGCGATGCCGGCGCAGTTGATGACGACACGCAGCGGGCCGTGCTCACCGGCGGCCGCGACGGCGGCGGCGACCTGGCCGGGGTCGGTGACATCGGCGGCGGCGAACGTGCCGCCCAGCTCTGCGGCGACGTCGGCGCCGGCCGAGCCGGGCAGGTCGACGATCGTGACGTGCGCGCCCGCGGCGGCGAGGCGGCGGGCAGTGGCCAGACCCAGGCCGCTGGCGCCTCCGGTGACGAGTGCGGATGCTCCGGCAATCTCCATGCGTTCTCCCTCGAACTGGTATCGCGTTCCACCCTATGCGACACTGCGTGCCACGCTGATGAGCCCTGCGACCACCCTACCGGGCAGGTGGCGGCGCGGGCAGACTGGTGGCGTGGAGATCAGAGTCAAGCGGGTGTATGAGCAACCGGCATCCACCGACGGCTTCCGGGTGCTCGTCGACCGGCTGTGGCCGCGAGGACTGTCGAAGGAGCGCGCGGAGGTCGACCTGTGGGACAAGGACGTCGCGCCATCGTCCGAGCTGCGAAAGGCATTCCACCACGAGGGCATGGCGTGGCCCGACTTCGAGAAGGCCTACCGCGCCGAGATCGGCGACGGCGCGGCGCTGGGCGCCCTGCGCGAGAAGCTGGCCAGCCACGACACCGTCACCCTGCTGTACGCGACACACGACGACGAGCACAATCACGCACTGCTGCTGCGCGCGGCGCTCGAGCGTTGACGCGGGGCACCGTGCGGTGCCGCGCGGATGCCGGCGCACTCACGCAAGGATGGGGAGCATGTCGATCCCGACCGAGCCGATGCCGGTACCCGATGCCGTGGCACTGCTCGCACGCGGCGCCGCACTGGCACCGGTGTGGCGCAACGAGCTGGGCGGGCTGACCTTCCGCACCGGCGACGGCCGGTTCATCAAGCACGGGCCGCGCAACGCCGAGACGAGCATGGCGGGCGAGGCCGAGCGCCTCGAGTGGGCCGGGCGTTACATCCGGGTGCCCGAGGTGATCGAGGTCGGCGGTGACGAGGAGCACGAGTGGCTCGTGACCCGCGCGCTGCCGGGGCTCTCGGCGGTCGACCCCCGGTGGCTGGCCGATCCCGCGGTCGCCGTCCGGGCGGTGGGCGAAGGGCTGCGCGCACTGCACGACGCGCTGCCGGTCGAAGACTGCCCGTTCGACTGGACGGTGCCGGCACGACTGCGCACGGCAGCCCGCCGCGGTATCGACGTCCCCGCGGCGCTGCGGACTCCCCCGCCGGTCGAACGGCTCGTCGTCTGTCACGCGGATGCCTGCTGCCCCAACACGCTGATCGGCGACGACGGCCGCTGGCTCGCCCACGTCGACCTGGGCGCCCTCGGTGTGGGCGACCGCTGGGCCGACATCGCCGTGGCATCCATGAGCACGGAGTGGAACTACGGGCCGGGGTGGGAGGACGCCCTCATCGAGGCGTACGGCCTTGAGCCCGACCGGGAACGGCTCGCCTACTACCGCGACCTGTGGAACGCGACTTGAGCCGTCCGGCGGCCGCCGTCATCCCACGGCCCCGCGCACCGCACCGACGCGTAGGGGTGCGCACGAGAACGCGGAGTGGAATGATGCGCGACATGGCGCATCCGGTGATGTTCGACGAAAGCGACCCGCTGCTGGCGCGCGTGCGCACCATCGCGCTCGCCCTCCCCGAGGCCGACGAGAAGGTCAGCCACGGGCGGCCGGCGTTCTTCACGCAGAAGGTGTTCATCTACTTCGGCGGCTCGCAGCGCATCGATGACGAGTGGGTCGCGCACGACGCGGCGATCATGGTGCGGCCCGAGCCCGATGACGCACCGGCGCTGCGCCAGGACCCGCGGTTCTGGGTGCCGGCCTACCTCGGCCCCTCGGGCTGGCTCGGCCTCGACCTGGGCGGTGACACCGACTGGGATGAGATCGCCGAGCTCGTCGACGCCTCGTACCGGGTCACGGCCCCGCGCCGGCTGGTTCGTCTGATGGATGCCGGGTGAGACCGCATCGATGCCGGCTGAAGGCACCGGGTCCGGTGCCGCGCGGACGGAGACGGAACCGCGCCGGGACTACGACGGACCGAGGATGAAGTTCCAGGTGCCGCTCGCGACGGCGGCGGCGACGGCGATGACGCCGATCGCCGTGCCGATCGCCACCAGCATCCATTCGCGCCGCCTGAACGTCGACGCCCGCGCCCACGTACGTCGCACCGGTGCACCGAATCCCCGGGCCTCCATGGCGGTCGCCAGCTTCGAACCGCGGCGGATCGACAGCACCAGCAGCGCGAAGGCCATGCCGACGAAGCGGCGCGCGCGGCCGCGGTCGGCGATCCCGCGGGCCCGGCGCGCCAGCTCAAGCGCGCGCCAGTCGTCGAGGAACAGCCCGACCATGCGCAGTCCGGCGAGTGCCCCGAGGACGAACCGTGCCGGCAGCTTCACGATCTGGGCCAGACCGTCGGCGAGGTCGGTCGGATCGACGGTGATGAACAGCACGACCGAGGGCAGCGCGATGGCCAGCACCCGGAAGAACGTGGCGGTCGCCAGCAGGATCGACCCATCGCTGATGCGCACGAACAGCCACTCGACGTACACCTGGCCCGAAACCTCGCCGTAGAGCACGATCGTCAGCGCGGTCAGCGGCGCGGCCAGCCACACCGGCCAGGTGCGCACCCAGAACTCGCGCCAGCCGATACCCGCGAACGGGAACAGCAGCAGCTCGAGCACCAGGGCGACCGCCGCCGAGACGACATCGAGGGTGAGGATCAGCGGCAACGCGATCAGGCCGCCGGCGGCGAGCTTGGCCACCGGGTTGATGCGCGCGAACCATCCCGTCCGCGCGTGCGCGTCGAGCATCGTCATCCGCCCAGCTCCACCTGTCGGGCGTGCAGCGCCGCGACGACCGCCGCATCGTGCGTGATGGTCACCACCGCACGGCCGTCGTCGCGGAGCCCGGCCAGAAGTGCGACCAGTTCGGTCCAGGTCACGGCATCCTGTCCGAACGTCGGCTCGTCGAGCACGAGCACCTGCGGGCGGGTCGCCAGCGCCGCCGCCACCGTCAGTCGGCGCTTCTCCCCGCCCGACAGCGTGTAGGGGTTCGCGCGCGCCAGCGCGCTCAGGCGCAGGCGTTCCAGCAGCTCGTCGACGCGCCCGGCCGTCTCGGATTCGTCCAGGCCCAGGGCACGTGGCCCGACCTCGAGCTCGGCGCGGACGGTGCGGCCGAGCAGTTGGTGCTCGGGATCCTGGAACACCATCCCGATACGGGTGAGCAGCTCGCGGGACTTCCAGCCCACCGGCCGGCTGCCCGCACCGGCGGCGAGACCGTCGGCGGCGTGCACGGTGCCCGCGGCCGGCGGCAGCAGACCCGCAAGGGTGAGACCGAGCGTGGACTTGCCGGCGCCGTTGGGTCCCGTGATCGCGAGCGCCTCTCCCGCACGCACCTCGAGCGCGAGGCCGGTGGCCACGGGCACTGCGCGCACACGCTCGACAGCGAGATCGCGAGCGGTCAGCAGGGCGTCACCGGGTGTCCGCGCCGGTGGCGGCGGGACGGCGGGTGGGATGCCGGGGACCCACACGCCGGCCCCGGCGAGCCGCTGCCCTTCGGCGCCGAGCACGCGGTCCGGCGGGCCGTCGGCCACGACGCCCCCGGCACCGAGCACGATCACGCGGTCCACGAGGGGCAACCACACCTCGGTCCGGTGCTCGACGACGACGAAGGTGGTGCCGGTGCGCTCGAGCAGCGCGCCGACCGCGTCGCGCACCTCGACCACGCCCGCCGGGTCGAGATTCGCCGTCGGCTCGTCGAGCAGGAGCAGGCCCGGTCGCATGGCCAGGGCGCCCGCCAGGGCGAGCCGCTGCTTCTGACCACCCGACAGATGCTTGGTGGGCCGGCTCTGCGGCACGTCGAGCCCGACCGCATCGAGCGCCGCGCCCACGCGCAGCCAGGTCTCATCGCGCGGCACGCCGAGGTTCTCGCAGCCGAAGGCGACGTCGTCGCCGACCCGTGCGAGGATCACCTGCGAGTCGGGGTCCTGCAGCACGAGTCCCGCACGACCGCGCGCGCCGGCGGCCGGGCGCCCGTCCAGTAGCAGCGCGCCTTCCGCTTCGCCTTCGTCGTCACCCCCGAGCACACCGGCCAGGCCGTGCAGCAGCGTCGACTTTCCCGAACCTGACGCCCCCAGCAGCAGCACCCGCTCGCCGGGCGCGATGTCGAACGACACGTCGCGTAATGCCCAGGCGTGCCGCGAGGCGTGGCGCCACCCCCACTCCCGGGAACTGATCGCCGCGGGGCGGCCCGGGTCGGCGGTCATCCTCAGACGCGTTCGCGCGCGGCGCGTCCCGACGCGAAGCGGTCGAGCGCCCCGGTGGCTGCGAGCCCACGGGCGATGAGCCATGCCCCGCCGCCGGCGATGACGGCGCCCGACAGCGTCGACGAGACGAGGTACACGATGGTGAACGTGGCATCCGATCCGGCGTACCAGAGGATCAGGTTGTTGACCGCTCCGGCGATGCCCGCCCCGGCACCGGCCACCACCGCGACCGGCAGTGACCACAGTCTGTACGCCACGATGAGGAAGACGATCTCGGCACCGAGCCCTTGAATGAGACCGGCTTCGATCGTGAGGAAGCCACCCCACTGGTTGCCGACCAACGCCGAGACGACCGCAGCGAGCGTCTCGGTGTAGATGGCGGCGCCGGGCTTGCGGATGATGAGGGCGCCGAGCACGCCGGCGAACAGCCACGGGCCGTCGAGCAGACCCTGCAGACCCGGCAGCAGCGGCTCGATGAGCGCCTTCGGGCCGAGGTAGCCGATGTTCCACAGCAGGAAGATCAGTCCCGACGCGACGCCGAGGACGCTCGCCACGACGATGTCGACGACCCGCCAGCGGAAGCGGTTCGTGGTGGGACGGACGGTGGATGGGGACGCGGATGCGTGCATGTATCTCTCCTCCCTGCGCCGGCATGATCCGGATCAGGTTCGACGGTCGAAGCGTGGGTCGCTCCCTCTCAGCCCGGCTCACCGGACTCCCGTGGTTGTCGCCCCCGAGTATAGCCACGTCGCGACGGGGTATTTTGTACGAGTGACTCTGGACGACGCGCCCCCGCTGACGCGGCGAGCCCGCCGTGCAGCTGCGACCTCGGACGTCGACGACCTCGAGGTCTTCACTACCGTGACCGGCGCCGACCCCGCTCCCGCCGCACCAGGCCGCGACGAGCCCGAGGCGCCCACGGCGCTGGCCTGGGTCGACCCGACCGCGTTGGGTCCCCTGCGCCCCGTCGCCTACGGCTCCGGCGACCTGCTCGCCCGCCGACCGCGACGGGCGGCACTGCGTCCGCGGGTGCTCATCCCGATCGGCTCGCTGCTGGCCGTGGGGGGCGGCTACGTCGTCGCCGCCCTGCTGTGGCCATTGACCGCCGTCGCCCCGACAGTGACCGCCGCCGAGATCGCCCCGGTGACCGCGGCCGCGTCGGCTCTGACCTGGCCCGAGGCCGGCTCGGCGGCGGCCGGCGTCGACGGGATCGCCCAGACCGCGGCATCCACCACCGAGGCATCGTCGATGGCGAGCATAACGAAGGTCGTCACGGTACTGATGGCTCTCGAGCAGCTGCCGCTCGAGGTCGGGCAGACCGGGCAGGAGTTCGCGTTCACCTACGCCGACCGCGTCGACTACTGGAACTTCCGCGCCCGTGGGGAGTCGGCCCTCGACGTGCCCGTCGACGGCACGCTCACGCAGTATCAGCTGCTGCAGGGCATCCTGATGGGTTCGGCGGGCAACTACACCGAGCGGCTCGCGCAGGAGCTGTGGCCCAGCGACGAGGTGTTCGCGAACGCGGCGCGCACCTGGCTGAGCGCGCACGGGCTCGACGGCATCACCGTGGTCGAGCCCACCGGCATCCTCGAGGCGAATGCCGCAGACCCCACCACCCTGCTGCGTCTGGCCGACCTGGCGCTGGCGCACCCCGTCGTCGCCGAGATCGTGCGCACGCAGGCGGTCGAGCTGCCCGGCGCCGGCGACGTCGAGAACACGAACGACCTGCTCGAGGACCCGTCGATGCGAGGGGTCAAGACCGGCGGCCTGTGGGAGTGGTACAACCTGCTGTCGGCCCAGGACATCACCGTCGGCGAGACTCCGGTGCGGCTGTACGCCGCGGTGCTCGGCCAGCCCACCGACGCGCTGCGCGACAGCGAGAGCGCGCGACTGCTCGAGCAGCTGGCCGCCGAGGTGTCGGTGCCGGCCACGCTCCCGGCGGGCACCGTGGCCGGGACGGTCTCGACCGCGTGGGGCGCGACCGCCGAGGTGGTGACGGATGCCGCGGGCTCGGTCGTGCTGTGGAACGGCGGCACCGCCGAGGTCGAGGCCCAGTTCACGCTCGACGAGGCGCGCACCGCTGGCGCGACGGTCGGCACCCTCACCTACGCCGGTCCGCTCGACGCCGACGCGATCGATCTCACCCTCACCGACGACATCGAACCGCCCAGCGCCTGGTGGCGGCTCAGTCATCCGCTGGAGCTGTTCGGCCTCGCCGGCTGAGCCCGCCGCGTGACCCCGGCGGCGTGAGCCCACCGGAGTCCCCTCTCAGAACGGCCAGATGAGCGGCACGTAGAGCACTCCGACGGCGAGGTAGACCGCCATGAGGGGCAGCCCCAGCCGCCAGTAGTCGCCGAACCGGTAACCGCCCGGCTGCATGACCATGAGGTTGACCGGAGTGGCGATGGGAGTGAGGAAGGCGGCGGCGCCGACGACGGTGAGCGACATCATGAACGGCATGATGCTGGCGTCCAGCACGTTCGAGATCGCCACGGCGATCGGCGCGACCACGAGCACCGTCGCGACATTGGAGATGAACTGCCCGAGCACCATCGTCAGCACGCCCAGTACGAGCAGGGCCAGGTGCGGTGAAGCGGTGCCGATGATCGCGAGCACGCCGTCGGCGACCACGCGCGCGGCGCCCGTCGAGATGAAGGCGCTCGACAGCGGCACCATGCCGGCTATGAGGATGACGGTGGTCCACGAGATCGACCGGTACGTCTGCGGCAGCGTCAGCACGCCGGTGACGATGAGGGACCCGGCCGCGAGCAGCCCCGCCACCGCGGGCGGCACGAGGCCGGTCGCCAGCAGCAGCACCATGAGGCCCAGCACCGCGATCGAGCGCTTCGCGCCCTTGCCCAGCGGCACTGCCCGCTGCAGCGACTGCGGCGTGGTGACGGCGATGACGTCGGGCGAGGCCGTGTACCGGTGCAGCGCCGCCCAGGGCCCCTGCACGAGAACCGCATCGCCCGCCTGCAGGGTCAGCTCGCCCGGGGTGGCGCTGCCGCGCGAGGCGTTGGGACCGTCCTCCTCGCCGCGGCGGGCCGCGAGGATGACGAGGTTCTCGTCGCGGGTGGTCATCCCGGGGTAGATCGTTCGTCCGATCAGCTGCGAGCGCGGCGCGACGAGCACCTCGGCCACGCCTTCGTGCGCGCTGAACAGGGCGTGCGTGTCGAGATCGACCGCATAGCTGTCGCGCAGCGTCTGCGCATGCTCGCGGGGGTCGGGCGCCACATCGGCGAATCGGTCGGCCGTGCGATCGGGCAGGAGCCGGTCGCCGCCCAACGCCAGCACGATCACGGTGAGCGCCACCAGCGGCACGCCCACCAGGGCGAACTCGAAGTAGCCGAACGCGCGGCCCCCCGCGGCGACGGCCGCGTCGGAGACGACGATGTTGACCGGCGTGCCGATGAGAGTCAGCATCGATCCCGAGCTCGCGGCGAACGCGAGCGGGATGAGCAGCTTGGCCGGCACGATGCCGGCGCGCACGGCGACGACGACCACGACGGGCAGGAGGGCGGCCACGGCGCCGTTGATGCTGATGAACGCCGACAGCACGGCGACCATGAGCCCCACCACGACGGTGAGACGGGCGCGGCCGCGACCGGCCCGCGAGACGACCTGCAGGCCGATCCAGGCGGTCACGCCCGTGGCATCCAGTGCCTCGCTCACGACGAACAGTGACGCGATGAACAGGACCGTCGGATCACCGAACCCCGAGAACGCCTCGGTCAGCGTGAGCACCCCGGTCGCCCACAGGGCCAGCGCGACACCGACGGCCACGACGGCCATGGGCACCCGCCCGCTCACGAAGGCGATGACCGCCAGCGCGAGGATCACGAAGGTCCAGGCTGCGGGGTCCATGGCTCGACTCTATGACCGCGCGGTCGTGCGTGTCATACGAATCGGACGGTCTGTTGCAGCCGCGTGCGCACGTCGAACAGCTCATTGCCGCCGATGTCGCGAGCGCTGCTCACGCCGCGGCGCAGCACCGTCGCCAGAGCCCCGCGGGCCACGAGGGCCACCGGCAGGCCGCGCACCTTGCCGAGCTCGTCGATCGCGGCGGTGACGTCGTCGTCGGGGAGGACCAGCAGTGCCCCGCTGAAGCGCACCCGGGCGCCGCGGGCAACGGCACGGGCGGCACGGACCAGTTCGGCGACAGGGGCGCCGCTGACCGCCTCGCCGATCAGCTCGCCGCGGCGCACCCGCACCGGGCCGCCGAGGTCTTCGGAGCGCACCGCATACAGACCGCTCGGACCCAGCACGATGTGGTCGAGCTTCGCGTCGCTGTCGCGAGGGTCGGCCACGACGTCGTGCCACACGGTGTAGCCCATGCCGAGGTCGGCGACGATACGCGCGGTCGCCTCCTCGGCGAGGGCGTCGGCCAGCAGGCGACGCACCTCGCGCGGGGCGGTGCGCACCAGGGCGGGGTCGTACGGATCATCGAGGGTGACGCCACGTCCGACCCACTCGCGGATGAGCGTCAGATAGCGTTCGCGTCGCCACCCGCCGGGCTGACCGAACGAGCGGGCACGCGGACGGGTGTCGGCGGCGCGGGCCGGCGGCCGCCACTGCGGACCCTCCGGCGCGAACGAGGCCGGCGTCGTGCCGAACCCGTGCCCGCGATCATAGGCGGCGCGGGCTTCGGGCGTGCCGACCAGTTCCCAGGCGCGCTGCACCTGCACGAACACGGCCGCATCTCCGCCGGTGTCGGGGTGGGTCTGTCGCAGCCGCAGCCGGTACGCCTTGCGGAGGGTCTCGCCGTCGGCGTCGGGGGCGACGGCGAGCACCTCGTAGGCGGACGCGGACAGGGGCGAGTCGAACACCCTCAGCTCCAGAGCGGGACAGGCGGCGTGTACGCGAGAGCCTGCCCGCCGAGGTCGCCCGGCACCTCGGCGACGGTCGCCGGCTGCCACTTCGGACTGCGGTCCTTGTCGACCAGCTGCGCGCGAATGCCCTCGACGAGGTCCGGCTGCGTGGTGGCGAACCAGAGCACCAGCCCGTACTCCATCGCCAGGGCCGCCCGCAGGTCGGGCAGCTCACGCGCGCGGCGAACGGCCGCGAGGGTGACCGCCAGAGCCGTCGGTGACAGCTCGTCGAGAGTGGATGCCGCGGCTGCAGCCCGCGGTTCGGGACGTGCCCGGAGGCGGTCGATGATCTCGGCGACCGAGTCGGCGGCGAACGCATCGTCGATCCACGGGCGGGCCGCCGCCAGCGAGGAAGCACCGGCGGTCTCATCGAACAGCAGCACGAGTTCGGTCGGCGTCTGCGGGTCGGCACGGGTGACGAGGGCGTCGTGCAGATCGGGCAGCCGGTCGCTGGGCACCAGATGGTCGGCGAAACCCGCATAGATCGCATCCGCGGCATCCATCGTCGCCCCCGTCAGCCCGAGGTACTCGCCGACCCGCCCCGGCGCGCGGCTCAGCAGCCACGTGCCGCCCACGTCAGGGGTGAATCCGATGCGCGTCTCGGGCATCGCGAGCTTCGAACGCTCGGTCACCACCCGCACGGCCGCGTGACCTGCCAGTCCGATGCCGCCGCCCATGGTGATGCCGTCGGCGATGACCACGATCGGCTTCGGGTACTCGCTGATGCGGGCGTTGAGGGCGTATTCGGCGCGGAAGAAGAGGCCGGTGTCGTCGGGGCGTCCAGCGACGATCTGCTCGTACAGGCCGCGCACGTCCCCGCCGGCGCACAGACCACGCTCGCCGGCCCCGTCCAGCAGGACGATATCGATGTCGCGGTCGGCCTCCCACGTCTCGAGCGCCGCGGTCAGCTGCTCGATCATGCCCAGGTCGAGAGCGTTGATGGCGCGCGGACGGTTGAGGGTCAGATGGCCGACGTGGCCGTCGGCGCGGACGGCGACGGAGTCGGGGGGCTGGGCATCGGTCACCTCCGAAACGTTACCGGCCGCAGCCGGCGGACGGCCCGTTTCCGCTCGGCTGTCCGTTCCGCCAGGATGGAGGGGACGGATGTTCCCGATCACGAGAGGCCCGCCATGCCAGAAGGACATGTCGTCGAGTTCAGGGGCGTGACCAAGCGCTTCGGACCGGTGACCGCGGTCGACGGGCTGACGGCCCGCATCGAACCGGGGGTCGTGACCGGCTTCCTCGGCCCCAACGGTGCCGGCAAGACGACGTCGCTGCGCATCCTGCTGGGACTGGTGAGAGCCAGCGACGGTACCGCGACGATCGGCGGCAAGACCTACCGCGATCTCGACCGGCCCCTGCAGACGGTCGGTGCCGCACTCGAGGCGTCGAGCTTCCACCCGGGCCGCACCGCCGCCAACCACCTCAGGGTGTACGCGCAGGCGGCGGGCATCGGCTCGTCGCGCGTCGACGAGGCCCTGGGCATGGTGGGGCTCGCCGACGTGGCCGGCCGCAAGGTCGGCGGCTTCTCACTGGGCATGCGCCAGCGCCTGGGGCTCGCGATGACGCTGCTGGGTGATCCCGGCGTGCTGGTGCTCGATGAACCCTCGAACGGGCTCGACCCCGAGGGCATCAAGTGGATCCGCGGGTTCCTGCGCGAGTTGGCCGCACAGGGGCGTACGGTGCTGGTGTCCTCGCACATGCTCTCGGAGATCCAGCAACAGGTCGACGCGCTCATGATCATCAGCCGCGGTCGCCTCGTCTATCAGGGGCCGTTGCATGCGCTCACCGAGCCGGACGAGTACGCGACCGTCGTCGATGCGCCCGACCGCGAGGCGCTGAAGGCCGCACTGACCGCACGCGGCATCACCTTCGAGGTTGTGCGCTCGGGACTGTCGGCCGTCGGCGCCGAGCCGGCCGACGTGGGCGCGGCGGCCGCCGCGGCCGGCGTGGCCCTGTCGGGACTGCAGCGCCGCGGACCGGCGCTCGAAGAGGTGTTCCTCGATCTGGTCAACGGCATCCGGGTGCACGACTCGGTGGGGACGATGGATGCCGGTGCCCCTGCCGCGACGGCCCCACCGGCCACCGCGCCGGTCTCCGCCGACGAACCGGCCGTCTCCGACGAAAGCGAGCAGCAGCGATGAGCCTCGCGAACGCCACCCGTTCTGAACTGACCAAGCAGTTCACCACCTCGATGTGGTGGATCCTGCTGATCGTGCTCGTCGTGTACATCGGCAGCACCGCCGGCGGCCTGGGCGCCGCCCTGGGCAGCGTGGCCGGCGGAATGGTCGGAGCCGACAGCGTCGGTGTACCGGCTCTGGATCCGGCCGCCGTCCCGGCGCTCATCTACAGCCTGGCCACCGCCGTCGGTTACGTCTTCCCGCTGCTGATCGGCACGCTGCTGGTCACGGGAGAGTTCCGGCACCAGACCGTGACACCCACGTTCCTGGCCACACCGCGGCGCGGAGTCGCCCTGTCGGGCAAGGTACTCGCCGGCGCGGCCATGGGTGCGCTGTACGGAGTGATCGCGCTGGTGGCCACGGTCGGTCCGGGTGCCGGGATGCTGCTGGCCTTCGGTGTCGACACCGGCCTGGGCTCGTCAGACACGTGGGCCATGCTCGGTCGGATCGTGATCGCGTTCGTGCTGTGGGTGCTGGTCGGCATCGGCGTGGGGGCGCTCGTGCGCAATCAGATCGCGGCCGTCGTCGGCGTGATCGCGTTCACGCAATTCGTCGAGCCGATCGTCCGCACCATCGCCACCGTCATCGACGGCCTGTCGGGCGTGCTGCAGTTTCTGCCGGGCGCCTCGTCCGACGCCCTCGTGGGCGCGAGCATCTACACGTCGCTGATCCCCGCCGGCGGTGACGGTCTGCCGTGGTGGGGCGGCGGTCTGGTCCTGCTGGGCTATGCCCTGGTGCTGCTGGCGCTCGGGCACCTGTTCAGCTGGCGCCGCGACGTGACCTGACGCACCGCAGGGCGGTGGTCGCAGCGCGGCCGCTGCGGGCTGAGGCGCCGGTTCAGGCCGTCGCCGGGCGTGGGGCACGCGACCGGCTGGGCGCGGTCGGCGTGGCTCCGGTGACGATGTCGACCACATCGGTGAGAGCCGCGTCCGTCTCCAGCCGCAGCGCCTGCACGAGAGCGAGCCCGTGCCGTGTGGTCAGCACGAGACGCTGGAACTCGGCGTCCCCGTCGAGGTCGATCACGGCGGCGGGCTTACGGCGCCGGACGATCACGAAGTCGTCTCCGGCGGCGGACTTCCATGTGCCCATGGCCACGACCATCGGCAGGTGCGTGCCGGGGCTGGGAACACCGCGCAGCCAGGTCCACGCGTCGTCGGTGAGCTGCACCTTGCGGATGTGGCCGCGCTCGATGCGCACAGACGACGAGCGGAACGACAGCAGGCGCTCGGTTGGTGAGAGCACGACTTCGAGCTGCGTCGAGTCGAGCAGCAGAGTCACCATGCCTTCAGTCTGCCAGCGTCGGAGTCACGCAAAGCTCACAGACCCGCAACAATCGCAGATCGATCGGTGAAATCGCTGATCGATCCCTGATTCAGCGGTCGCCGCGCCCCAACGGCAGTTCGCCGGTGCGTGGCGCGAACTCGTCGATCGCGTGCGGCAGTGGAAACTTCGACACCGCGGCGATCAGGCTCTCGACGGTCTGTTCGGGGGCGACCACGTTCACGCGCAGATGCGCCTTGCGCGCGTCCTTGGCGGTACGCGGACCGATCGCGGCGATGACGGTGTCATCGGGGATCTGGGTGAACTGCTCGCGCACCTGCTCGGCGACCGAGCCGCTGGTGACCAGGATCGCGTTGATCCGGCCAGAGGCGACGTCGTGGGCGATGCGCTCGGTGACCGGCACGCCGACGGTGCGGTAGGCGACCACGCTGCGGACATCGTGCCCGGCCTCGGTGAGCTTGCGCGTCAGCACGGGCTTGGCCGTCTCGCTGCGCAGCGTGAGGATGCGCCGCGGGCTGGTCTCCAGCGCCAGCAGCTGCGTGGCCATGCCGGCGGCCGAGTTGTCCTCATCGGGAACGAGGTCGACGCGGTACCCGACAGCGGTGAGGGCGGTCGCGGTGGTCTCGCCCACCGCGGCGACCCGAGTGGATGCCGGGATCTTGGCACGATACGCATAGAGAACATCGACGGTGGTGGCGCTGGTCAGCGTGATCCAGTCGAAGGCACCGTCGGCCAGGTCGGCGAGCGACTGCTCGAGCGTGGCCTGGTCGGTGGACGGCGCGAAGTTGATGAGCGGCGCAATGACCGGTACCGCGCCCTGCGACCGGAGTCCGGCGGCGACGGTGTCACCCCATGGGCCTCCGCGCGGCACAAGGACGCGCCAGCCCCTCAGGGGCTTGACGGCCGTGGCGGCCAGCGGCTGTGTATTCATCTCGCTCTCGTGGTGCCACGCCGGACGCCCGTGTCGAGCGACCGACGAGGCGGTTTCCCACGTGGGTGCAAAGCACGCGGGTTCGGGTTTCGCTTCGTCGGCAGCATCCGCATCATCGCCACTGCCTTCACACGAGCATACCCCGCTAGCACACCATCCCTGCCATCGGGTGTGAATGCAGGTGGCGGATCAGCGGGTGTACAGGCGCACGA
>JAEXHA010000025.1 GCA_023450335.1 Actinomycetes bacterium | reverse complement strand
CGACGAGGGTCACCACGTCGACCGGCGCTGCGCCGGGGTGATCGGCCTCCCCCGGCATCGGCAGCAGGCGCCGAGCCGCCGACGCGCCGGCCGCGAAGATGACGGCGTCCGCCCGGGCAGGCTCTTCGGCGCCGACGATCGTGAGGGTCCAGCCGTCGGCGGTGCGGGTCAGGTCGGTCACCGGCGTCGCCGTGTGCACCTCGCCGCCGAGCTCGACGATGCGGGCGGCGAGCGCGTCGATCACCGCGGTCAGGCCTCCCGCGACAGTGGCCCGGTCGGGCGAGCCCGTCTGCTGCAGCACGGCCCCGCCGAGCGACCCGACGCGGGTGAGCGCGGTGTTCAGCCCCGGCAGCGCCGCGTCGACATCGACCTGGTCAGGGTGGAGGCCGAAGACCCCCGAGGTGACCGGCGCGACCAGGCGGTCGACGACCCGCACGCCCATGCGACGCCGCACGAGCGGACCGAGTCGCTGCTCATGGCCGATGGTCAGCGGCGGGCGCAGCCGGTCGAGGTAGGCGCGCCACGCACCGCCCCAGCCGATGAAGCGACGCACGTCGTCAGCCCAGGTGTTCGCCGGCACCCCCAGCGCACTGTCGGCCGGCACGGGTGCGGCGCCGCCCGCGTCGCTGATCCAGCGCACGCCGGCGGGGGCGGTGACGATGTCGTCGCCGAGGCCCAGGTCGTTCAGCAGCGCGGTGAGCGCGGGGTCATCGGCGGTGAATCCGGTCGCGGCCAGGTCGAGGACCACCCCGTCGACGTCGGCGGACTGCACCTGTCCACCCAGGTGCTCGTCCGCTTCCCACACGGTGACGGTCATGCCGACCTTGGCGCATTCGAGCGCGGCCACCAGACCCGCGATGCCGCCGCCCACGACGGCCACCCGCGTCTCGTGGGCGTGGGTGATGAGGTCAGCGGCGGGGCTATCGGCCATGGCATCCATCCTGGCATCGCGCACCTGTGCCGCCGCTGCGCAGGGGCCCCCGGTCGCCCGGACGAGGGAGATGCGTCGGCTTGACCGCGGCGTGCGCCAGCAGGTGCGGTGACCATCCGTTGCTGTCAACAGCGCACGTGCCTACGATCGGACCATGGTCGCTGAGGAGCTGAGCTTTCAAGCCACCATCGGGGTGGAGGTCAAAGGCGAGACCTGGAGCTGCGTCGAGATCCCGCAGTCGGCCGAGTTCTTCGGCACCGGAAAGACGGTGCGCGTCGATGCCCGCATCGACGACATCCGCTTGGAGAACGTCGGAGCGATGGTCACCGGGCAAGGAGGCCACATGGTCTCGCTCAGCGCCAAGGTGCGGAAGAGCCTGGGCAAGGACATCGGCGACACCGTGGACGTGGCCATCAGGATGCGGTGATCCCGGCGATCACGAAAGAATGAGCCCATGGCCCTTCGCATCACCGACGACCCTGTCGCCGACACGTTGCTCTCAGAGAACCCGCTCGCGCTACTGATCGGCATGCTGCTCGACCAGCAGATCGCGATGGAGACCGCCTTCACGGGGCCGCTCAAGATCCGCGAGCGGATCGGCGAACTGGATGCCGGAACCTTGGCCGGCTACAACGCCGACGAGTTTGTCGAGGTGTTCCGGCAGACGCCCGCCGTGCATCGTTACCCCGGCTCGATGGCGGCGCGGGTGCAGGCACTGTGCCAGGCCCTCGTCGACCGCTGGGGCGGTGACGCGGCGGCGCTGTGGACGGACGGCGACCCGGACGGGGCGACCGTGCTGAAGCGGCTCAAGGCCCTGCCGGGGTTCGGCGAGCAGAAGGCGAAGATCTTCCTCGCGTTGCTCGGAAAGCAGTACGGGTTCACCGGTGACGGTTGGCGGGCGGCATCCGCCCCCTACGGCGAGGAGGGGTCGTTCCGCTCAGTGGCCGACATCGTCTCACCGGAGTCGCTGGCTCAGGTACGCGAGCACAAACGCGCGATGAAGGCGGCCGCCAAGGCGAAGGCCTGACCTGCAGCCCACGGCATCCACCACGCTCACCGAGCCGGCACAGGCCCGACTCGAAATGTGCCCACGAAGTTCGGAGAATCGCGCGAAGTTCGGATCGTCTCGCGCATCTCGATCCGAAGTTCGCGCGATTCTCCGCATTTCGGTGCGGGCCTCCGGCGCACGCGCAGGGCGTGCCGGGGCGCCGACGCTCAGACGGGGAGGCGGCGCCCAGCCGCGCGAACGCTGGAGGCGACGCCGAGTCGCGCGGACGCCTCAGGCGCCGCGCAGTCGCTGGGCCAGATACGTGCGCAGGCCGTCGAGCGGCACGCGCTCCTGTGCCATGGTGTCGCGGTCGCGGACGGTGACGGCCTGGTCGTCGAGGGAGTCGAAGTCGACCGTCACGCACAGCGGCGTGCCGACCTCGTCCTGACGGCGGTACCGGCGGCCGATGGCGCCGGCGTCGTCGAAGTCTACGTTCCAGCCCTGGCTGCGCAGCTCGTCGGCCACCTGGCGGGCCAGTGGTGAGAGCCGCTCGTTGCGCGACAGCGGCAGCACCGCGACCTTGACCGGCGCCAGGCGCGGGTCGAGCTTGAGCACCGTGCGGGTGTCGGTGCCGCCCTTCGCATTGGGCACCTCTTCTTCGACGTACGCGTCGACGAGGAACGCCATCATCGACCGGGTCAGCCCGAACGAGGGCTCGATGACGTACGGGACGTACTTCTCGCCCGACGCCTGGTCGAAGTAGGTGAGCGACTGCCCCGATGCGTCGATGTGACTCGACAGGTCGAAGTCGGTGCGGTTGGCGACGCCCATCAGCTCGCCCCACTCCTTGCCCGGAAACCCGAACCGGTACTCGAAGTCGATCGTGCCAGCCGAGTAGTGGGCGCGCTCATCCTCGGGCACATCGAACTGGCGCATGTTGGCCGGGTCGATGCCCAGGTCGACGAACCAGTCCCAGCACGCCTGCACCCAGTGCTCGAACCACTCGGTCGCCTCGGCGGGCGGGGTGAAGAACTCGATCTCCATCTGCTCGAACTCGCGCGTGCGGAAGATGAAGTTGCCGGGCGTGATCTCGTTGCGGAACGCTTTGCCGACCTGGCCGATGCCGAACGGCGGCTTCTTACGGCTGGCGGTGAGCACGTTCGAGAAGTTCACGAAGATGCCCTGGGCCGTCTCAGGACGCAGGTAGTTCAGACCGCTCTCGTCGTCGACGACGCCCAGGTAGGTCTTGATGAGGCCCGAGAACGCCTTGGGCTCGGTGTACCGGCCCTTTGTACCGCAGTTGGGGCACGGCACGTCAGCGAGGCCGTTCTCGGCGGGGCGGCCCTTGCGGGACTCGAAGTCCTCGATCAGGTTGTCGGCGCGGAAGCGCTTGTGGCACTGGAGGCACTCGACCAGCGGATCGGTGAAGGTGGCGACGTGGCCCGACGCTTCCCAGACGCGCTTGGGCAGGATGATCGAGGAGTCCAGGCCCACCATGTCGCCACGACCGCGCACGAACGTCTGCCACCACTGCCGGCGGATGTTCTCCTTCAGCTCGGTGCCCAGCGGCCCGTAGTCCCATGCCGACCGCGACCCGCCGTAGATCTCACCCGCCTGGAAGACGAACCCGCGATGACGGGCGAGGGCGATGACTTTGTCGAGGCGGGACTGCTCGGCCACAGGTGGCTCCAAATGGTCGGGTGCGGGGGCGCGCGAGAAACACGGATGCCGAGATCACGGCATCCACAAGTCTATCTGCGCCCGGACGCCGGCCCCCCCCCCG
>JAEXHA010000016.1 GCA_023450335.1 Actinomycetes bacterium | reverse complement strand
CGCCGGTCTGTCACGCCGCGGTGTCGGCGCGGCCGGCCACGAAGGAACGGCCGGCTTCGGCGATGGCCGCCACGACGGCATCGGGCTGCGAGACGGAGATCGCGTGGGACGCGCCCGCGATGGCGGTGGTGCCCCGCGAGCCGGCCCGCTCCGCACCGGCGCGAAGCACCGCGGCCGGAATGTTGCGATCCTCCTCGCCGAACACGTGCCACGACGGGATGTCCTTCCACGCCGGACGGTCGGTGGGCAAGCCCTCCGAGAGAGCGGCTTCGGTCACCGGGCGCTGGGTCGCGGCCATCAGCGCAGCCTCCCCCTCTGCTGCATCCGCGCAGAACTGTGCGTGGAACACGTCAGATCGGATCGCGAACTCGTTGCCACCCCCGGCGACGGGGTAGGCCTGAATCGCTTCGCCGAGGGTGGACCCGGGGGCGCTGGTGGACAGGCTGAGGGCGCTCTCACCGCTGTCGGGGGCGAAGGCCGACACGTAGACGAGGCCGACGACGGCGTCGTTGCGAGAGGCGGCTTCGGTGATCACCAGGCCGCCGTACGAGTGCCCCACCAGCACGACGGGGCCGCCGATCGATGCGATGACATCGCGCACATATCCGGCATCGCCCGCCAGGCTCCGCAACGGGTTGGCGACGGCGACCGCGCGCACACCGTGCTGGTGGAGGCGTTCGATGACGCGGTTCCAGGAGGCGGACTCGGCGAACGCTCCGTGGATGAGGACGATGGTGGGCTTGATATCGGTCATGATCTTCCTGCTTTCTGGTGGTGTTCCGGTGGGGGTGATCAGCCGCGCGCGAAGGCCGTGCGCAGCACCTGAACCGCCTGCTGGACTGCAGCCGTCGTGGCCGCAGAGGTGCTCAGCGGGTTCAGCATCATGAAGTCGTGGATCGTGCCGTCGTACCGCACGAGAGTCGTGCGCACGCCGGCCTGCATCAGATGGCGCCCGTACTGCTCGCCCTCGTCGCGCAGGACGTCGTTCTCGTCGACGATGAGCAGCGTCTCAGGCAACCCCTTGAGCTCGTCGATGGGGGCACGCAGGGGTGACGCCGTCTGATCCCGACGTGCGTCGACGTCGGGAAGGTAGTTGTCCCAGAACCACGCCATCGCGTCGGCACGCAAGTGATAGCCCTCGGCGTACTCGCGGTAGCTGCCGGTGTCCATGCCTGCATCCGTCACCGGGTAGAACAGCGCCTGATGGACGAAGGACACATCGCCGCGCTTCTTCGCCAGCAGCGCGACGACGGCGGCCATGTTGCCGCCGACCGAGTCGCCCGCGACCGACATCCGACCGGCATCCAGCCCGCGCGTGGTCCCCTCATCGACGACCCACCGGGCGGCGGCGTAGGCCTGCTCGATGGCGACGGGATGGCGCGCCTCGGGCGAACGGGTGTACTCGACGAACACCACGGCGGCGTCGGCGCCCACGGCGAGTTCGCGCACGAGCCGGTCGTGCGTGCCGGCGTTGCCCAGAACCCAGCCTCCGCCATGGATGTAGAGCACCACCGGGAGCGGCCCGGTTGCGCCCACGGGCCGGACGATGCGCACGGGGACGTCGCCGACGTCCGCGGCCACCGTGTGCCATTCCTCTTCGACTTCGAGCAGATCGACGTCACCGGATTGCACGTCGTCCAGGAGCGCGCGGGCGCCGGACACGCCGCGTTCGGCGAGCGTGGGTGGCTGAGCCGCCGCGTCGGCGAACGCACGTGCTTCGGGCTCGAGAGTGTGGTCGGTCATGGGAGTGCCTTTCGTGGATGAAGCGGCCCGGTGGTGATGACAAAGACGACCGCGCAGCGGTACGGCGTGTGACGCCGGCATCCGAACGAGGAGCCTTCGGCGTGTCGACGTCACATCGCGGTAGGCCGCCTTGTCAGTGCAGGCGAACCCGGTGTGCGCTCCCGTCACCGGAACGGACCCACAGGAGGAACCATGCGCATCGCAGTCATCGGAGGAACGGGACTCATCGGCTCACGGCTCGTGGCCCGATTGCGCGCGCGAGATCACGACGTCGTGGCTGCCTCACGCGCCACCGGCGTCAACTCGTACACCGGCGAGGGGCTCGAAGCGGCCCTGATCGGCCGCGAGGTGCTCATCGACGTCTCGAACTCCTCCTACACCGACGAAGCGGCGGCGCGTGAGTTCTTCTACGCGTCGACGCTCAACCTGCTCAGCTACGGCGCAGCCGCCGGGGTCCGACATCACGTCGTGCTGTCCGTGGTGGGCACCGACCGTCTCGCGCGCGCCGAAGGAGGCTACTTCCAGGCGAAGCTGCAGCAAGAGCGGCTGGTCACAACCTCGGGTCGCCCGTACACGCTCGTGCATGCGACGCAGTTCTTCGAGTTCGTCCGCAGCATCGTCGACAATGCGACCCACGGCGGCGTCGCGACGCTCGCCCGGGCCCGGATCCAGCCCATGGCGGCCGCGGACGTGGCCGACGCCGTGGCCGATGCCGCGCTGACGGAACCGGCGCAGGGCGTCATCGAGAACGCCGGACCCGAAGTGTTCGAACTCGGAGACCTCGCCCGCCGCGAGCTTCGCGCCCGCCGGGACGAGCGCGAAGTGGTCGCCGACCCTCTCGGCACGTACTTCGGCGCCAAGCTGCAGCGCGATGACCTGCTTCCTGCCGGAGCGGTGCGCCTCGCGCCGACCCGCTTCCGCGACTGGCAACGGCAGAGCGGGCTCGATCTGGCGCGTACGCAATAATAACGCTTCCTATCTACTCGCACACTTGCTATATTCCGAGCATGGACACGGACCGCCGCGCCGACCAGGCCCTGCGCACCTTCGAGCACGAATGCCGGCGACTGTTCGGGATCGCCTACCGCATCCTGGGCAACGCCGCCGATGCCGAAGACGTGGTGCAGGACGCGTGGATGCGGTGGCAGGCCTGCGATCGCGATGCCGTCCGCGAGCCGGCGGCGTTCCTCACGACGATCACCACACGGCTGGCGATCAACGAACTGGGCAGCGCACATGCGCGCCGCGAGACCTATATCGGGCCGTGGCTGCCCAGCCCCGTCGACACCGGCAATGATCCGACCCTCGGCGCCGAGCGCGGCGAGGCGCTGCAGATGGCGACACTGCTGCTGATGGAGCGTCTGACGCCCACCGAGCGCGCCGCGTTCGTGCTGCGGCAGGCCTTCGACTACCCCTACGACCGCATCGCCGAGATCCTCGAGACGAGCCAGGCGGCCGCGCGCCAGCTCGTGTCCCGCGCGCGCCGGCATCTTGAGGCCGACACCGGCCGTACCGCCGACCGACGCACCCATCATCGCTTCTTCCAGACGTTCCTCCAGGCCGCGCGGACCGGAGACCTCGGCGCGCTCGAGTCGCTGCTCGCGGCGGACGCGATCAGCTACACCGACGGCGGCGGCGTCGTGCACCGCACCGCGCGGCGCCCGGTCAGAGGTCGCGAGAACCTCGTGCGGTTTCTGTACGGGGTCTCCCAGTGGCTGTGGCGTGGCGTCGAACTCGTCCCGGTCGAGGCGAACTGCCGCGAGACAGCCCTGCTGCTCAGCGGCGACGATGTCTTCGCCGCGCTCACGGCGACCGTGCGTGACGACACGATCACGCAGATTCTCTGGATCATGAACCCCACCAAGCTGGCTTCGATCGCGCAGGGTCGCCCTATAGCGACGCCGGTCCCCATGACCCAGCGGCCCCCGGCTCGCGTGCGCGTCACTCCCTCGCATACAATCCCCTCGCACGCTGTGAATTCTCAGGATGCGTTGCTACCGTCGATCGGGTGACCACCGAATCGACCCCGCCCGACGTCGCACTGGACGACATGGTGTGCTTCAACCTGCACGCCGCCTACCGTGCCGTGACCGCCGCCTACCGCCCGCTTCTCGAACCGCTCGGTGTCACGTATCCGCAATACCTGGTCCTGGCCGTGCTGTGGACCGACGGCGATCTGCCGGTCGGCGACATCGTCGCGCGCCTGCAGTCGGACTACGGAACGGTCACGCCGCTGGTGAAGCGGATGGAGCAGCAGGGCCTGGTCACCCGCGCGCGCAACCCGCGAGACGAGCGATCGGTGACCGTGGCGCTCACGCCGCAAGGCGACGCGCTGCGGACACACGCACCGGCGATCTACCGGACGATCACCGAGACGTTCGGCCTCACACCCGGACGCGCCGACGCCGCCCTCGCGGCTCTTCGCGCGATCACCTCCCACGCGGCAGCCTCAGCCGAATCCGACTGAATCGGTCACAGATCGACACGCTGCCCGGTCACAGATGACATGACCCCTGTGCGCACGGACGACTCCCCCGACGACCTGACGCAAGCGGCCGAGCAGTTCGCGTCGTGCCGCCGGCGCCTGTTCGGCATCGCCTACCGCATGCTCGGGAGCGTCTCGGACGCGGAGGACATCCTCCAGGAGGTATGGATCCGATGGCAGACCACGCCCCGCGACACCGTGCGGGAGCCGATCGCCTTTCTCACGACGATCACCACCCGGCTGTCGATCAACCTGCTGCAATCCGCGCGCGTGCGGCGAGAGACCTACATCGGCCCGTGGCTGCCCGAACCGGTCAACACCGAGGACGACCCGGCACTCGGCGCCGAACGTGGTGAGGCGCTGCAGTACGCCGTCCTGCTCCTTCTCGAGAAGCTCAGCCCCACCGAACGCGCCGCCTACGTGCTGCGGGAAGCCCTCGACTACCCCTACGAGCGCATAGCCGAGATCGTGCAGGGCACCGTGCCCGCCGCCCGGCAACTGGTCAGCCGCGCCCGCAAACACCTTGTCTCGCCGCGCAGCAGCAGCGTCTCGACCGCCGATCAGCGTCGCCTGCTCGAGGCGTTCCTCAGCGCCGCACAGCGCGGCGAGGCGGAAGCCCTCGAACAGCTGTTCGCCGCGGACATCGTCAGCTACTCCGATGGCAACGGCGTCAAACTCGCCGCCCGCATCCCTGTCGTGGGCGCATCGCGGGTGGCGAAGTTCGTCGCGGCGTTCTCCGGACATTTCTGGGTCGGCAAGCAGATCGACTGGGTCGAGGTGAACGGTCAGCCGGCCGTCACGCTCAGCGAGGGCGGCGCGGTGACGACGGCCCTCACTCTCACGGCGTCGGCCGACGGCATCCAGCACCTGCTGTGGATCATGAGCCCCGACAAACTCCACCACGTGACGAGCGGCGGCGAATGACACCGTGGCGCCTGCGATCGTGGTTCTCCGGCAGTCGTGACCGCGACTCGGCGCGCTCGATGCGATTGCGTGCGGTCGTGGGCGCCCTGGCGCGCGCATGCGAACGCCGCCGCCCCGAAGAGGTCGCGGCATTGCTGGGATGGGATGTCCGGCTCGTTGTCGACAGTGGTGGCACGGTCCCGGCCGCGCTGTCAGACGTCCGCGGGGCGGTGCCCGCCGCCGCCGCGTTGATGGGCGTGCTGTCGCTGTTTCCCGGCGCCGTCTTCGACCACGTCGAGGTGAACGGGATGCCGGCGCTCGCGCTGCGGGAAGGAACCCGCGTCGTCGGTGTGATCACCGTCGCGGTGCGTCGCCGCGCGGTCTACGCCGTCTGGATGGTCGTCAATCCGGCCAAGCTCGCGCACTGGAATCGATGAGCAGGTCACACCCACCGCGGCGGTCTTGTCATACAGGGTGAACGCGCTTGGGCGTTCCCCTCGGAAAGGTCTGGAAAATGGCAAAGATCGTCGTGATCGGCGGAACGGGTCTCATCGGCTCGAAGGTCGTCGCAAAACTCACCGCCCACGGCCACGAGGCCCTCGCCGCCTCACCCAACACGGGCGTGGACTCGATCACCGGCGAAGGCGTGGCCGATGCGCTGGCCGGTGCCGATGTCGTCGTCGATGTGTCCAACTCGCCGTCGTTCGAACAGGACGCGGTGCGCGAGTTCTTCACGACCTCGACCCGCAACCTGCTGGCCGCAGAGAAGGCAGCCGGTGTCGGGCACCACGTCGCGCTCACCATCGTGGGCACCAACCGGCCGCAGGACATCCCGTACTTCGCGGCGAAGGTCGCGCAGGAGGAGCTCATCCGCCGGTCGGGTCAACCGTTCTCACTCGTGCACGCGACGCAGTTCTTCGAGTTTCTCGGCTCGATCGCCGACATCTCCACCGCGGGTGACACGGTGACGCTGCCCGGCGGACTCGTGCAGCCCATCGCCGCCGACGACGTGGCCACGGCCGTCGCCCGGACCGCAGCGGGCGAGCCGGTGAACGGCGACATCGAGATCGCCGGCCCCGAGGCTTTCGGACTCGACGAGTTCATCCGGCGCGGGCTCGCCTTCCGCGGGGACCCGCGAACGGTGGTGCGAGACGACGCCGCCCCCTACTACGGGGCGCGCATCGGCGAACGCACGCTCGTGCCCGTCGAGGGTGCGCAGATCTTCGAGACCCGGCTCGAGGACTGGTTGCCCCTCAACCCGCCGCGGACGTGACCGATGCCGGTGGGGTCCCCTCTCGGGGCACCCCGCCGAGACCGGTCACCGGGCGTCCCACCGGGTCTCGTCACGCATGGTGGCGGCGCCGGCGCGCCGCCACCGCACCGCGAGCAGCACCCCGGCCGCCAGCACGGCGACGCCCAGTCCGGCGGCGTACCAGGCCGACGCCGCCGGTATCTCGAGGTAGGTCGTGATCCCGAGGATCCGCGCCATACCCCACGGCAGCAGCCCCATCTGGTCGTTCCAGATCGTCAGCATCCGCTCGAGCCCGATGGCCGCGACCACGGTGGCCGGCACCGCGAGCCCCGCGCCGAGGGCCGTCAGCACGAATCCGGTCGCCCGCCGGGCTCCCACCTGCTCGGTCATGGCCCAGCCGGCGGCGATGAACACCCACACGAACAGGGCGAACGCGATCGCGATGTACCCGGTGCGCAGCACCGGCTCGGTCCAGAACGCGAACCAGTACCCGCCCGGCCCGGTGAACGACAGCGCGAACAGCGTCACGATGCAGCGCAGCACGACGACTCCGCCGACGGCGGCGATCACCGGCCACGGCGAGCGCGAGCCGACACACAGCCGCACGACGAGCGCGAACACGACCCAGGCACCCAGGATGATCACCAGATCCACCCATGCCAGCAGCGAGGTCTGTACGGCACGGGTCGCGACCAGCAGCCCGGCCGGGATGATCAGCGTCAGCCACCGGTCGAGGTCGAACATGCCGAGAGTCGACTCGCGCGCTCGCCACGGCCGGGTCGAGGCCAGCCACGTGAGACGCGCCGCGGCCGCACCGGGCCGGCGGATCAGACGCGTCCGCGCCGAGAGCACGCCGATCACGATCCACGCGACGGCGAGCGCGAGCAGTCCGCGCGCGAGCCACGACATCGTCAGGTCGCGATCGCCGCGGTCGATGCCCAGCTGTGCCGCGGTGAGGTTGTACGCGGGGTGGTCGAGGTCGCCCTCGTATCGCTCGAGGTGGGATGCCGCGAGCGCGACATAGTCGTCGCGGGCGTCGCGCCATCGCTGGTAGGCGTCCCCGGCGAGCGTGTCGTGCCACTGCCCCTGCGCGAGGAACATCTCGCGGTACCCCGCCAGCAGGCGCAGGACATCGATCTCGTAGTCGAGCGTCGCGAGGAACGACGCGCGCAGAGACCCGTCGCGCCAGGCGCCGGCATCCGTCGCCGCGAGGGTATCGCGCATCTGCTCGGCCGCCGCGACCGCCCGCTGACCTCCCGCGATGGCCGCATCGATGTCGCCGCCGCTCGCGTCGCGCACGACCTGGTACATCACGTCGAGCACGGCGGAGTCCCCGGTGAGGATGTCCCACTCGAAGATCCACATCATCGGCGGGGGCTCCAGGCCCAGAGCGAACACCCGCTGCTGGGCGAACGACTCGAGGTACAGCCCCTGCGTGATCGCCTCGCGCGAGTGCGCCATGGCGGTCACGATGGCTTCGATCGTGGCCGGATCCTCCGAGAACCACTCGCGCGCCCACGCGGCCGTCACCTGTGCGACGTCGACCTCCGGGTCGAGCGCGAGCGCCCCGGCGAGCTGCGTGTTCAGCTCGTACAGGTGCCAGAACCCGGCCTTCAGG
Organism: Actinomycetes bacterium; assembly: GCA_023450335.1. GTDB lineage: Bacteria > Actinomycetota > Actinomycetes > Actinomycetales > Microbacteriaceae > Microbacterium. Next base: position 5,240 of record JAEXHA010000016.1, on the reverse strand, counting down.
TACAGCGTCATCGGTCCCGCGCGCCACGGACCGCCGTCCTGCGTCCACGTCCAGACGCCCTCGATCTTCTCGTTCGCGGCGAGCAGCTGCTGCAGGGCCCACTGATACTCGACGCCCAGGTCGTTCGGGAACGCGCCGAAGTTCTCGAACTCGCGCCGGCTCTGCAGCTCGATGATGCGCCGGTGCTCGCCCTGCATCAGGGTGTCGTTGAGCGGCAGCCAGCTGTAGAAGTCGCCCAGCGTGTACTTGGTCGACACGATGAGCGCCGGCGAGTGGATGCCGGAGAGCACCGCCTGATACGACTCGACGTTCGTGTGCATGTCGCCCACGGCGCCGACGCCGACGCTCCAGGTGCGGAAGATCACGTCGCGCGAGGCTGCCTCGGCCTGTGCGGTGAACGCGTCGAGCATGGCGCGGACAGCGTCGGGCGTGGTCACCGCCAGTGAGGAGGACACCGCCCCGCCGGGTACGTCGTAAACCGCGCCGGCCTCGCCGATGCGCAGGAGCACGCCGTCGAGCGCGGGCGCGGCGGCATAGAGTTCGTCGAGCCCGGCGGTGTAGGTCTGCCAGAACGCGGGGTCCTCGGTGTCGAGCGACCCGAACCGGTCGATCAGGTACGTCTCCAGCGGCGCGGTGAGGGCGAGCATGTCGGTACGCAGAAACACGCGCATGCCCAGCGCATCGGCCCGGTTCCAGAACGGCGCGAACGCCTCACGCAGCGCGAGCGCCCGGGCGGCGTGTTCGTCGTCGCCGGCACCGTAGACCGGACCGCCCGGCGCCTCGGCGAAGGTGACGAATTCGACGAAACCGGGGAACGCGACCGCGTTGAACCCGTTCGCGAGGGAGTGGCGGACGAACTCGTCGAAATCGCGATACGCGGCCTGCAACGCGGTCTGGTCGATGTACGGCGCCTCGGGCAGGATCACGTCGGCGAACGCGTGCGACGCGTGCGAATAGTCGGTGCCCTCGGCCCACTGCGCGCCGTCTGCGGCGACTCCGACCGCGCCCAGGTCGACCATCCGCAGCGGCAGCCGGGCGGTGATCTCCTCGCCGATGTGGCCTGCGATCGACCGCCCCGCGCGCACATCGGCCGCCAGATCGTAGAGGGCCCGGGCGGCGGAGGCCTCGTCGGCGGCGATGACGGTGATGCTGTCGGGCGTGCCGGTGAGCCGGTACGACTCGGCCGCGACACCGGCATCCATCAGCCCGCTGTCTGAGACGTCGAGGGTGACCGTGGCCGTGCCGTGCGTCTCACCGGCCGCGTCGACCGCGTCGGTCAGCGCCAGCCGGGCGGCGTTGAGGCGAGCGGTCTTGAGGGCTCCGACCACGGTGATCTGCGGCGGCGCGACGACCTCGGCGACCTCGGGGACGACCGGTTCGGCCGCAGCCATGGGCGTTGCCGGTTCGGTGCTCACACCCAGTGCGTCGCCGACGGCCAGCCCCACCCCGGCACCGAGCGCCAGCAGGACCGCGACGGTCGCCAGGGCGACGATTCCCCGTCGCCTCGCACTCGTCACCCGGCAAGGCTAATCCCGCCCGCAGCCGCCGCTGACCGAACGCGATAACGGGTCCATCACAACCTGCGCCCCGCGGCGCCCGACCGCCCGATACCGGGTCTGCGGACGCCGCGGAGCGTGCGGATCAGCTGCTTCTGCGCATCGCGCGGATGCCCACGAGCATCCCCACGATCGCGACGGAGACAGCCGCGAGCCACCCCCACAGCACGGTCGCATCGGTCAGGTCACCCGCCAGCAGCGCTCGCTCGGCCTGCACGACCCAGTTGATCGGGTTCACGGTCGCGACCGCCTGCATCCACCCCGGCCCCGCCTCCAGCGGCAGCAGCATGCCCGACAGGATCAGCAGCGGGAAGATCAGCGTCTGCTGCACCCCCCAGAACAGCCACTCACGACCCTTCGTCTTGATCGCGAGCGTGTACGACAGCGACCCGAGACCGACGCCGAACACCGCCAGCAGCACGAGTCCGACCACCAGGCCCGGCACGTCGATCACGAAACCGAACGGCCAGGCGATCAGGACGATGATGATCGACTGCACCACGATCGGTGCGATCTCCTTGAGCGCGCGGCCCACCAGCAGTGACGACCGCACCAAGGGCGCCACAAGCGTGCGCTCGTGCGAGCCGGTCATCATCTCGTACTGCAGGTTCGACCCGGTCGCGCCGGTGCCGAACAGCACGATCATCACGAGCACCCCCGGCACGAACCACCGCAGCGTCTCGCCGATGGGGGCGCCCGAGGTGCCCACCAGCAGCGGGGCGAACAGCCCGAGGAACACGAGCGGCTGTACGAGACTGAAGATCAGTGTGAAGGGGTCGCGCAGCATCGGCTTCAGGTCACGCGTGAACACGTTCCAGGTATCGCGAGCCAGGTGGGGTCGCGCGGCGGTGTCCGGCCGCGGTTCGGTGAGGGTCATCGGTCTGCTCCTTCGGTGATGGTTTCGGTGAGGGATGCCGGGCTGTCGGCCCCGTCCGCCGCGCCGGCGTCCGCGCCCTCGCCCGCCTCGCGCAGGGTGCGGCCGGTCAGCGCCAAGAACACGTCATCGAGAGTCGGCGGCACCCCCGTGGCACGGGCCACGACGATGCCGGCCGCATCGAGCGCGCGCACGGCGACCGGCAGCAGCGCGTCGCCGTCGGGTGCTGTGAGGGTGATCGCGTCTCCCGCGCGAACGGCCCGGCGGTCGGTGAGTCGCTGCACGACCGAGACGGCCGCGTCCGCATCGCCCTCGGAGGCGAAGCGCAGGGTGAGCACGTCGCCGGCGAGATCCGCCTTGAGCCGTGCGGCGGTGTCGTCGGCGATGACCCGGCCGCGGTCCATGACCATGACCCGCTCGGCGTAGCGGTCGGCCTCCTCGAGGTAATGGGTGGTGAGGAACACCGTCGTGCCATGGCTGCGGCGCAGCTCGAGGATGTGCTGCCACAGGTTCGCCCGGCTCTGCGGGTCCAGCCCGGTCGACGGCTCGTCGAGGAACAGCAGCGGCGGTGCGTGCATGAGGCCGAGTGCGATGTCGAGTCGGCGCTTCTGACCACCCGACAGCTGCTGCACCGACCGCTGCGCGAACCCGCCGAGGTCGAGCGACTCGATGAGTTCGTCCGCCCGTGTGCGCGACGCGCGCTTGCTCATGCCGTAGAACGCGCCCTGGCTGAGCAGTTCGTCGCGCGTGCGCTGCGCGAAGCTGCCGCTGGTGAGCTGTCCGACGTAGCCGATGCGGGCGCGCACTTCGGCCGCCTGCCGGAGGATGTCGTGGCCGACGACGCGTGCCGTGCCCGCGCTGGGCGGGATGAGAGTGGTGAGCATGCGCAGGCTCGTCGACTTGCCTGCGCCGTTGGGCCCCAGGAACGCGACCAGCTCGCCGCGCGTGACCTGGAACGTGAGGTCGGTGACCGCCTCGACGGTCTTCTTCTTCACCGTGAAGCGCTTGGTCAGCCCCTGCGCCTGGATGATCGTTTCGTTCGTCATGACGCCAGGCTAGAAATCAACGCGGTCAGATCCTGTCCGCAAACAATGACAGTCTGGATGCATGTCCGACACCACGACTCGCGCGCTCTCGCTGCTGAACCTGCTGCAGACGCACCGCCATTGGCCGGGTCCGGAACTGGCCGCCCGGCTCCGGGTCACCGAGCGCACCGTCCGCCGCGACGTCGACCGGCTCCGCGAGCTCGGCTACCGCATCGAATCCTCCCCCGGCGCGACCGGCGGATACCGGCTCGAGGCCGGAAGTGCGGTGCCCCCGCTGCTGCTCACCGACGACGAGGCTGTCGCGATGGCGATCGGTCTGCGCGTCGCGGCGTCACAGCGGCTCGTGAGTGGCCCGGCGACCACCCTGACCGCGCTCGCCAAGCTCGAACAGGTGCTGCCTGCGCCTCTGCGCCGCCGCGTCAACGCCGTGGCCCAGACGGTGCAGCCGACCGGCATCAACGCCGGCGCGGCCGTGTCGACCGACGTGCTGGGCGAGCTCGCACTGGCTTGCCGCGACCGGGAACGGGTGCGTTTGGCGTACACGTCCGCGTCGGGCCAGGCCACCGCCCGACGCGTCGAGCCACACACGCTCGTGCCTGCGGACCGGCATTGGTACCTGCTGTGCTGGGACCTCGACAAGGACGAATGGCGCACGTTCCGCGTCGACCGGATCAGCCGCATCGAGCACACGCGCGTGCTGTTCGCGGCGCGCCCGCTGTCCGCGGAGGAGATCGAGGAGTTCATCTCGGTCGCCCGCTCCTGGGGTCGTCAGACGGTGAACGCCGATGCCGTGATGGCGCTGCCGCTGAAGACGATGCGCGACTACTTCGGTCCGTGGGGGCAGGCAGCGACCGCCGAGGACGAGTCGCACACGCGGTGGCCGGTCGGCGGCAGCGACTTCCGTGACGTGATGAGTGCCCTGTCGTGGATCCCCACCGGCGTCGAGTACACGACCGACCTGGCCGAGCCCGCCCGCGGCGCGCTGCGCGAGGTGCTCGCCCGCATGCTGCGCGCACTCGATGCCCCGCCGCCGGCCTCCACCGCACCGGCGCCCGCCGCGCCGGCGAGCGCGTAGCCCGCATTCGCCGCCACTTCGCAGGTGCGCGGCGTACGCTCGGCCCAACGAGGAGGTTCGCATGCACCGTCGCACCGTTGCCCTGGCATCCACTGTTCTGCTCGTCGCCTTATTGACCTCGTGCGCATCCGGAGGCACCATGCCCGATTCCACGCCGCCGGGCCCGAGCGCGAGCGCCGACCCGACCGACCGGTTCCAGACCACGACCCCGGGCCCCGTGTCGCCCACGTCTGCGACGACGCCCACCGGGACGGCGGCCGACGTACCCGAAGCGCGGTGGAAAGCGATCATCGACGACCTGGCCGCCCGCGGCATCACCGCGGTGCCCGAGCTCGTCTCGGCCGAGAACGTCACCTTCAGCGACGGGTCGCTGGGCTGCCCGCAGCCCGGGCAGTCGTACACGCAGGCTCTCGTCGACGGCATGCGGGTGATCGTCGCCGTCGACGGCACGCAGTACGACTACCGCTTCGGCCACGGCGACGTCCCCCGCCTCTGCGAGCGCTGACGCCCCCGCACACACCGCGACGCCCCACACACCGCGCGCCCCCACACACCACGAGCCGCCTACGTCTGTACGAGCCGCCCAAGTCCGGACTGTCCGAAGGTAGGCGGCTCGTACGCATCTAGGCGACTCGGCGCAGGGTATGCGGCGCGCGGGGTCGCAGGGCGTGGCGCGCGCAGGGCGCAAG
>JAEXHA010000138.1 GCA_023450335.1 Actinomycetes bacterium | reverse complement strand
CGCCCGGCGCGGCCGCCGCGCGCGATCAGGACGCGCGACTTCTGCCGTGCGTGACTGACGTCGAGGGTCTCGAAGTGCTCGCGCAGCACATCGTTCATCGACACGGACATGTGCTTGATGCGGCCGCCGGCGACCACGATCACGTCGGCGGCGGCGTGCGCGGCGATGAGCCCGGCGACGTCCCGCAGCGCGTCGAGCGATCGGGGCAGGCGCAGCAGCACGACCCGCGCCCCGGCGACCAGATCGGCCGTCAGCGGCATCGAGCGGACCGTCAGCCCGAGCCGCTCGGCGTTGGCCGCCAGCGCCCGTTCGCCCGTCACGGTGTCCTGGTGCACGCGCACATCCCGAGCACCGGCGTGCGCGGCCGCCAGCGACAGCGCGCCATAACCGTCGCCGATGACGACGATCTCGCCGTCGCCGGCCGTGGCCAGTGCGGCATCCGCCTCATCGAGGATCAGACGATCGGCGGCGTCTGCGGCGACCAGGTCGGCGCCCGACACGTCAGGCCAGCGACGGAGCGCTTCGAAGGGAAAACTCACTCGGCGTCGAATCCGTCCGCGTAGCGCAACCGGGCGTCTGCGGCCACGCACTCGTCGCCGATGCGGATGCCGGCCGCCAACCGGCCCTGCGCGCGCAGCTCGACCAGCGACTCGACCGCGCGGCGTCGCAGCTCCCACGGGTCGATCGTGTTCACGTACACCTTGGTGCCGCCCTCGAAGCCGGCGGGGTTCGAGATGCGCCATTTCAGCACGACCCGCCACGGCATCGGCCACGGCGCCGACGGCGGCCGGTAATGCCATTCCTCGTTGGTGGGCACATGCACACCGGTGGCCGCGTGCAGCGCGTGCACGAGGTCGGCGACGGCGCGGACACCGGCATCCGTATGCTCCTGCGGCAGGTTCGCATCTGACGTGGAGCACACCACGAACGCCGGGTACCGGTGGCCGACGCCGGCGAAGGCGACCGCACCGTCGGTGGCAGCCACCAGCAAACGCTGCCCGACGGCCAGATCGAGCTCGCGGTGCTGGTAGAGATGGCGGTCGGATGCCAGCATGCGCAGTTCGCGGTCGACCTGCGGGCCGTGCTCGTCGATGGCGACGAGCTGCTTGTGCAGGTGGTCGAATGAGGCCCCGGCCGGGCGCAGCCAGTTCTGGAACACCGCGACGTAGGCGGCGCCGGGCTGGGCGGCCTGGATCTCGGCCAGCGCCCGCACCGTGAACGCGAAGTAGGCCGCGTGCTCGTCGGGACTCAGAACCCCCGACGAGACCAGCTGGTCGTCGGTCAGGGCGTCGTCGACGACGTGCCGGCGGGCCACGATGACGTCGTGCGACCCGCCCAGCAGGTCGAGCGCGGCCTCTTCGAGCGAGACCCGCGCGCCGGAGGCCGCCGCCCGCACCTCGGCCAGCTGCTCGATATGCTCACGTCCCGCGGGATCGGACAGGTACTCCTGCGCCCACTCGAAGACGCCGGCGGGCTGGCGGAAGCCGTGGTTCTCGCGCCAGTACTCGGCCGAGACGATCTCGAACAGGTTCGCGAACCGGCGGAACTCGGCGACGGTGTCGAACAGCTGCGAGGCGGGCACATGGCGGTGCTCGGCGAAGTCGGGACCCACCAGCCGCGCCTTCTCAGGAGTGGTCTCGAGGTACCGGTCTTCGCAGAACGCGCACAGTCGGGTGTGCTCGCCGCGGGCGAGCCGGCGGGGCTCGGGGCGCGGCGCGGTCAACGGCCGGTGCGCCCGGCCGGGCACCGTCCACACCCGGGTGCCGGTGAGCGGCCCTGTCTGCTTGACCGTGCCGTCGGGCATGCGCACGATCGGCTGCTGTGTCGCCTCGCTCACCCCGCCAGCCTACCCGCGGCTATCTGACGTTTCCTCCTCGCAGCCGTGACACGGCGTCGACGGTGGCGGCCAGGATCAGCACGCCGCCGGTGACGAGCAGGTTGATGCCCGCGCCGAGCTTGAGCAGTGCCAGGCCGTTGGTGATCGAGGCGATCACCAGGGCGCCGATGGCTGCGTGCAGCAGGCGTCCGCGACCGCCGAACAGGCTCACCCCGCCCACGACAGCGGCGGCCACACCCGACAGCACGATGTCGCGGCCGGCGGCCCCGTCGACCGAGCCGATGCGGGTCTGGGCGAACAGGCCCGCCATGACCGCCAGACCGGAGCAGATCACGAAGCACCACCATTTGACCCACCGCACCTTGATGCCGGAGCGGCGCGCGGCCTCGGCGTTGCCGCCGATCGCGTACACGTACCGGCCGAAGCGGGTGCGGTCGAGTGCGAAGGTGCCGATCCACAGGATGGCCAGGACCACCGGGACGATCACCGGCACACCCTCGATGGGGATCACCGACTGCGACCGGTTGAGGTTGAGGATCGCGACGGCGGCACCGCCGAGCACGGCGATGACGCCCAGCTTGATCCACACCAGCGAGATGGCCCGGTTGGGGACCCCCGCGCGCGTGCGGCGGCTGCGATCCCAGAACGACATGGCCGCCGAGATGGCCACCATCACCGCGAGCATCACCCAGCCGCCCCACACCGGCAGTCGGCCGTTCTGCAGCGCGATGAGCTCGGGCGCGTTGATCGGGTAGAGGCCGCCGGCCCCGATGATCAGCAGCGCCAGGCCCTGGTATCCCAGGAACAGGCCCAGCGTCACGACGAACGAGGGGATGCCGACGCGCGCCACGAGGAACCCGATGAGCGCACCGGTGGCGAAGCCGACCCCGAAGCCCAGCAGCAGGGCGAACGGCCACGGGATCTCGAACTTCACGTTCAGCACGGCGAACGCGGCGATGGACACGCCGCCGGTGACACCGGCCGACAGGTCGATCTCGCCCAGCAGCAGCACGAACACGAGGGCCATGCCCAGCACCACGAGCGAGGCGGCCTGGTTCATGAGGTTCGCGAAGTTCGTGGGCGTGAGGAAGTACGGGCTGAGGATGCCGAACAGGATCGCGAGGAACACGAGACCGGCGATGGCGGGCAGGGCGCCCATGTCACCCCCGCGTACGCGCTGCCACCAGGCGGTGAACTGCTCGGTCAGGCCGCCCTCGACGCCGCTGCCGATGAGGTCGCCGGCGACCGGATCGGGTGCGGCGGCGGTGCGCTGGGTCGTCTGCGCGGTCATGCGTCGCCTCCCACGGGGATGTTGCTGGTGCCGACCAGTTCGACGCCGGAGGGCACCTTGGTGCCGGTGATGTAGCCCACGACGTCGTCGCGGGTCGTGTCGGCCGTGTCGATCTGTGCGACCATCTGCCCGAGGTAGAGCACGGCGATGTCGTCGGCGACGGCGAACACGTCGGCGAGGTTGTGGCTGATGAGCACGACGGCGACGCCCTGCTGGCTCAGCCGGTCGACGAGGCTCAGCACCTGCTCGGTCTGGGCCACGCCCAGGGCCGCGGTGGGCTCATCGAGGATGACCACGCGCGCCTTCTTGAGCACGGCGCGGGCGATGGCCACCGTCTGGCGCTGACCGCCCGACAGGCTCGACACCTTCTGCCGGACCGACTTGACGGTGCGCACCGACAGGGAGCGCAGCGTGTCGGAGGCCTCGCGTTCCATGCGGCCTTCGTCGAAGGTGCCCGTGGACATCTCCTCGCGCCCGAGGAACATGTTCTGCACGATGTCGAGGTTGTCGCACAGCGCGAGGTCCTGATAGACGACCTCGATGCCCAGGTGGGCGGCGTCGCGAGGCGTGTGCAGGTCGGCGTGCGTGCCGTCGATCAGCACCTCGCCGGCGTCGTAGGGCTGCACTCCGGCCAGGCCCTTGATGAGAGTGGACTTGCCGGCGCCGTTGTCACCGACCAGGGCGGTGACTTTGCCGGGATGGACCTTGAGGTTCACGCCGCGCAGGACGTTGACGGGACCGAAGGATTTCTTCACGTCCCGCAGTTCGATGATGGGGGTGGTCATGGATTCGCTTCCTTGTGCTTCGGGTGCGGGCTGCGAGGTGGCGAAGGGGCGCCGCGCCGGTGACGACGCGACGCCCCTCGCTCGGTGGCTGCTTACTGCACGCCGAACTCGGCGCACTTGTCGGCGAGGCTGACCCCGTCGATCTCACCGGCGCACACCTCGTCGGCCGACGCGTCGCCGGCGGCGATGACGTCCTTGACCTCGTTCGGTCCCACCAGCTGGGGCGTCACGGCGATGTACGGCGTGCCGTCCTCGAGCTTCTGGTCGGCGCTGGGCGTCTCGCCCTTGAGCAGGGCGATGGCGACCTCGACGGCGGCCTCGGCTTCGATCTTGACCGGCTTGTAGACGGTCGCGGTCTGCCATCCGGTGAGGATGTTGCGCAGACCCTCGAGGTTCGCGTCCTGGCCGGACACGGCGACGCCGGTGATGCTCTTGTCCTGCAGCACCTTGATGACGCCGTCGGCGTTGGTGTCGTTGGCCGCCCAGACCCCGTCGACCTTGCCGTCGTTGGCGGTGAGGGCCTGCTCGAAGTTGGTCTGCGACTTGGCGCCGTCCCAGACACCGGTCGGCTCGGCGACGGCGGTGATGCCCGCGCCCTCCATGACCTCGATGGCACCGTCGTGGAACATCTTCGCGTTGCCGTCGGTGGGGTCGCCGCCCATGTAGAACACCTGCGCGTCGGCCGGGTCGACACCGGCGGCCTCGAGGCCGTTGAGCACGGTCTGACCCTGCAGGCGGCCCACCTCGACGTTGTCGAACGACACGTAGTAGTCGGCACCGGCGAACGGGCGGTCGTAGGCGATCACGGGGATGCCCTGGCCGCTGGCCTTGGTGGCCACGCCCTCGGCGGCGCCGTTGTAGTCGACCAGGAGCATGACGCCGCAGCCCTGCGTGAGCTGCTGGTCGGCGATGGTCGCGTACTTCGACGTGTCGCCCTGGGCGTTCTGAATGTCGACCTCGAAGCCGGCGCCCTCCAGGCCCTCCTGCAGGTACTTGCGGTCGAAGTTCTCCCAGCGGGGGGAGGACGCCGCATCCGGCAGGATGACGCAGGCGCGCGACGCGGTCACGTCGCCGTCTCCGTCGGTGCCATCGGTGGGGGCGGGGCTGGCCGCGTTGGAACAGCCGGCCAGCGCCAGCATGGCCAGACCGCTGACGGCGGCAAGGGTGGACAGGGAAGACTTCTTCATCTTTCGCCTCTCATCTTCGAGCGATTCTCGGGTGCAGCGCGTCTGTGCGCTGAAGACGATCATGATGCGTTCACGTCTTGGCGTCAAGACTTGAACGTAACGCTTTGGCAACCGCCTCACGCGATTCGAGCGCTGAACGCAGCCGAAGACCGCTCAGGCGCGGCCGCTGGCAGCGCGGCTGCGGCGCGACAGTGCGTCGACGGTCACCGCCAGGACCAGGACCACGCCGGTGATCATGAACTGGATCGACGCATCGAGATTCAGCAGGGTCAGGCCCGACGAGATCGACTGGATGACGATGACGCCCAGCAGGGCGGCGAACGCGGTGCCGCGGCCGCCGAACAGCGATGCGCCCCCGATGACGGCGGCCGCGATGGCGTTGAGGTGCGTGTCGCCGGCACCTGAACTCTGGTTCGCCGCGGCGAGCCGCGCCGCCGCGAACACGCCACCGGCGGCGGCCAGAGTCGAGCAGAGCGCGAACACCGACAGATAGATGCGGTCGACGCGGATGCCGGCGCGCCGCGCCGCTTCGATCGAACCACCCACCGCGTACACGGCACGGCCCCACCGGGTGCGGGTGAGAGCGAGGTGGGCCACGATGACCAGGGCGAGGAACACCACGAACATGACGGCCACGCCACGCGATTGGTTGAGGTACCAGACGGCCACGAGCAGCACAGCCAGCAGCAGCCCGGTGCGCAGCCCGATGCTGCGGTAGCTCTGGCTGTCGAGATTGGCCGCCACGCGACGGCGTGCGCGTCGCAGCATCGACCATGCGTACGCCGCCACGCCGGCGACGACCACCAGGTAGGACGCCCAGTCAGGCAGGAACAGATGCTGGGCGAACTGCACCAGCCACGAGTCGAACGGCAGGTTGATCGACCCGGCATCGCCCAGCACCCACAGCTGGACGCCCAAGAACCCGAGCAGGCCCGCCAGGGTGATGACGAAGCTGGGCAGGCCCAGCCGGATGCAGAGCACCCCGTAGAGCACGCCCACCAGGGCTCCGGCGGCCAGGGCGGCGCCGATCGCCAGCAGCACCGGCCATTGCAGCTGCACGAAGGTGACCGCCAGGATCGCGGCGGCCAGCCCCGACACCGATCCCACCGACAGGTCGATCTCGCCCAGCAGCAGCACGAGCACGATGCCGAGGGCCATCGTGCCGATCGCGGCGCACTGCATGGTCAGGTCGACGAGGTTGCGGCTGGACAAGAACACCGGGTTGAGGATCTGGAACGCGGTCCAGATGACGACCAGGCCCGCGATCACGGGTGCCGCACCGACATCGCCGCCGCGCAGGCGCGCCCAGGCTCGGGCGGCGCTGCCGCTCACGCCGACGTCGTCGAGTTCGGTCGTCACGAGGCGCCCCCGTCGCCGCGTCGCCGGCCGCGCCCGCTCAACGGGATGATCGTGCCGTCGGTGTGGGCAGCCGGCTCGGGCGGTGGAGTGGAGCGGCGGCTGACGGAGTTGTCGACGGCGCCGGTGATGGCGGCGATGAGCACTTCGCTGGTGACGTCGGCGGCGTTGTACTCGCCGTTGTTGCGCCCCAGCCGCAGCACCACGATGCGGTCGGCCACCGCGAGCACGTCGGCCATGTTGTGGCTGATGAGCACGACCCCGTGGCCGCGCTCGCGGAGGCGTTCGATGAGGTTGAGCACTTCGGCGGTCTGCGCGACGCCGAGGGCCGCGGTCGGCTCGTCGAGGATGACCACGCGCGGCTCGCCGATGAGCGACCGGGCGATCGCGACGGTCTGGCGCTGCCCGCCCGACAGTGAGGCGACGGGCGTGCGCACCGAGGGGATCTTGGCCGACAGCTCGCGCAGCAGCGCCCAGGTGCGCTGCTCCATGTCGACCTCGTCCAGACGCGCGCCTTCGACCAGCTCGCGCCCGAGCCACAGATTGGCGACGACGTCGAGGTTGTCGCACAGTGCGAGGTCCTGGAACACGGTCGCGATGCCGAACTCCTGCGCGTCGGCGGGGCTGCCGATGTGCACCGGCTCGCCGCCGAAGCGGATCGTGCCGGCGTCGGGCGGATGCACCCCGGCGAGCACCTTGACGAGCGTGGACTTGCCGGCGCCGTTGTCGCCGATGAGGGCCACCACTTCGCCTTCGTGCACCTCGAAGTCGACGCCGGTGAGGGCACGGACGGCGCCGAAGTGCTTGTCGATGCCGCGCATCGACAGCACCTGTTCGCGATGCCGGCCGGCGCGGTGGGGGATGCTCATGGGAGTTCAGAGGATACCGGCGGCGGCGCAGTCGTCGGCGTAGGCGGGGGTGCAGATGTCGTCGACGGTCCAGAAGCCGTCTGCCACGACGGTGTCGAGAATGTCGTCGACGGTCACCGCGACCGGCTCGAGCAGCGTCGCGGGGGTGCCCTCGACGGTGGTCTCCGCGACGATCTCGCGGCCATGGATGAGGTCGACGGCCGCATCGGCGGCCCGGGTGGCCTGCTGCTTCAGCGCCTTGTAGACGGTCATGTACTGGTCGCCGGCCACGATGCGCTGCAGGGCCGTGAGCTCGGCGTCCTGCCCGGTCACGACCGGGAACGGATCGACGGCGGCGGCGCGCAGCGCGGCGACGGCCCCGCTGGCGGTGCCGTCGTTGGCGGCATAGACACCGTCGATGCGGTCGCCGAACTGTGAGATCTGCCCCGCCACCCAGTCCTGCGCCTTGTCGGGGCTCCAGTCCGGCGTGTCGTAGGACGCGAGCAGGGTCAGGTCGCTGGCGTCGATGATCTCGCGGGCACCCTCGCGGAAGCGCGTCGCGTTGCTGTCGGTGGGGGAGCCGTTGACCATGAGGATGCCGCCGCGCTCCAGCCCGCGTGCGTCGAGTTCGGCGACCAGGGCGGTGGCCTGCAGGGCGCCGACCCGTTCGTTGTCGAACGAGATGTAGTACGCGAGCTCGCCACCGGCGATCATGCGGTCGTAGGCGATGACAGGCACGCCCTGCGCATTCGCTGCGGTCACGATGGTGACGGCGGCCCGGCCGTCGACCGGGTCGAGGACCAGGACGGAGGCACCGGCGGCCAGCGCCGACTCGGCTTGCTGCTGCTGCCGGGCCGGGTCTTGGTCGGCGTTCGCGTAGAGCACGTCGTAGTCGCCCAGCTCGTCGATGCGCTGCTCGAAGATGGGCCGGTCGAAGGTCTCGTACCGGGCGGTCTTCTTGTCGGGCAGCAGCAGCGCGATGGGACCGTACTCGCTGGTGACCCGCGGGGTGCAGCCGCTGAGCACACATGCGGCCAAGATCGCCGCCACGGCGACGCACAGCAGGCGGATCATGCCGTGATCGCAGAGACGCCGGCGTCGACGCGGACGTGATCCAGGGCCACGGCGATCGCCCCCCGCGTCTCGGTCCACTCCCCGTACGAGGTGGCCACGATCTCGGGCAGTCCGCCGGTGGCGGCCAGGGCGGAACGCTGCAGCGAGTGGCGCATGGGTGCCATGAGGATCTCGCCGGCACCGGCCAGTTCGCCGCCCACGACGATGACCTCGGGGTCGAACAGGTTGCACAGGCTTGCGGCGGCGATGCCGATGTGGCGGCCGGCATCGGCCAAGGCGCGTTGCGCTCCTGAGACTCCGGCATCCGATGCGGCGAGCAGGTCGCGCAGGCGCTGCAAGCCGTCGCCGGGTGGGAACAGCGACAGCAGGGCGGGGCCGGCCGCGTACATCTCGAGGCAGCCGCGATTGCCGCAGCGGCAGATGGGGCCGTTCTCGTCGATGGTCATGTGACCGATCTGGCCGGTCTTGCCGCTGGCGCCGCGGAACAGATCGCCCCCGACGACGAGGCCGGCGCTGATGGTGTGGCCCACGCGGATGTACACCGACGAGGAGGCGGTGCGCGCGGCGCCCTCGCGGGCTTCGGCGAGCGCGCCGAGGTTCGGCTCGCTGTCGACGAAGACGGGACGGCCGGTGCGGGTCGACAGGCTCGTGCCGATGTCTATGCCCTCCCACCCCGGCAGCAGGCCGGGTGTGGAGATCATGCCGCTGCGCGGGTCGACGGGGGCCGGGACTCCCAGCCCGATCGCCTGCAGGTCGCCGATGGCGCCGCCCAGCGATTCCATCATCTCGCCGAGCACGATGCTCAGCCGGTCGAGCTCGGCGTCGTGGCGGTGGCCGGGCGCGAGGGGGATGGAGGTCTCAGCGACGGTGGTGCGCGTCGCGTCGGCGATCTGGATGTGCAGCTGCCGGGTCGAGAAATGCGCTCCGGCTACGAGCCCCACTTCGCGCGCGAGCGCGACGAGGGTGGCCCGCCGGCCGCTGCGCGACGTGAACGAGGTGTGCAGGATGCCGGAGGCGGTCAGCTCTTTGACGATGTTCGAGACCGTCGCCGGCGACAATCCGGTGCTGCCGGCCAGCTCGATCTGCGTCAGGCGCCCATGCCGCTTGAGCGCATCGAGCAACCGTGCTCGATTCGCTTCTCGCAGTGACGACTGCGAGCCGGGCGGAGTGTTCCGGCGCACCACACCGCCACTGTACCGCGTCGGGCCCGAACCCTGCCCGGTGCGCGGCCGGTGTCCGGGAGGCGGATGTCAGCTGTCGGTGTGCAGACGCACGCGCACGATGTTGGTGGACTCGTCGAGGTCGGCGACGGTCGGGTACGCCTTGACGAAGTCGGAGAAGGATCGGTGGCCCAGGCCCTTCTCGCTGAAGGAGGGGTCCATGCGGCGCAGCAGGTTCTTGACCGCCGACAGGTGCAGCCATTCCTCGTCGGTGCGCTCCTGCTCGAGCCGCAGCGCGCGGCGCAGCAGCTCGGCGGTCGGATCGGACTTCTTGCGGCGACGGGTGGTGGAGGCCGTGGCATCCACCTTCTTCTCCTTCTCGGTCACCGGCGCCGAGACGCCCGGCAGCGAGTCATACGCGTCGAACTGGTCGCATGCCGCGGCGAGGGACTTCGCGGTGGAGCCGGCCACCCCCACACCGACGACGAAACGTCCCAGGCGTTTGCAGCGCTGGGCCAGCGGCACGTAATCGCTGTCGCCGGCGACGATGACGACGTGGGTGAGGTCGGGCAGGCGGAACATGTCCTCGACGGTGTCGACGGCCAGGCGGATGTCGGCGCCGTTCTTCGCGTACGCGGCCGCGGGGAACAGCTGCACGAGGTCGACGGCGCGGGCCACCAACTGCGAGCGGTACTCGGCGTTGACCGGCGAGGACCAGTCCGCGTAGGCGCGCGTGAGCACGAGGGTGCCGAACGAGGCGGCGTAGTCGATGATCGCGCCGACGTCGATCGTGGCCGCGGCCAGGCGCTCGGCGATCTCGGGCTCGGCGGGGTTCTCGGAGATGCGCTGCCGGTCGCGGGAGTAGGCGTTGCGCCCGTGCACCCGGTCGTACCAGCTCATGACGATGTTGTCGAAGTCGAGGTAGACGGCCACGCGGGCGCTCTGCAGCTCAGGCATGCACCCAGTGTCGCACCCCCGCCCCGCCGGGTGCGCCGGCGCGACGTTGAGTGCGCGCACAGCCGAGCCATAGACTCCCGCCATGCCCTTCCTGATGCTGATCACGCTGGCGGCGATGGTGTTCGCGATCGTCGACATCATCCTGCGCGAGAACTGGCAGGTGAAGCACATGCCCAAAGCCGTTTGGCTGATCCTCGTGATCATGCTGCCGATGCTCGGCACGATCCTGTGGTTCGCGCTCGGCCGCGAGTATCCGGCGCGCGAGGCGCGACCGCAGCCACCGCAGTTCGCCCCGTGGGCCGGCGCGCCGCCGGCACCGGAGCCCGCTCCGCCGCGGTTGTCGACCGAGCAGCAGCTGGCCGCGCTGGAGCGCGAGATCGAAGAGGAGCGGCTGCGCGCCGAGATCGCGCGGCGTCGTGCCGAGCGCGGCGAGGCCGGCACGTCGCCGGCTGCGGGGTGACCCCTCAGCGCGCGGGGTAGTGCACGCCGATCTGGGCGCGGATCTCGTCGAGCGTGCCCATGATGCGCACGCTGTCTTCGAAGGGCAGAAGGTCACTGTCGGTGCGGCCGGCGGCGATGAGCTGCTCGGCGTAGAGCGCCTGGTACTGCATGCCGCGGCCGGGCACGGGGGAATCGTAGGTCTCGAGCACCGTGCCGTCGGACGCGGTCACGCGGAACGACGTCGGGCAGTACCAGACCCGGTCGATGTCGATCCGTGCCTCGGATCCGATGATGTGCGCGACGTTCGGCCCCACCGCACGCGACGACGTGAGGGTCGTCGACACCGCGCCGCCGGCGTGCGTGAAGACCGTGGCCACCTCGGTGTCGGCACCGGTGTCACCCAGCCGCCCCGCCGCAGCGATCGTCTCGGGCGCGCCGAGGATGTCCCACGCGAACGACACCGGGTAGATGCCGAGGTCGAGCAACGCTCCGCCGCCCAGTTCGAGGGCGTTGAGCCGGTGGGCGGGGTCGGCGGAGATGCGCTGGGTGTGGTCGGCGTGAACCGCGCGGATCTCGCCGAGTGTGCCGGCCGCGATGATCTCGCGGATGCGGATCATGTGCGGCAGGTACCGCGTCCACATCGCCTCCATCGCCAGCAGGCCGTTGCCGGCGGCGAGGTCGCCGATTGCGCGCGCCTGATCGGCATCGAGCGTGACCGGCTTTTCGATCAGCACGTGCTTGCCGTGTTCGAGCGCCAGCGCCGCGGTCTGGAGGTGGTGGCTGTGCGGGGTGGCGATGTAGACGATGTCGACGTCGGGATCGGCGACGAGGTCCTCATACGAGCCGTACGCGTGGCCGACACCGAACGTCTGCGCGAACTGTGCAGCCGCCTCGGGCCGGCGCGAGCCGACGGCGTGCACGTCGAGACCGGCGGTGCGCAGGTCGCTCGTGAACAGATGGGCGA
The DNA here is from genome assembly GCA_023450335.1 of Actinomycetes bacterium. Classification (GTDB taxonomy): domain Bacteria; phylum Actinomycetota; class Actinomycetes; order Actinomycetales; family Microbacteriaceae; genus Microbacterium. The sequence continues at coordinate 1,028 of JAEXHA010000138.1, read as the reverse complement.
TGCCGCCCGTGGCAAGGATTCCCCAACGCAGTCCGGTCATGCGTGCGAGCCTATCGGTGCGCCCACTCGGTGACGCGCTCGACGTACATGACCGGTATCGCATCCGAGGGAGCGCCGGATGCGGTGCGCCGACACTCAGCGGGCGGCGAGGGTCTTCGTGATGCGCTGCAGGGACACCGGCTCGGCCGTGCCCAGCCGCTGCGCGAACAGGCTCACGCGGTACTCCTCGAGCAGCCACCGTGCGTGTGCGAGCGCCGGCGGTGCACCCGCCGCCACGGGGATCGAGCCGCCGGCATCCGCGAACACCGCAGCGGCCCGCTCGAACTCGGTCATGCGCTGCCGGTCGCGGCCCGGGTTATCGGCCAGCGCCTGCACCCGCTCGAGCGCGCCCTGCAGATACCGCGGCAGATGCGCCAGGCGCGCCACCCCCGTGCGTGAGACGAAGCCGGGATGCACGAGGCCCGCCACCTGCGTTTTCACGTCGCCGAGCGCGGTCAGCAGGGTCATCGAGTTCTGTGCGCGCACCGCCTTGTCGACGTCGCGCTGGAGCACCAGGATGCGCGCGATCAGCGACACGGTCTGGAACAGCTCGTCGACCACGACCGCCGAGAAGCGGTCGCGCACCGCTTCGAACTGCGCGAGCGAGCGCACCGGCGCGTCGCCGCGCACGGCGTCGGCCACCGCGGCCCGCGCGTCCTCGATGAGCGCCTTCGCGGACGGATACGGCGAAGCGGCCAGGGCCAGCTTCTCGTTCGCGGTGAGATGCTCGAGCACGTAGGCCGACGGCGAGGGCACGGCCAGCAGCAGCAGGCGACGGATGCCGGCGTGCGTCAGATCGGCGGCCCGCTCGGCCGTCGCCTCGATGCGCACCGCGACCGAGGCGCCCTCGTCGATCAGGGCGGGGTAGCCGCGCACGACGCCGCCGGCGACTTTCGTGTCGACGACCGTGGGCAGCTCACCCACATCCCACGTGGTCAGTCCGCTGCGTTCGGCCACGGCGCCGCGGCCGGATGCGCCGGGCACCGGCC
>JAEXHA010000113.1 GCA_023450335.1 Actinomycetes bacterium | reverse complement strand
GCACACCGCCGTCGCTGCCCGTGCCTCGCTGGGCACCGCGGCCGCACCCTCCGGGGCGCTCGACCTCGGTCCCGTGGTCGGACCATCCGACGGCCTGCCCGCCGCCGCCATGATCGCCGCCCCGTTGGGACTGGCCGGGGCCGGCGCCGCCACCCTCGGTGCCCTCCGCCGCTCGGCAGCCGGACCGGTGCCGGACATCGGCGACGCCGACTCGACCCTCACCTCGTCGCGGGCTCTGTGAGCTGCGGCATCGGATCGACCACCCTCACGACAACCACCTCACCCATCGCAACACACACTGAAAGGACAGAAAAATGAGCACCACCGTCTATGGAATGGACATCGCCGCCGGCCGCGACCTGTCGCGCCTCATGAACAGCGATGCCGACGCGATCAACCAGCTGACCGCCCAGCTCACCCAGCGTCTGGAGGCCACGCCGTGGTACGGCCCCGACGCGCAGCGCTTCACCAGCGACTGGCAGGGCCAGTACGTGCCGGCCCTGCAGAACGTCGTCAACGCCCTGCAGCAGAACGCGACGATCGTCGCGCAGCAGGCCGATGACCAGGAGCGCGCGTCGAGCTGACCGGCGCACAGCTGGGGCCGGTTCCTTCGTGGAGCCGGCCCCTTCGTGTGCGGAGAGTGGCGCACGAACCGGAAGTTTCCACCCACCGCGCGGTGGCCGCCCGGCCGCCCGCGCCCTACCGTCGATGGCATCCAGCGAGAGGAGCACACCGTGTGGCGAGTGAGCGTACGACCGTCGGCCGAGAGCAGTATCGAGCCGGTCGACGTCGTCGTGACTGCCGACCAGGGCGGATCGATCGCCGACCTGGCGGCGAGCCTGGGCCGACACATGGCCGGGTCGGCGGTGCTCCTGGCGCCCACCACGGCGGGCGTGCCGTGGGCCGCGCAGACGCCGCTGGCCGAGGCGCCGCTGCACGACGGTGACGTCCTCGACGTCACCTCTGTCGCTGCGGACTGGCTCGAGCGGCCCGCACCGGTCCAGGCGCCGCGCGCGGTCGTGCACATCCTCACCGGCCCGGCCGCCGGCACGCGCATCCCCGTCACGACCGAGGTCGCCACGATCGGCCGGGGTGTCGACGCCACCGTGCGCCTGGACGATCCGCTCGTCTCGCGCACGCACGCCCGGCTGCTTCTGGGTACCGAGACCGTCGTCTGCGACGAAGGCTCGGCCCACGGCACCCGCATCGACGGGCGACCGGTGAGTCGGCCGCAGCCGGTCGCGTGGGGGGAGCGCATCACGATCGGCTCGACCGTGCTGGCGCTGCACCCCGGCGACGCGACCGACCCCGTCACCGACCGCAGCATCTGGCGCTCGCCGCGCTTCGGTACCACCCCCGGGCCGGTCGAACTCGACCTGCCCGCCGTGCCGGCGCCGGTGCGCAGGCAGCCGTTCCCGTGGCCGATGATCCTCATGCCCGTGCTCATGGGCGGTGCCATGTTCGCCACCATGCGCAACGCCTTCTCGCTCATCTTCATGATCGGCTTCCCGGCCATGATGGTGCTCAACCACCTCATACAGTCGCGGGCGGCGAAGAAGGAGTTCGGTGAGAACGCGCGCATCTGGCGCACGGACGTCTCCGACTGTCTCGCGGTGATCGACGAGGCGGCGAACACGCAGCGTGAGAATGCCGTCGACGACGACCCGGCTTCGACGGTCGTCTGCGACCGCGCGACCAGCGCCGACCGGCACGTGTGGGTGCGGCAGGGCGACGACGCCGACTTCATGCATCTGCGGGCCGGCCTCGGGCCCCGCCCCGCCGTGGTCACCGGCAAGATCGGCGACCAGGGGGATCGCGCGCTGCGCGCCGAAGCCCAAGCCGAGCTCTCGCAGCGCCGAACGCTCGACGGCATGCCGGTGTCTGTCCCCCTCGGCTCGGTCACAGCCGTCGTTGGCTCCGGGACCGAGTTGGACGAATGGCTGCAGGCGGCGCTCGTACGGCTGGGCACCACCCACTCGCCCAACGACGTGCGGATCGTCGCCGTGCTCGGCCGGGAGCGTGCCCGCATGGAGTCGTGGCTGCGATGGATGCCGCACGCCGCACCGCTGGCCGGGGGACTGGCATCTGTCGCGATCGGCCCCGGGGACGGCCAGGCGCTGCTCGAAGAGCTCGCCCGCGGCGACGGCACGGCGGACACCGGTCCGCACACCGTCTGCGTGATCGATGCCGACGCCGGGCTCAATCGCCGCGTCGTCGAAGCCGTCGCGGCACTCGCCGAACAGCGGCGCCTGCACCTGGTGTGGGTCGGCGCCGACCTCGCACAGGTGCCCGCAGCGACCGAGGTCGCCGTCGACCTGCCCGGCCGCGGCGTCCGTCGCGCCGACCGCGGCGGTGTCGACGAGCTGACCGAGCTCGACCGGCTCGACCTGGCCTCCGCCTGGCGGGCCGCCCGCGCCCTCGGTGGCTATCGCGACGAAGCCGTCGTCGTCGTCGGCGACTCCGCCCTGCCCGACCGGGTGCGGCTGGCCGACCTCAGCAGCGACCTCACCGACCTCGACGACGCCGACGCCATCCGGCAGCGGTGGGCATCGAGCACCGGGCTGCGGGCGCAGCTGGGCATGGGCGCCGACGGGGTGTGCTCGATCGACCTGCGTGAAGACGGTCCGCACGGACTCGTTGCCGGCACTACCGGCGCCGGCAAGAGCGAACTGCTGCAGTCGATGCTGTGTTCGCTGGCGGTCAACAACCCACCCAGCCGACTCACGTTCCTGCTCGTGGACTACAAGGGTGGAGCCGCGTTCCGCGAATGCGCACAGCTGCCGCACACCGTCGGCTACATCACCGACCTCACGCCCGCGCTCGTGCAACGGGCCCTCACCTCGCTGCACGCCGAACTCACCGCACGCGAACACCTGCTCGAGGAGTACGGGGCCAAGGACCTCGCCGCGCTGGAGCGGGCCCACCCCGAAGCGGCTCCACCCAGCATGCTGATCTGTGTCGACGAGTTCGCCGCGTTGCTGGCCGAGGTGCCCGACTTCATCGACGGTATGGTCTCCATCGCCCAGCGCGGCAGGTCCCTGGGCATGCACATGATCCTCGCCACGCAGCGGCCCGCCGGCGTGGTCACACCGCAGATCAAGGCGAACACGGATCTGCGCATTGCGCTGCGCGTGGCCTCGCCCGACGACTCGTCGGACGTCGTCGACGCGCCGGACGCGGTGAACATCTCACGGCGCACCCCCGGCCGCGCACTGCTGCGTCGCACCGGGTTCGGCACCCGCGAACTCGTGCAGGTCGCATACGTCGGCGGGGCCGAACAGCTCCGCGAGGCAGGCGAGCGCGTGCAGGTCGCGCCGTTCACCGCGCGCGCTCTCCCGCAGGATGCGGCCGGCGAGGTGCGCCGCCACGAGCACTCGGACCTCGAACGGATCGTCGCCTCGGTGACCACCGCCTTCCTGCGCAGCGGCGCTGCGGCGCCGTCGCGGCCATGGGTTCCGCCGCTGCCCGACGAGCTGCCGCTGGCCGCACTCGCACCCGGACGATTCGGCATGGGCCCGGACGCACGCGACGAAGCCGCCATCGAGGGCACGGGCGCCGACGTGCGCGTCGTCGACCTGGCCGCCGGGCACGCGCTGCTCGGCCTGCGCGACCTGCCCGGCGAGCAGCGGCAGATGCCCTGGATCGTCGACTATGACCGCACCGGGCATCTCCTGGTGTTCGGGGCCTCGGGGTCGGGCAAGACCGAACTGCTGCGCACACTCGCGGCCGTGGTCACCGCCAGTGGGGACCCCGCCCCGGCCTGCGTCTACGGGATCGACGCCGCCGGCGGCGGCCTCACCGTGCTCGAGCGCCTGGGCTCGGTCGGCTCGATCGTGGTCGAGCAGGCCACCGAGCGGATGCTGCGACTGATCCGCATGGTCCATCGCACCGTCGTCGAGCGCAACGCGATGCTCGCCGCGCGCGGCGCCGCCGACGTCGCGGCGCTCGCCGCCGCGGGGGTGCACACCCAGCGCATCCACCTGCTCATCGACAACCTGCCTGCGGTGCTCGACGCGCTCGAGGGCGGCGGTGCGTTGCGCCGTCAGCACGCCGACCAGCTGCTGACCGTGCTGCAGGAGGGACGGCGCTGCGGCGTCCATGTCACCGCCACGGCGCCGCAGCGCACCGGGTTGTCGAGCCAGGTGCAGGCCGCGTTCGGAGGCCGGGTCGTGCTGCGCATGGCGGTCGCCGATGATTACGCGATGCTCGGTGTGGCCACCGGCCTCCTCGACGCCGACACCCCCGCCGGGCGGGGCCTCGTCGGCGCACACGAGGTGCAGGTGGCCACGCTCGGCGGCGCCGGCACGCCGCAGCAGGCGGAGAACCTCGACGCGCTGATGGGCCGGCTCGCCGGTCGGTACGACGAGGTGTCACCGACGGCCGTGCCGGTCATGCCCACCCGCTTGCCGCAGCACGTCCTGCCGCAGCCGCAGCGCGACGACCTCGTCGTGGCCGTCGAAGAGGACGTGGTCGGCCCGGTGTCGTTGCGGCTGTGCGACGGCCCGGTGCTGCTGACCGGCCGCTCGCGGTCGGGGCGCACCTCGACGCTGCTGGGGATCGGTCAGCTCGCCGCACGGGCGCAGGATCCGGCCCGGGTGGTGCTCATCGGCCCGACTGCGGCGGCCGGAACCGGCGGCATCGACCCTGCCACCGTCGCCGACCTCGTCTTCACCGACCCGGCCGAGGTGGCCACGTGGGCCGCGTCCGAGGTGCAGGCCGAGCGCGAGGGCTGGACTCTCGTGCTCGTGGACGACGTTCACGTCTGGGAGCGCGCCTGGGAGGCGGCCGGTGACGAGCGGCGCGCGCTCGAAGCGCTCACGACGCTGGTAGGGCTGAGCGATCTCGCCCTCGTTGTGGCCACTGACCCCGACGAAGCGCGCTCCCGCCAGCACATCCCGGGCCTCGTGGCCGCCGTGCGCCGTTCCCGCCGGGCCATGCTCATCGCCCCCGAGATGGGCGACGGCACCCTGGTCGGTGCGCAGATCCCGATGAGCTCGCACGAAGCCATGTCCGGCACCGGGCGCGGGCTGCTGCTGGTCGGTGGGGCCGGCACAGTGGTCCAGTTACTCTGTACGTCGGAGGAGACTCGATGATGCGTAAGTGGTGGACTCGCGCGCGGCCGGGCTCCGATCGGGGCCTCGTCGAAGCCGGCGTCGCCGCCGGTGGGGCGCTGCTGGTCGTCGGTGCTCTGGTCGGCAACGGACTCACAGCGACGGTCGTGGACATGTCCGACGGTCAGACCTGGTTGCCGGGGCACGACGGCCGCATCGTTCAGGTGAACCCCACAACGGGCACGCCCGAACGCAAGCTGATCGTAGGTGACGATGGCAGCATGCTGTCGATCTCGCAGCATGACGGCGACCTCATCGTCGTCGACGAGACCACCGGCACCATCACCGCCGTCGACCTCACCGCACTGGTCGCCAGCGGCAGCCGTACGTCCGGCGGCGAGCAGCGGGTGCTCATCGGGGGCGGGCTGGTCGTGCTGGTGGATGCCGATCTGGGCATCGTGCGGGCGGTCGACCCGCTGACCCTCGCCGACCGGGGCGAGCCGTTCCGCGCCGATGCGCGCCTCGCCGACGTTGCCGTCGACGGCGACGGCGCCGTATGGGTGCTCACCGACGCGGGCGACCTGACCCAGCTCGGCTACTCCGCCGGGGCCGCCGCGTTCCAGTCCCAGCGCGCGCAGGCGATCCCCGGCGCCGGATCGCGCAGCCGTTTGGTACCCCACGACCGCGGCGTGACCGTGTTCGCTGCCGATGGTGGAGCCGTCGTGCAGACCGGGGCCGGCGCCGATGTCGCGCTGACGGTCCCCGACCTGGCCGGCACCGTCCATGCCGCCGGGCGCTCGCCGGCGACGCTGGTTCCCGCCAGCGCCACCGATGAAGGGCTACTGTTCATGCTGACCGACCGCGACCTGCTGCAGGTCGATGTCGGCGGGCTGGGCTGTGCCAGGCCCGGCGGTCCGGAGGTCTTCGACGGCCGGGTGTACGTGCCGTGCCTGGGCATGGGCCGCGTGCTCGTGCTCAACCCCGACGGCACACGCGCGGGAGCCGACATCATCGTCCCCGGCGGCGGCGATCCGCAGTTCATCACCGATGAGGGACGACTGTTCCTGACCACGACGGACGACGGACGCGCGGTGATCGTGCAACCGGGTGGTTCGAGCGGGGTCGTCGACCTCGGACAGTCGCGCGTGCCCGAACGTCCCGTCACCCAGCCGCCCGCCGTGACTGTGCCGACCGATATCGCCCCGGTCGTCACCGACCGCGAGCGCGAGCGCGACGATGATCGCCGCGACCAGCGCGATCGTGACGAGGACCACGACCGCGGTGCGGCGACACCCGACCCCGCGCCCGACGGCGACAACGTCCCCACCCCGGGGGTCGAGTATCCGATCCCGGGCGTAGACGTGCCCACCCCCGGTGCTGACGACCCCACCCCGGGTGTCGATGACCCCACCCCGGGTGTCGACGACCCCACGCCGGGTGCAGACGACCCCACGCCGGGTCCGGGCGACCCCACCCCCGGCGCAGATGACCCCACCCCTGGTGCGGGTGACCCCACCCCGGGTGCGGGTGACCCCACGCCGGGTGCCGGGGACCCCACCCCGGGTGCGGGCGACCCGACACCGGGTGCGGGCGACCCCACGCCGAATCCTGATCCGGGCGCGGACCCCGATCCCGAGACGCCGGCCCCCGACGACGCCGATCTCGCTCCCACCGGGGTGAGCGCCGTCGCTCGTGGCAGCGGTGTCGAGGTCTCGTGGACGGCGCCCGAGGTCGCCGCGACCGGCTACATCATCGGGGCCGCAGGCATCAGTACGTCCGCACCGGCCGCGGCCACCTCCGCGACCCTGTCGGGGCTGGACTGCGGCACCCGCGTCACCGTCACCGTCACCGCCGCGCACCGCGACTGGCCCTCGGGCTCGTCGACGACCACGACGACCACCGCTGCATGCGCCGTGGCGCAGGCCACGCCCGCCACCGGTGTCACCGCGACCCGGTCGGGATCGACGGTCACCGTCGCGTGGACGCGTGCGTCGTCCGGCGCCGATGAGTATCTCGTGATGGCCTCCGGTGGATCGTGGATCTCGGCCGGCACGTCGACCTCGCTGACCTTCTCGAGCCTCGGCCACGGCACCTATTCGTTCGTCGTGCAGACCGTGCTGGGAGCGACGACCGCGGAATCGACCGCGAGCGACCCCGTCACCCTCGCCGACGCTCCCGGAGCCCCCGGCACCCCCGCCATCACCCTCGACACCGCCTCGGCGCCGTCGGGCTTCGGCTTCCAGGTGTCGTGGCCCGCCGCCGCAGCCAACGGTTCCGCCATCACCGGCTACACCGTGACCTACCAGGGTGGCGGTCGCACACAGAGCACGACGACGACCGCGACCAGCTTCTCCGGGTCGGTCTCGTGTGCCCAGGCAAGCGCGTGCACCGACAGTGTCGCGCTGTCGGTCACTGTGACCGCGACCAACGCCGTCGGCACGGGGGCGGCGGCGACCGGCTCAGCCACCGAGCGCATCGCGTGGCCCGCCGACGGCGACAGCGCCATCTCGCGGATCAGCTTCAGTGAGCCCGGGCTGTACGAGTCCGACATCCCTTACAGCATCAGCGCCTCGCTGCCGGCCTCGTGGGAGCGCGCCGCGTCGTGCACGCTGCACGTGAACGTCGCCGGTGCGAACCAGACGCGGGCCATCCCGTGCGACGCCAGCGGTGCAGTGCACTCAGGTCAGGTGCGCAGCAGGGGGAGCGTGTCGGCCTACGTCACTGCGACAGGGACCCGTCCGGCGACGTCGGCGAGCCTGTCCGAGCAGGCGCCGAACCGCAACCAATGGGCGCAGTGCGATCCCACCACCCGCATCTGCACCGACCCGGTGTCGTTCGATGATCCCGATGTGACCATCACTCCCGCGCCGTGGACGCCCCCCACCGTGCCCAGCCCGCCGATGCTCGCTGCCGGGGTGTTCATGCTCGGCACCGCGGGGTTCCTGCGCCGGAACCGCCGCACCGCGGCATCCGCTTCTGCCACCGCCCTGTCCACCGCCGCTCCCGACCAGAACGGAGACGCCCGATGACCGACATCGCGCGCGATCACTCGTCCGCAGCCCGGACGTCGCCGCTGACCGAAGCCGAGGTGGCACCCTTCCGCCTGCTGCACGACGCGGTCGTCGACGCCGTGTGCGAGGTGCTGCAGGGCAAGCGCGCCGTCGTCGAGCTGGTCGCGGTCGCCCTCTTCGCCGGGGGACACGTGCTCCTCGAGGACGTTCCCGGCACGGGCAAGACGACACTGGCCCGCGCCTTCTCGGCGGCCGTCGGGGGCATCTCGCGTCGCATCCAGTTCACCCCCGACCTGCTGCCGGCCGATGTCACCGGTACGAACGTCTTCGATCCCGCGACCGGTCAGATCGCCTTCCGCCCCGGTCCTGTCTTCGCGAACCTGCTGCTCGCGGATGAGATCAACCGCGCTGCCGCGAAGACCCAGTCCGCGCTGCTGGAGGTGATGGCCGAACACACCGTGACCACCGACGGCGTCAGCCAGTCCGTGCCCGAGCCGTTTCTCGTAATCGCCACACAGAACCCCGTCGACCTCGACGGCACGTATCGACTCCCCGAAGCGCAGCTCGACCGGTTCCTCGTGCGCGTCCAGATCGGGTACCCCGACGCCGACCACGAGATCGCGGTCCTCCGGCCGGGCAGCGCCGCCGGCCGCATCGACCGCGTCCGCGAGGTCGCCACCCCCGATGCGGTGGCCGAAGCGATCCGCATGCTGCGGGCCGTGCACGTGGCCGATCCGATCCTCGCGTACATCCGGGCGCTCGGCGCCGCCACGCGCGCCGACGACCGGCTGCGGCTGGGCGTATCGACGCGGGGGCTGCGCGCTCTGGTGTCAGCGGCACAGGTGCGCGCGGCCACGCAGGGGCGGCATTTCGTCGTGCCGTCGGACGTCCAGCAGCTCGCCGTGCCCGTGCTCGCGCATCGGCTGATGCCCACGCGCGAGGCCATGCTGGCCGGTACCTCGGTCGAGGCCGTGCTGGCCGACGTGCTCGCCCGGGTCGCTGCGCCGAGCCCCACCCCGTCGTGAGCGGCGGGTCATGAGCGTTCGTCCGACGGTGCGCGGCTGGGCGGTGCTGGCCGTGGCCGTGCTGTCATGGATCGGCGGCGTGTGGACCGGATACCCGGCCATCGTCGGGCTCGCCGCGACGCTGACGATCGCCGCCGCGGCCGCCGTGGTGAGCGTGATGGTCCCGGTGCCCGTGTCGATCGACCGGTCGGTTCACCCCGCACGCGTGGCGCGGTTCGACGACTGCCGTGCGACGATCCGCGTGGCCAACACGGCACGTCGCTGGCCGGTGACCCTCAGCGGCACCGATCGGGTCGACGGGGTGCCGGTGCTGTTCGACTTCCCGCCGCTGGCGGCGGGGGAGCGCGCCGAGACGACCGTGCGCATCTCGACCGAGCGGCGCGGTCTCATCACCTTCGGGCCGCTCACGCTCGACCGGCGATCGTTCGCTGACCTGATCCGGGTGCGTCGCCCGCAGGGGCAGGCGGCGGCGGTGCTCGTCGAGCCTCGGCTGCTGGATGCTGCGGGGGTGCCGGCGGGGCTGCGGCGCAGCCACATCGGCGCCGAGGAGCGCATCGCCCACGGTGGCACCGACTTGGTCGGGCTGCGCGAGTACCTGCCCGGCGACGATCTTCGTCGCCTGCACTGGGCCACGAGCGCCCGCCGCGGCCTGCTCATGGTGCGTGAGGATGCCGACCCCGCCATGCCGTATCTCACGATGCTGCTCGATGACCGCGCTGCGTCCTACGGCGACGGCGGATTCGACGAAGCGGTCGATCTGGCCGCGAGTCTGCTGGATGCCGCGGCGATCGGCCGCGGGACCGCGCGCCTGTTGACGGTGTCGGGCGCCCTCGACCTCGAGTTGACCGTCGCCCCGGGACAACGCGACACCGGGCGCATCTCACCGGAAGCGCTCGTCGCCCTGGCCACTCTGACCCCGAGCACCTCTGAAGCCCCGGTGCATGCCGCCGTGAGCTCGCCCGACGTCGTGGCGGTCGTCTCCGGCGCCGCCGCAGCGCGGTCCGATCTGTTGCTGACGGCCGCCGCCGCGCCCGTCGGCGTGGTCGCTCTCGTGGATGCGACGCCGGCGCAGTTGATCTCGACCTCGGGCGACGTGATCGTGCTGCGCGGGCCGCGTGCCGAAGACCTCGTGGGCGCGTGGCGGGCCGCGGTCGCCGAAGGGGCGGTGCCGCGGTGAACCGGGTGATCGTCACGGCGTGGGCCATCGGGGTGGTGGCGCTGTCGACCGTGCCGATCGCTGCCGGCTACCGGGCCTGGTGGGCCTCCCTCGTCCTTGTCGGGTGCGTGCTGGTGCCGACGCTGCTGGTGGCGCTCGGCCGGTGGCTGCGGATCGGGTCGGCATGGATCGCGGTCGGCGTCGGCCTCGTGGCCGTCATCGCCGGAGCGGCGCTCGGTGCCGGTGCGGTGGATGACACACAGACGGGGAGTGCCGGCCCGTCGTCGGTGCTGTGGAATCTGGTCCCGCGCCTGCTGACCGCACCGCGACCGGCACCGGCTGACCCGGTGTATCTGGCACCGTCGGCCATGCTCACGTGGATCGTCGCGCTCGCCGTCGCGCTCGCGGTCACCGCCGCCGGTCGCGCGCGCGTGGCGCCGTTGATGGGGGCGGTGACGCTGCAGGGTGCCGGCGCCCTGCTCACCGCCGGAGCGGGCGATCCGTACGGCCTGGTCGCGATGTCGTCGATCGCGCTGCTTCTCATCGGCTGGGTGTCCATTCCCGCGTCGGGTTCGCGTCGGCCCGCCCGCACCTCGCGCACCGCCTGGCTCGCCTCGGCGACCGCGGCCGCTGTGATCGGCACGCTCGCGCTGCCGGCGGCGGCGCTTACGACCGGTGATCGCTTCGAGCCGCGCTTGCTCATCGACCCGCCCCGGCTGCCGGCGCAGGCGTCGCATCCCGTTCCGGATGTCGCGTACTGGAATCTGAACGCCGATCTGCCACTGTTCACCGTCACCTCGGCCGCCGGCCCGGCGCCGCAGCGGATCCGGCTCGCGGTGCTGCCCGACTTCGACGGCGCCTCGTGGACACTCGACGGCGAGCTGCGACCGGTGGGCGTCATCGCCGAACCCGACCTCGCCCCCGGCATCCGCCAGCAGGAGATCACCTACCGCATCGAACCCGACGCGCTCAGCTCTGCCTGGGTGCCGAGTCTGGGCCGCGCGCAGCGCGTCACCGGCGCCGACCCGCTGATGGACACGAACACCGGCTCGCTCGTGGCCGTGGACGCCGTCGACACCGCGATCACGGTGACCGCGCGTGTCGATGCGCCCACGGACGGCACCGTCGCACGGGCGGGGGTGCCTCCCGAGTCCGAGGCCGCACGCTATCTGGATCTGCCCTCGGCGCCGGATGACCTCTCCGTCGCCGCGCACGCGCTCACCGAAGGAGCGCAGACGCGCTGGGAGCAGGTCACTGCGCTGGCCGACTTCGTGCGCGGCGAGCGGACCCTCGACCAGGGTGCGCCGTCGGGCGGGTCGTACGGCCGCATCCTCGAGTTCCTGTTCGCCGACGAGGCCGGGGGTGGGCAGGTCGGCACCACCGAGCAGTTCGCGGCATCGTTCGCGGCGCTGGCCCGGGCGCTGGGCATTCCGTCCCGGCTGGTCGTCGGTTTCTCAACGGGCGAGTCGGACGTCACCGATGCCGCGACGCTCATGACCGGTGCGGACGCCCGAGTCTGGGCGGAGGTGTACCTGTCGCGCGCGGGATGGGTCACGGTCGATCCGAGCCCAGACTCGGCGATCCTCACCGAGCACACACCCCCGGCCGGCGACACGGAACCGGCGACACCGACGCCCGCGCCGTCGGACGCGCAGACCGCTCCCTCGCCGGGTGCGGACGCGACGTCTTCCCCGGCGGCAGGGCAGGGTGGTGGCGGCATCGCCGGCACCGTCCTCGGCGCCCTCGGCCTGGGCGGCGTCGCCGCCGTTGCGGCGCTCGTCGTGCTCATGACTCTGCGCGGCGGCCGCCGTCGGCGGTGGCGAGCGGCCGGTGCTCCGGGAGCGTGGGCGCACGTGCTC
>JAEXHA010000105.1 GCA_023450335.1 Actinomycetes bacterium | reverse complement strand
ACACCGGATTCTGGGAGACGCACCTGAGCGTCGGGGTCGGCGATCTCACCCTCGACTTCACGCTGCACGCGCTGGTCAACGACGCGCTGATGGCGATCTTCTTCTTCACCGTGGGCCTGGAGGTGCGCCGCGAGTTCGCGATCGGCGAGTTGACCAGCTGGTCGCGTGCCATGGTCCCGGTTCTCGCGTCGATCGCGGGGCTGGCCGTGCCCGCCGTGCTGTTCGTGCTGATCGCTCTGCCGTCGGGTCACGCCGCGGCGTGGGGCGTGGTGATCTCGACCGACACCGCCTTCCTCGTCGGGGCGCTGGCGCTGATCGGGCCGCGGGTGCCCGGCCGTCTGCGTGTGTTCCTCCTCGCGCTGGCCGTCGTCGACGACATCGGCGCGCTCAGCATCATCGCGCTCGTGTACACCGACACGTTCTCGCCCCTGCCGCTGCTGATCGCCGCGGCGGGTTTGGCGGGCGTCTACTTCACCCGGTATCTGCGCAGCGGGCGCGGACCGGTGTACGCCACGCTCGCGATCATCGTCTGGCTCGCCTTCCTCGCGTCGGGGGTGCATCCGACACTGGCCGGTGTCGCGATCGCGCTGCTCGTGCCCGTGTACCGGCCCAACCGCCGCGACGTCGAGCATGCGCTCGAGCTGGCGCGGACCTTCCGTCAATCGCCCAACACCGAGTACGCGCGGGCGGCGGCCAACAGCCTGCGCGAGTCGATCTCGATCAACGAACGGCTGCAGTCGGCCTATGCACCCTACGTCGCCTACGTCATCCTGCCGCTGTTCGCGCTGGCGAACGCGGGGGTGGTGGTGGATGCCGAGATCCTCACGGCGGCACTGCGATCGCCGCTGACGTGGGGCATCGTGGCGGGCCTGGTCGTCGGCAAGTTCGTGGGGATCCTCGGCACGACCGCGCTGCTGCGTGGACTGCGGCTGGGCGAATTCGGTCCGGGGCTGACCCTCGACCGCCTCGCCGGCGGCGCGGCACTCAGCGGAATCGGATTCACGATCTCGCTGTTCATCATCGACCTTGCCATCGACGACCCCACGGCGCAGAACGAGGCGCGCGTGGGCGTGCTCGCGGCATCCATTCTCGCCTTCGTGCTGGCCACCGTGCTGTTCCGCCTCTCCGACGCGCTGCATCCCGACGTCGAGATCGGGCAGACGCTGCTGCGGCCCGTCGACGTCGAGCGCGACCACGTGTGGGGGCCGCCCGACGCGCGGTACACGATCGTGGAGTACGGCGACTTCCAGTGTCCGTTCTGCCTGAAGGCGTCGGGGTCGATCCTCGAGGTGCAGCGCGAACTCGGCGACCAGCTGCGGTACGTGTGGCGCCATGCGCCGCTGACCGAACAGCACCCCAACGCGCTCGCCGGTGCCGAAGCGTCGGAGGCGGCAGCGCTGCAGGGCCGCTTCTTCGAGTTCGAACGCGGGCTGTTCGCCGATCAGGAGCATCAGCTGCCGTCGGACATCGTCCGCCTCTCGGGCGAGCTCGGGCTCGATGTCGAGCGCTTCGAGCGTGACCTGGAATCGGCCGAGGTGACCGCCCGGGTGCGGGACGACATGCTCGACGCCGAGGCGATGGGCATCAGGTCGGTGCCCACCTTCTACGTCAACGGGCGTCGCCACATCGGGCCGTTCGACGCGCAGTCGCTCATCCGCGCGCTGCGCGCCACCCCGGCGTCGGATGCGGCGCCGGTCGCACCGCTGAACAGCTGAGGAGCAGCCGATGCCCGACGAAGCCCTGTCGCCCACGCCCACCGACGCGCAATGGCAACGCCTCACGGCATTGGGGATGCCGGAGGACGTGGCCGCGGGCGACTATCTCGTGCACTCGGGCGATCGCGAGTACGACCTGATCCTCATCGAGTCGGGCCAGGTCGAGGTCGTGCGCGACCCGCTGCGGTGGATCGACGAGGTCGTGATCTTCCGGATGGGGCCGCGCACGTTCGCCGGCGAACTCGGGCTACTCAACGGTCAGGGTGCGTTCCTGTCGGTGCGCGCCGCCGCGCCCAGCCGCATCCGCCGCGTCTCCCGGGCTCAGTTGCGTCGCGTCATGAACGAGGATGACGATCTGTGCGACCTGATCCTGCACGCGCTGTGGGCGCGGCGCGAATCGCTGCGCAACGGTCCGGCCGCCATGACGCTCAAGTTCGTCGGGCACAGCTCTTCGAGTGACTTCCTCGCGCTGCGCCGTTTCGCCGAGCGGCTCGATCTCGTCCACGCCGCCGTCGCCGTGCCGCCCGGCGGAGGCGACTATCTGGCCGGGCACAGCCTGTCCGAGCAGGACCTGCCGATCGCGTTCATCCAGGGCGAGCCGCTCGCGCACGCGACGCCGGGACTGGTCGCCGAGCAGCTGGGGCTGAGCTACCAGGCGGAGGCCGACGAGGTCGTCGATCTCGTCGTGGTCGGCGGTGGGCCGGCGGGGCTGGCGGCGGCGATCTACGGCGCGTCGGAGGGGCTGAGCACGGTGCTGCTGGATGCCGTGGGTCCGGGTGGTCAGGCGGCGGCGACCTCGCGGATCGAGAACTTCCTCGGCTTTCCGTTCGGGGTCAGCGGCGGCGACCTCATCGGACAGGCCACGTTGCAGGCGCTGAAGTTCGGGGTGCGGGTGTATGCGCCGTGCGAGGCGGTCGCGCTCGAGACCATCGGCGACGTGCTCGATGTGACCCTGGCTGATGGGCGCGTCATCCGTGCGCACTCCGCCGTGATCACCTCCGGTGCTGCCTACCGCCGGCTCGCGCTGGATCGCTGGAGCGAATTCGAGCAGGCGGGCATCTATTACGCCGCCACGCCGCTCGAGCTGCGACAGGTCGCCGGGGCGCCGACCGTCGTGGTGGGCGGCGCCAACTCGGCGGGGCAGGCCGCGCTGTACCTGTCCGCGCACGGGTGCACCGTCGACCTGGTGGTGCGCGGCACCGACCTGGGCGCTCGGATGTCGTCGTACCTGACCGACCGTCTCACGGAGGACCCGCGGGTGCGCATCCACCGCGGGTCGAACGTCATCGGGATCGACGGCGACGGCGCGTTGGAGCGGGTGACCATCGACAGTGTGGGCGACGTGGAGGCGCGGGGACTGTTCTGCTTCATCGGCGCCGACCCGGCGACCTCGTGGGTGCCCGCGCTCGACCGCGACGGTGAGGGATTCATCCGCACCGGCACCGACGTGGCCGTGCAATCACTCGCGCGGTGGCAGACACTCGGCCGCGAGCCGCTGCCGTTCGAGACGTCCACCCCGCGGGTGTTCGCCGCAGGGGATGTGCGCCGCGGATCGATGAAACGCGTCGCCGCCGCCGTCGGCGAAGGCTCGAGCGCCGTCGCCTCGGTGCACCGCGCGCTCGCCGGGTGAGCGTGGCCGTGTGGAGCGGGTTGCGCACGCGGCGGGCGGATCGGGCGGCCGGCGTGCGGGCGGCCGGCGGGGAAGCCGCTGCCGGGGGATCGGATGGAGTCGGACGACGACAGGAGAAGGCTGATGATCGACATCGACACGACGATTGCGCCGTCGGGCCCGGGATGCGCCGGATGCGAGCAGACTTCTGGGTGGTGGGTGCATCTGCGGCGCTGCGCCGCGTGCGGCCACGTCGGATGCTGCGACAGTTCCCTGGGACGGCATGCCTCGGCGCACTTCCGGGAGACGGGTCATCGCTACATGCAGAGCTTCGAACCGGGGCAGAACTGGTTCTGGGACTTCATCGCCGGTGAGACCGTAGAGGGGCCCGAGCTCGCGCCGCCCACGAGCCACCCCGACGATCAACCCGCGCCGGGCCCGCGCGGCCGCGTGCCGCAGAACTGGCGCGACCTGATCGCACGCGGCTGAGCCGTCCGCCGCGGGCTGAGATCCGCCGCCCTCACAGACCGAGGGTCGACGCCACGTGCCAGGCCCCGCGGCGCACGAGCTTTTCGAGCTCGTGGGCGCGTGATGCGAACACCTTGGCCGACGTCGACAGTGACACCGCGCCGATCGTGCGGCCGGTGCGCGAGCGCACGGGGGCGGCGATGCAGGCAAGTTTGGGTAGGTACTCCTCGACCTCGACGGCGACCTGCAGGGCGCGCACCTCGTCGAGCTGCTCCTTCAGCTTCGGCAGTCCGGTCACCGAGTGCCGCGCGATCGCCGGCGCGCCGTGCCGTGCGAGAAAGCGCTCGACGCCGGCGTCGTCGCGGTCGGCGAGCATGATCTTGCCGAACGCCGTCACGTGCACCGCATCGGCGAACCCCACGTGCAGCTGGCGGATGCGGGGATAGCGCGCCGAGTCGGCCACGTGCGCCACGGCGATGTCGTCACCGCGGAAGACAGTGAGGTAGCCGGGCGCGCGGGCGGCGTCGCGCATGGCGCCGAGGATGTCGCGCACCTGATCGGTGACGACCAGCTGCGCGCGCACCGAGCGGCCGAGCCCGTCGACGGTGCGACCGAGCACGTAACGGGACTGCGCCGTGCGGGCGAGGTAGTCGTTCGACTGCAGCGTCGCCAGCAGGCGGTACACGGTCGCCGGTGATAGTCCGAGCCGCTCGGCCAGCTGACGGGCCGTGAGCCCGTCGGGCTCGGCGCCGACCTCTTCGAGCATGCGCAGCACACGCTCGGCCGCTCGAGTGCCGGCTGCATCGTTGCCCATGCCGTCAGTGTAAGGCCGCGTCGCGCTCGGGATCAGAGGCGATTCGCAGCTGGTGAGAAACCGCCTGGCAGGTGCCCATCGGCGGTGCGCACACTGAAGGCACCCATTCCCGAAAGAAGGACTCCATGTCGAAGAAGATCCTGATCCTCACCGGCGATGCCGCCGAGACCCTCGAGGTGTTCTACCCCTACCACCGTCTGCAGGAAGCCGGCTACGAGGTGCACATCGGCGCGCCCGAGAAGCGCAAGCTGCAGTTCGTCGTGCACGACTTCGTCGACGGTTTCGACACCTACACCGAGAAGCCCGGCCACACCTGGGACGCCGACATCGCGTTCGCCGACGTCGACCCGGCCGACTACGTCGCCATCGTCGTGCCCGGCGGCCGGGCGCCTGAGTACATCCGCAACAACGTCGACGCACAGCGCATCGTGCAGCACTTCTTCGCCGCGAACGCGCCGGTGGCCGCGACCTGCCACGGCCCGCTGCTGCTGGCCGCAGCCGGGGTGCTGACCGGACGCACGACCTCGGCGTACCCCGAGCTCGCGATCGACGTCACCACCGCGGGCGGCGTCTTCGAAGACGGCGGCGGCGTCGTTGACGGCAACCTCGTCAGCGCCCGCGCCTGGCCCGACAACGGCACCTGGATGAGGGCGTTCCTCGAGGTGCTCGAGGCGGCTCAGGCGTCGGCGGACTGAGTCGCGCTCCGCAGCCGCCACCGGGCGCCGCCCGACGGCCGATCACGTCGGGCGGCGGCCGATGCGGCGTTCGAGCTCGGTGGCGGTGGATGCCGCGAAGGCGGCCAGCTGCGGCTCGTCCCGCTCCGCGTCGCCAGGCCAGGTGATCGCGATCGCGGCGGCCGGCCATCCGGCGTGGTCGCGCACGACCGTGCCGACGGAGCGCAGGCCGATCGTCACCTCGCCGTCTTCGCGGGCGAAGCCGTCGGCGCGTGCTGCGCGCAGCACCTCGCGC
>JAEXHA010000055.1 GCA_023450335.1 Actinomycetes bacterium | reverse complement strand
GGTCTGCAATGTGCGCACGTCGAACCGGGTCGTGACCACCGGCGCCGGGCCGCTCTGCGTGAGGGTCGACAGGGTGCGCAGCGCCTCGAGCGCCGAGACGCCGATCTGCGGGTGCGGGCCGCTCAGGGCGTGACGGTAGTCGCGCAGCACGGTGCGCAGGCGCACGAGCGCGTCGTCGACCTCGGCGACCTTCGGCTGGGTGGCCTTCTCGTTGCGGCTGATCGCGCGGATGAGGTCGCGGTGCAGGTAGCGCGGCGAAACGGCCAGACCCGGCAGGCCGATGCCGGCCAGGCGATGGGCGACGCCTTCGAGGGTCGAGCGGCGGGTGCTGACCACGAGCACGCGCTTGCCGGCGCGCACCAATTCGCCCACGGCGTTGATCACGGTCTGCGTACCGCCGGTGCCGGGCAGGGTGTGCACCGCCAGCGACTGCCCCGCGATGATGCGGGCGAGTACCTGCTCCTGCTCGCCGTCGGCGTCCAGCAGCAGGCGGTCGGATGCCGGCGGCCGGTCGTCTGCGGAGGTCAGCGCCGGGACGGTGCGGGCGAGGGTGAGCTCGTGACGGTCGGCGTCGTGGCCGGCCAGCGCATTGAGCACGGGGTGGTTCAGGTCGACGGCGTCGCGCTCCATGTCGGCGGCGACGTCGGCGAACGTCGACACCACCAGGCGCGGTTTGACGGTGAAGGTCGCCACGTGGGCGGTCAGCGCCCGCAGGTGGTCGATCACCGGCTGCGGTTTGAAGACCCCGTCGTCGTACGCGAGGGATGACAGGGCGCGGCCGTCGAGCGAGATGCCGAAGTGCGTGCGGGCGGCCTCGACCAGTTCGGGGTTGATGGTGAAGGTGCCGTGCAGCTTCAGATCGAAGTCGTTGTGGTGGCGGCGGATGGCGAGGGGCCGCAGCAGCACCGGCGCGGTGCAGCTGATGCCGCCGATGCGCCAGCTGGCCATGCCGACGGCCAGGTGCACGGTGTCGAGGCCGCGCGCGGTGCGCAATTCGACGTCCTTGGCGGCGATGCGCTCGGCCGCCTGCCGCGCGGTGTGCAGGCCGACCTCGTCGCGGAACAGGTTCGACAGCAGCGTCGACCGGCCGGTGATGAACTGGGGCAGGCTGCCGGGGTGCGCGCGGGTGATGTCGATGCCGGCGTCGGTGTCGTCGGCGAAATGCAGCAGCGTCGAGCGACCGCCCAGCTGGGCGGCCTCTTCGCGCAGTCGGGCCCGCTCAGGCTCAGCGACGTGGGTCACGACGACCTCCGGATCCGACAGGCCGAGGTCCGATGGGGTCACCGCATCGGCGTGCTCGGCCTCGATGTCGCCGCGCACGGCTCCGCCCTCTGCTCGCCACACACGACACACCCTAAGCGCGCCATGGGTGCACCGGCCGCAGGCCGTGCGAGTTTCGTGCGATTGACGGCGCCGCGCCGCCGCGATCAGCGGTTCCTCCCCAGGCGGCGGGGCTGCGGCATCCATCCACAGATCGCGCCGCGTGCCGACCGGCGTCGGCGGGGCCGTTCATGATGGACCCATGACCCGCACAGCGTTCTCGGTGCACCCGACACCGATCGGCCAGGCCCTCATCGTCGTCACCGACGAGGGCCTGGCCGCCCTTCACGTGCTCGACGGCCCGCACGACGGCGCCCTGGCCCAGCTGGGGCTGCGACTGGGCGCCGTGCCGCGCGAGTCGGCGACCGCGACCGCCGCCGTGGCCGCCCAGCTCGACGAGTACTTCGCCGGCGAGCGCCGCGCGTTCGAGCTGGCACTCGACTGGCAGTTGGCCGGTGGCTTCACCCGCGCGGCGCTGCAGGCGGTGTGTCAGATCCCCTACGGCGAGACCGCGTCGTACGGCGAGATCGCGATCCGTGCCGGCTCCCCCGGCGCCCACCGTGCCGTCGGCACCGCGTGCGCGCGTACGCCGATGTCGATCGTGGTGCCCGCCCACCGTGTCGTGCGCAGCGACGGATCGATCGGCGACTACGGCGCCCACCCCGACCGCAAGCGGTTCCTCATCGACCTCGAAGACCGGGTGGCCGCGCGCGAGCCGAACTGACGTCTTCGCCACCCGTCGACCGCGCGTGCGTCACCGGTCGACCGACCTGCCCGGCGAGTAGGCCGCCCGGGCACACGGCGACGCGGCCCCGGAGTCCACCCGCCGGGGCCGCGTCGCGCTGTGTCTCAGCGCCGTGGGGCGCTCAGTGCTCTACGGCTTTCTCGGCGCCGTAGCCGGTGAGCGATCTCACCTCCATCTCGGCGGCCTTGACCGGGTCTTCGGCCCGCCGCGAGGTGACCGAGCCGAGCCAGCCGAACAAGAACCCGAGCGGGATCGACACGATGCCCGGGTTGTTCAGCGGCCAGATCGCCGTACCCACGTTGCGGAACACGCTCGTGTCGGTGCCCCAGAACACGGGCGAGAGCACGATCAGCCCGATCGCGGCGACGAGGCCGCCGTACATGCTCCACACTGCGCCGCGCGTGGTGAATCCGCGCCAGAACAGCGAGTAGATGATCGTCGGCAGGTTCGCCGACGCCGCCACCGCGAACGCGAGCGCCACGAGGAACGCGACGTTCTGGTTCTGCACGCCGATGCCGCCGATGATCGCGAGGATGCCGATGACCACGACCGTGCGGCGGGCGACCTTGACCTCGCCGTCGGGGGCGACCTTCCCCTTCTTCACGACGTTCGCGTAGATGTCGTGGGCGAACGATGCCGCCGCGGTGATCGTCAGCCCGGCCACGACCGCGAGGATCGTGGCGAACGCGACCGCCGAGATGAACCCGAGCAGCAGCGGGCCGCCCAGCTCGAGCGCCAGCAGCGGCGCGGCCGAGTTCACACCGCCGGGTGCGGCCTGGATCGTCTCCGGCCCGACCAGCGCCGCGGCGCCGTAACCGAGCACGAGCGTCAGCAGGTAGAACAGGCCGATGAGCCAGATGGCCCACACCACCGAGCGACGTGCCTCCTTCGCGGTGGGCACCGTGTAGAAGCGCATGAGCACGTGCGGCAGACCCGCGGTGCCCAGCACCAGCGCGATGGCCAGCGAGATGAAGTCGAGCGGGTTGGCCCCGTACTTCAGACCCGGTCCGAGGATCGCGTCCTGCGGGTCGGAGGCCGAGGCGGCCACCGCGCTTTCCAGCAGCGTGTTCAGGTTGAACCCGTTGAGGGAGAGCACCCAGATGGTCATGACGACGGCGCCGCCGATGAGCAGGAACGCCTTGACGATCTGCACCCAGGTGGTGCCCTTCATGCCGCCGATGAGCACGTAGACGATCATCAGCACGCCCACGACGGCCACGACCACCGATTGGCCGATCTGCTCCTGGATGCCCAGCAGCAGCGACACCAGAGCACCCGCCCCGGCCATCTGCGCGAGCAGATAGAAGAAGCAGACCGCCAGGGTCGTGATGGCCGCGGCCATGCGCACCGGCGCCTGCTTGAGGCGGAACGAGAGCACGTCGGCCATCGTGAACTTGCCGGTGTTGCGCATGAGCTCGGCCACCAGCAGCAGCGCGACCAGCCATGCGACGAGGAACCCGATGGAGTACAGGAACCCGTCGTAGCCGTTGACGGCGATGGCGCCGCAGATGCCGAGGAACGACGCGGCCGACAGGTAATCGCCCGAGATCGCGAAGCCGTTCTGCGGGCCCGTGAACGAGCGGCCCGCGGCGTAGTAGTCGGCGGCGGTGCGGTTGTTGCGGCTGGCCCGGATGACGATGAACAGCGTGACGGCCACGAACGCGCCGAAGATCGACATGTTCAGGACGGGGTTGTTCTCGACCGTGTCGACGGCGGCGGTCACGGTGCTCCAGAACTCGTTCACGAGGCGACCTCCTGCTGCTCGAGCTCCGCGCGGATCTCGGAGGAGATCGGGTCGAGCTTGCGATTGGCGTACCAGACGTACCACATGGTGATCGCGAAGGTCGTGACGAACTGACCGAGGCCCATCAGCAGGCCGACCGTGATGTCACCGGTCACGCGCGTGGCCATGAAGTCCGTCGCGTACGACGAGAGCAGCACGTACGCGAAGTACCAGACGAGGAACCCGACCGTCAGCGGCCACACGAAACTGCGATGGCGCTTTTTGAGATGGGTGAACCGGGGCGACTGCTCGACCGCGACGTAGTCGATGACGCCTGGCGGGGCGGTTTCTCGAGGGGGGAGTGACATGTGGCGTCCTTGCCTTTCTGGAGGAGCTGCACTGCTCTTTCCGGCCCGCCGACGGTGACAGACCGCGTGGTATCGTCGACGCTACGAAAAACGGCAATGCAGCCGTCACCCCCGAAAGTAGGTAGTGCGTGGGATCACCGGTCGATATCGACAGTGATGCCCGACTCGTCGCACCGGCGGTCGCCGATCTGGCACGCCACACCCGCTTTCCCGTGATCTTCGCCGGCCTCGAGCACGACGGAGCGGTGCACGTGTCGACGATCGCCGGCGCCCGCACCCACAACATCGACGGTCTCATCGTCGAGCGCGGCCGGGGTCTGGGCGGCGCCGCGATGGTCGAGAGGCGTCCCCGGCTGGCGCTGGAGTATCGCAGCGCCCGCACCATCACCCACCATTACGACCGGGCGATCCTCGGTGAGGGCATTGCGACGCTGGTCGCCGTGCCGGTCGTGGTCAGCGGCCGCCCGCGCGGCATGATCTACTGCGGCTCGTGGGAGCCGCAGCCGGTCGGCGACCTCGTGGCCGGACCGGTCTTCCGCGCCGCGGACGCGATCTCGACCGAGCTGCGCGTGCGCGACGAGGTCGAGCGACGGCTGGCGGCCGTGCCGCGCACCGAACCGATCGCGACGCTGCCCGCGTCGGCGCAGGAGGATCTGCGTGAGAGCTTCGCCGAACTGCGCACGATCGCCGCGTCCGTGACCGACGAGAACCTGCGGCAGCGCCTGGCCGCCGTCGAGCACCGTCTGGCGGCGATCGCGCAGGACCGCCCCGACCATCTGCCGCTGGATGTCGCGGTGTCGCGGCGTGAGCTGGACGTGCTGGCGTGCGCCGCGCTGGGCTCGACCAACGCCGAGATCGCCGCGGCCCTGAACCTGCGCGAAGGCACCGTCAAGTCGTACCTGCAGTCGGCGATGGCCAAGCTCGACGCCTCCACCCGGCACGCCGCCGTGGCCCGCGCCCGCCGGGCCGGTCTGCTGCCGTGACCCGCGTGTCGCGGGCGGGCTCTGTCGCCCCGGCATCCACCCTCGATAGGCTCAACGCATGGCCCGACGAATCGTGCACCAGCTCGTAGACGACCTGGACGGCACCGTGCTCGAGGTGGGTGAGGGCGAGACCGTCCTGTTCTCGCTCGACGGCACCGCCTACGAGATCGACCTCACCGACAGCAATGCCGCCGCCTTGCGCGATGCCCTTTCGCCGTACGTCGCCGCGGCGCGCTCGGTCTCGACCCGGTCTGCGGCGGCGTCGACCGGTCGTCGCACGCAGAAGCGGTCGGGGCAGCGTGACTACGCGCCGATCCGGGCGTGGGCGGCCGACAACGGATACACCGTCTCAGAGCGGGGCCGCGTGCCGGCCGCTGTGCTCGAGGCGTACGACGCCGCGCACTGACCCGCACCCGGCACGGACGCGCGCTCCGCGACCCACCCCTGCGAGCCCCGCCCCACCCGCGCCGCGGCCTGACCGCCGCAGACGTCACCCGAACAGTCGTCGCCACACGTTCGTGTCGGCCAGGTCGATCAGTTCGTCGCCGCGCCCCGACATGACGGTGCGCAGCGCCCACAGCGTGAACCCCTTCGCCTGCGCGAAGGTGATCGCCGGCGGGATCGACAGCTCGTCTCGCGCCGTGACGACATCGACCAGCGCCGGCCCCTCGATCGCCAGCGCCGTCGCGAGCCCGTCGCGCAGCTGGTCCCCCTTCTCGACGCGGATGCCGGTGATGCCCATCGACTGGGCCACCTCGGCGAAGTCGGGGTTGTCCAGCTCCGTGCCGTAGGTGAGGATGCCGGCGGCCTTCATCTCGAGTTCGACGAAGTTGAGCGACGAGTTGTTGAACACGACGATCTTCACCGGCAGGTTGTTCTGGCGGATCGACAGCAGGTCGCCCATGAGCATCGAGAGTCCGCCGTCGCCGGACAGGGCGATCACCTGCCGTGACCGGTCGGCCGCCTGCGCACCCAGGGCATGGGGCAGGGCGTTCGCCATCGAACCGTGGATGAACGATCCGAGCAGCCTCCGGTGCCCGTTCATCGTGAGGTAGCGGGCGGCCCAGATGACCGGGCTGCCCACGTCGGCGGTGAACACGGCGTCGGGCGCGGCGAGCTCGTCGATGAGCCGCGCGACGTACTGCGGATGCAGCGGCGTCTTGCCGTCGTCGACGGCGAGCTCGTCGAGCTGCGTGCGGGTCTTGCGGTAGTGCTCGACGCTGTCTGTGTGATGGTGGTCGCTGCGCCCGGTCTCGATGAACGGCAGCAGCGCGGTGGCCGTCTCGCGCACCCCGCCGACCAGCCCGATGTCGATCGGCGTGCGCCGGCCCAGCTGCTCGCCGCGGATGTCGACCTGCACGACCTTCGCCTTCTCGGGGAAGAACTGGCGGTACGGAAAGTCCGTGCCCAGCATCAGCAGGGCGTCGCAGCGGTCCATCGCGCGGTAGCCCGACGCGAAGCCCAGCAGGCCGGTCATGCCGACATCGTGCGGGTTGTCCCACTCGATGTGCTCCTTGCCGCGCAGAGCGTGCACGATCGGCGCCTGCAGGGCGTCGGCCAGCGCGATCACCTCGTCGTGGGCACCGGCGACACCGGCGCCGGCGAGGATGGTGACTTTCTTCGCGTCGTTGAGCAGGTCGGCCGCGGCCCGCAGTTCAGTCTCGATCGGCACGACACGACTGAGCGTGCGACGGATCGGCGCCGAGGGCCTGCGGCCGGGTGCCTCCTGGAAGAACACGTCGCCGGGCACCACCACCACCGCGACACCGCGCTTCTCGACCGCCGTGCGCATCGCGATCTCGAGCACCCACGGCAGCTGCGACGGGTCGCCGATCATCTCGCAGTAGACGCTGCACTCGCGGAACAGCTCTTGCGGGTGCGTCTCCTGGAAGTACCCTCCCCCGATCTCGGATGACGGGATGTGCGAGGCGATCGCCAGCACCGGCACGCGGTTGCGGTGGGCATCGAACAGCCCGTTGATGAAGTGCAGGTTGCCCGGTCCGCACGAGCCGGCGACGACGGCGAGGTCACCGGTCAGCTCGGCGTCGGCGCCGGCGGCGAACGCGGCGGCCTCTTCGTGGCGCA
This sequence comes from Actinomycetes bacterium, assembly GCA_023450335.1. Classification (GTDB taxonomy): domain Bacteria; phylum Actinomycetota; class Actinomycetes; order Actinomycetales; family Microbacteriaceae; genus Microbacterium. The sequence continues at coordinate 303 of JAEXHA010000055.1, read as the reverse complement.
TGTGCAGCCACTCGATCGTGCCGTCGCGGCGCAGCGCCTCGGTGAACGCGTTGAGCGAGTCGCCCGACAATCCCCAGATGCGGTCGACCCCCACGCGGGTCAAGGTCTCGACGAAGTACTCTGCGACGTTGGCCATGGCGCACACGGTACCCGGCCCGCGCAGGGCTTCCCACCCCCTTGCGTGCGGCGACGAGAGGGTTGCGTGCGGCGACGAGAGGGGTGGATGCCGGTGGCGCGGCGCAACCGGCCCGGGTCAGCCGGCGGCGTAGACCACGACCGCGTCACCGTCGAACACGAACTGCA
>JAEXHA010000049.1 GCA_023450335.1 Actinomycetes bacterium | reverse complement strand
GCGCATCACGGCGTCGGCCCCACCTCGGCCGGGTGCGCGCAGGTGCACCGCCGGGGCGACCAGTCGCCACGGGCGAGCGCACGATCGCCGATCGGGTTGACGCCGGGCCCTGCGGCCAGCGCGTGTGCGGCCACCGCGTGCAGGCACTTCACTCGCGTGGGCATGCCACCGGCGGAGATGCCGTCGATCTCGGGCACGTCGCCGTGGGCGGCGCGGTCGGCGAGGTAGGCGGCGTGGGCGGCGGCATAGGCGGCGGCCAGCTCATCGTCCTCGGTCAGTTCGTCGTTGAGCTCGCGCATGACGTGCGTGGCCTCGAGCGCTGACATGGCCGCGGTGGCCCCGGGGTGGGTGAGGTAATAGAACGTGGGAAACGGCGTGCCGTCGGGCAGCCGCGGCTCGGTCGCCACGACCGTCGGGTTGCCGCAGACGCAACGGGCGGCGATGCCGATCACTCCGCGCGCCGGGCGACCCAGCTGCCGGCGCAGCGCCTGCAGGTCGGCGGCGGTGGCGGGAGTCAGCGTGGGAGGCACCGCACCAGGGTACCGGCCCGTTGCTGGGGCGATGCCGAGCGTGTCGCCGGTTCAGCCGTCGTCGCCGCCGGTCACACTCACCGACCGGGCGAGCCCCGCACCGGTCACCGATCGCACCAGCTGTGACATCCAGTCGTTCGCGGTCTCTTCGACCTCGTCGCTGACAGCGGTCTGCTCGGCGGGCACCGTGCCGGCCGGCAGATCGTCGTCGATGAGGTAGACGACCTCGCCCGGCTTGACGTAGTAGAGCCGCTCGCGCGCCTGTGAGGTGATGTAGGCAGGGTCGGCCCACTGCTCGCGTTCACCTTCGAGCGCAGCGACCTCCGCCTCGGTCAGCCGAACGGTCTCTTCGAGAGCGGCGATGCGCTGCTGCTGGTCGACATAGGTGCCGATCGTGGGCACGAGGACGAACGCCGCGAGCACCACCAGGGCCAGCATGATGCCGGTGAAGGCCGACAGCCGCACCCTCGCGACCCAGTCCCGCACGTCCACGTTCGGCGTGGCGCGGGCCACCGCCGCGCGCGAGGCGGGGGCGCGCCCCGCGGCCGGGGTACGCGAAGAGGGAGCCGTCGGTCGTTCCACGGCTCCCTCCTCTCGTCGTCAGTGCGGCGTATCAGCCCTGGAAACGCGGGAACGCCCGGCGGCCGATGAACTCCGCCGCCTCGCCCAGCTCCTCCTCGATACGCAGAAGCTGATTGTATTTCGCGACCCGCTCGCTGCGGGCGGGCGCGCCGGACTTGATCTGACCCGCACCGGTGGCCACGGCCAGGTCGGCGATCGTGGTGTCTTCGGTCTCACCCGAGCGGTGCGACAGCATCGCGGTGTACCCGGCACGGTGGGCCATGTCGACGGCATCCAGCGTCTCGGAGAGGGTGCCGATCTGGTTCACCTTCACCAGCAGCGAGTTGGCCACGCCGCGGGCGATGCCGTCGGCCAGCCGCTCGGGGTTGGTGACGAACAGGTCGTCGCCGACCAGCTGGGTCTTGGTGCCCAGCGCGTCGGTGAGCGCCTTCCAGTTGTCCCAGTCGTCCTCGGCCAGCGCGTCTTCGATCGTGACGATCGGGTAGTCGCCCACCAGGCCCACGTAGTACTCGATGAGCTCGGCGGCGGTCCAGTCCTTGTTGTCGAGGCGGTACACGCCGTCGTTGAAGAACTCGGTCGCCGCCACGTCCAGGCCCAGCGCGATGTCGCTGCCGGGGGTGAAGCCGGCCTTCTCGATCGCGCGGATCAGGAAGTCCAGGCCCTCGCGGTTGCTGGGCAGGTCGGGGGCGAAGCCGCCCTCGTCGCCGAGGCCGGTCGCGAAGCCGGCCGCCTTCAGCTCGCCCTTGAGGACGTGGTAGACCTCGGTGCCCCAGCGCAGCGACTCGGAGAAGCTCTCGGCGCCGATGGGTGCGAGGAAGAACTCCTGCATGTCGATGCCGTTGTCGGCATGCTCGCCACCGTTGATGACGTTGAACAGCGGCACGGGCAGAATGTGCGCGTTCGGTCCGCCCAGGTAGCGGAACAGCGGCAGGTCGGCGCTGTCGGCGGCGGCCTTGGCCACTGCCAGGCTCACGCCCAGGATCGCGTTGGCGCCGGCACGCGACTTGTTGTCGGTGCCGTCGGTGGCGATGAGGATCTCGTCGACGACGCGCTGGTCGCTCGCCTCGACGCCCTCGATCGCGGGGCCGAGCTCGTCGATGACGGCCGAAACCGCCTTGAGCACGCCCTTGCCGCCGTAACGGCCCTTGTCGCCGTCGCGCAGCTCGTACGCCTCGAACGCGCCGGTGGATGCGCCGGAAGGGACGGCCGCGCGCTGGACGATGCCGTCGTCGAGCAGCACCTCCACTTCGACGGTCGGGTTGCCACGCGAATCCAGGATCTCGCGTGCGCCTACAGCCTCGATCAGTGCCACAGGGGACTCCTTGCTTGTGGAAGGTGGATCATGGGAGCGTCGTCGGTCCGCGTCCGAGTCTAGTGAAGTGGATGCCACGGCCACAGGGCACCGGGCCGTGCATGACCGATGCGTTCAGACCACGACCGCCACCGCGATGCCGTCCCACCCCTTTGCATCGAGCGTCTGGAGGGCCGTCGCATCGAATCTCGGGTCGGCGCCGAGCAGCTGCAGGGCGTCGCGTGTGCCGACCACGTCGGGCCGGTCGCTGCCGGCGTCGGAGACCGCGCCGCCGCGCCCGACGTTGTCGACGACCACCACGGTGCCGGGGTGCCCGAGGCGCGCGGCCCAGTCGAGATAGACGGTGTTGGACTCCTTGTCGGCGTCGATGAACACGAAGTCGAACGGCTCGGTGCCCGCGAGGGTCGGCAGCACGTCTGCGGCGCGCCCCTGGAGGATCTGGACGCGGTCACCGATGCCGGCGGCCTCCAGGTTCTGACGGGCGATGCCGGCGTGGGCGGGCTCGGCCTCGATCGTGGTCACGGTGCCGTCGGCGGGAAGCGCCCGCGCCAGCCACGTCGTGGAGTAGCCGCCCAGCGTGCCCACCTCCAGGACGCGCCGCGCCCGGGCGATACGGGCCAGCAGATGCAGGAACTTGCCGTTGACCGGCGCCACCTCGATCGCCGGCATCCCGGCATTCTGCTGGCGGGCGACCGCGGCCTCGAGAGCCGGATCGTGCCCGACGAGTGTGTCACTGAAATAACGGTCGACGGCGCGCCAGCCGTCGGGAGTCGGATCGGTCATGCGCTCAGCCAATCGGGCCGCCCGCGGCGCGTCAAGGCGCGTGCGGTCAGCGTTGGCCCGGTTGGGGGCGCCGCCGGAACTGCCCGGTCGCCACCAGCACGGCCACCACGACGGCCAGCACCGCCCACGACACGACACCCAGCGGGCCGACCAGCGCCGGGTCGGGCGTCTGACCGGCTGCGACGAGCAGCACCACAAGTCCGGCAACGGCGTTGAGCGACCCGTGCGCGAGGGCGGCCGGCCACACCGACGCGCTGCGCAGCCGGAGCCAGCCCAGCGGCACACCCCTGGGATGATCGCCAGCTGCGCGGCCACCAGCAGCTGTACCGGCGGCAGCGGCGTGCCTTCGGGAACGACCGTGGCGAGCTGCTCGGCGAAGGAGCCCACGCCAGCACGAACGAGGTCGCGACGAAGACGCCGACGGCGCGCCAGGGCACGCGGTGGGGTGCGGCGCCTCCGAGGGCGCCGTGTGCCGCCGTCATCGGCCGGCCTCCGCTGCGCCCGTCGCCGCCGCACGCTCGGCCAGCCCGCTCAGCAGGGCGGCACCGGTAGCCGCGTCGTCCACCGTGACGGTGAAGGACTTGCCGCTGCGCCGGCGCACCTCGATGCCGGGGCCGGTGCGCAGCACGAGACCGAACCGTCCCGTCGGCGCCCACCGCAGCCCCCATCCGCCGAAATCGGCCATGGGATTCACCTCCACGACGGCGGCGTGGGCGACATCTTCGAGAGGCACCCGCGTGCGCGGCCAGCCGAGCGCCGAGGTCGCCGTGAGGCCCTGGTCGTCGACGCGCACGTGGAAGACGAGATTGGCGGCGACGAGCAGGCTCAGCAGCACCATCAGCACCGACGTGAGCCACACGGTGACGGCCTCGGCGGCGACCACGGCGACGGTCACGGTCACGGCACCCGTCAGGCCGAGGGCTGCGAGCAGGACGATGGTGCCCGAGCGCGACATCGTCGCGCGCTGCAGCCAGATCACCCGCTCCCCCGTGGAAAGCTTCATCGGCACCGCCGGATCGAGCGGCGTCGGTTCGAAGCGCTGCCGCGGCTGCAGGAACCACCCGAGGGCGGTTCCGGCGGCGCCGGCGGCCGCGGCGATCGCCAGCGGCCCCCAGATCTGCGGCCCGGCGGCGGCGTCGGTCAGCCCGGCCTGCCGCATCGTCGATACCGCCACCAGGACGGTCAGAAAGCTCGACAGACCCAGCGCCGTCGCTCCCAGCAACCGGTACGCGCCGCCGCGCTCGCTGCGCCGCAGAGCAGGCAGGGTCAGCAGACCCAGCAGCGCGGGCAGCCCGAGTCCGACAGCGGTCAGCATCACGATCGGCAGCCACACCGGACCGAACCCATCGGGGGTTCCGGTGACCCCCCAGTGCGTCGCAACCGGATCGGGAAGTGCGGGCAGTGCCGTGAGCATCATCACGACACCGGTCGTCACGATCACGGCGGGCAGCGCGACGGCGACGACCGCGAAGCGGGTCACAATGCGGCGGGTTTCAACGGGCATGCGGCGTCTCCTCGGTGCGGACGGCGTCTGTGAGCAAGGCGGCGAGGGTCTCGGCCGGGAGCCCGAGTGCGCGTCCCTTGGCGGCGAGCGCGACGATGTCGCCGTGCAGCGTCGTGAGATGCGTCACCGTCTCGGTCAGCACGGCGCCGCGGCCGCGGCGCATCTCGATCAGCCCCTCGTCGCGCAGATCCTGATAGGCGTGGAGCACGGTGTGCAGGTTGACTCCGAGAGCCGTCGCGACATCCCGGGCGGCGGGAAGCCGCTCCCCCGGACGCAGCCGCCCGGCCGCCGCGTCCATGCGGATCGACGCGGCGATCTGCGCGAACAGCGGCGCCGCACTGGTCGGGTCGACGCGCAAGAGCATGCGTCAATTCTATAACAACTAGAACAGTTTGCCCGCACGCGCCCGACCGAGATGCGAAACGGGCACGCCGCCCAGCAGACTGGCATCCATGCGCATCACTCCTCGGCAGCTCGCCATCGGCATGAGCCTGTGGATACCCAACCTGTTCACCGGCATCCGGGTGAAGCGATTCGCCGAGGACTGGACGTCGGCGACGGTGCAGCTGCACGTCAACGTCTTCACCCGCAACTACGTGAAGACCGCGTTCGGCGGGTCGATGTCGGCAATGACCGACCCGTACTTCTTCATGCTCGTGATGCATCAGCTCGGCCGCGACTACGTCGTGTGGGACACCCGCGGAGAGATCGAGTTCGTCAAGCCCGGGCGCGGCGTGCTGACGGCGCAGTTCGCGGTCTCGCGCGAGAAGGCGGCCGAGCTTCGCGAACGCGCCCGGGGCGGCGCGAAGGTGCTCGAGTGGTTCGAGACGGAGATCACCGATGCCGGCGGCGACGTCGTGGCCCGCGTGCGGCGCGAGGTGTACGTACGGGAGAAGAAGCGGATCACCGAAGCCGCGACCCGCTGAGACCGGCGGGTGCGCCGCGCGTTCGCCTCGACCCGTTAGGGTTCGGCCCATGACCACCCCTTCGCTGTCGCGCCGGCTCGGCCTCGGCGACGCCGTGCTCATCGGCCTCGGGTCGATGATCGGGGCGGGCGTGTTCGCGGTGTTCGCACCGGCTGCGGCAGCGGCGGGCACGGGGCTGCTGATCGGACTGGGCATTGCGGCGGTCGTCGCCTTCGGCAACGCCACCTCGACGGCGCAGCTGGCTGCGGTGCATCCGACCTCGGGCGGCGTCTACGCATACGGGCGCGCGGAGCTCGGGCCCTGGTGGGGCTTCGTGGCCGGCTGGGGCTTCGTCATCGGAAAGCTCGCCAGCTGCGCCGCGATGGCGCTGACTTTCGCCGTGTACGCCGCACCGGCCGGGTGGGAACGCCCGGTGGCCGCGGTCGCGGTCGTGGCGCTCGGGGCGGTCAACTGGTTCGGCATCACCCGCACCGCACTGGCGACACGGATCGTCGTCGTGGTCGTGCTCTCGGCATTGGCGATCGCCGTGGCAGCGGGGACGGCGGCATCCCCCACCGCGGCCGTTCCGGTGCTGCACGGCTTGGGGGATGCCGGTTGGTACGGCATCTTGCAGTCGGCCGGACTGATCTTCTTCGCATTCGCCGGCTACGCGCGCATCGCGACCCTGGGTGAGGAGGTGCGCGATCCGTCCCGCACGATCCCCCGGGCGATCGTGGGTGCCTTCATCGGCGCGCTGGCCGTCTACGCCGTGGTCGCGGTGACCGTGCTGCGGGTGCTCGGTCCCGAGGGCACGGCCGCCACCGCCGACCCCGTCGCGGCGATGGCGGCGGCCTCGGGCTGGCCGTGGGTCGAGCCGGTGGCCCGGATCGGTGCCGCCGCGGCCTGTCTGGGCGCGCTCCTCGCGCTGATCGCGGGCATCGGCCGTACCGGGTTCGCGATGGCGCGTGAGGGGGACCTGCCGCGGGGACTGGCCGCGGTGCACCCCCGCTGGCGGGTGCCCCATCGCGCCGAGGCGGCCGCCGTGGCCATCGTGGTCGTCGTCGTCACGTTCGCCGAACTGCGGCTGGCGATCGGATTCTCCTCGCTCGGCGTGCTGCTGTATTACCTCATCGCGAACATCGCCGCGTTCGGTCAGCACGGATCCGCGCGGCGGTACCCGCGCGTCCTGCAGATGATCGGCGGGGTCGGTTGCGGCGTGCTGGCCGTCACCCTGCCGTGGCAGGCGGTCGTCGCCGGCGTACTGGTCGTCGTCGTCGGTGTCGGCTACCGGCTCATCCGGCTGCGGCGCCGCGGCTGATCAGGTGTCGTGCTCGATGATCCCGGCATCCTCGCGGTGATCGTCGATCCCGCCCACGGGATACGCGGCCCGCTCGGGGCGGCGACGCAGGAACAGCGCGCTGGCGACCAGCCCGCCCCAGACCAGCACGATCGAGATGATCAGGAAGATGATGGCGATCGTGGTCACAGCGCCCCCTCCTTCGCGTACGTGGGTGGCAGCGCCGGCCAGGGCCGGTACTCATCGGGCGAGCGGCGCCAGGGCAGTAGCGAGGCGACGACGGCGAGGATGACGATGACGGCGACCGCTCCCCAGCCGAACAGCAGGAGATACCAGCCGGGTAGCTCGGAGTAGCCGTCCACGATGAGGGTGATGATGCGCGAGATCAGCATGTAGCCCAGCACGATGGGCGCGAGGATGCCGACCAGCGCGAGCCACGACCGCCCGACACGGAACGTGGACACCGCGTTGAGGTGGTCGCGCAGTTCGGGGCCGCGCCGCAGCACCCACATCACGAGGATGGTCATGAGCACCGCCGACGCGACGATGCCGACGTTGTTGGCCCACTGGTCCACCACATCCAGCGCCAGCAGACCGGTCGTGGTCGAGAATCCGAGGATCGACAGGACGGCCGAGACGACGCCGACGCCGACGGCCGCCGTGCGCACCGAAAGGCCGAACTTCTCCTGCACGGCCGCCGACACCACCTGCAGCACCGACACCAGCGAGGTGAAGCCGGCCAAGGCCAGCGACCCGAAGAACAGACACCCGAACAAAGCACCGCCGGGCATCTGCGACACGATCGCGGGGAACGTCATGAACGACAGCCCGACCCCGGTGAGATTTTCGAGCTCGTCGACGGCCACGCCCTGCTGGAAGGCGAAGAACCCGAGGGTGGCGAACACGCCGATGCCGGCCAGGATCTCGAAGGAGGAGTTCGCGAACGCCACCACCAGACCCGGGCTGGTCAGGTTGGAACGACGCCGGCGGTACGAGGCGTAGGTGATCATGATGCCGAAGGCGATCGACAGCGAGAAGAAGATCTGGCTGTACGCCGCGATCCACACGTTCGGGTCGGCGAGCGCGGCGAAGTCGGGTGTGAACAGGGCGTTGAGGCCGTCGGCGGCGCCGTCGAGGAAGAGCGCGCGGACCACGAGGATGAGGAAGGCCACCAGCAGCACCGGCAGGGCCCAGGCGTTGGCACGCTGCAGCCCTTTGGCCACGCCGGCGGCCATGACGATGATCGTGATGATCCAGATGGCCGCGAGCGGGATGAGCACGGCGGGGACGAACTCGAGGCTGAAGCCGGGGTCACTCACCCGGAGGTACTCACCGGTGAAGAACGCCGCCGGCTCGTCGCCCCAGCGTTGGTCGAACGAGAAGATGAAGTAGCTCACCGCCCACGCGATCACGACGGTGTAATACAGGCCGATGACGAAGGCGATCGCGACCTGGAACCACCCGAGCGACTCGAGCCAGCGCCCCGCCCGGCCGCCCAGCCGGCGCAACGCCGTCGGTGCCGCCCCACGGAACCGGTGTCCGATCGCGTAGTCGAGGAACAGGATCGGGATGCCGGCGGTCAGCAGCGCGACCAGGTACGGGATCAGGAACGCTCCCCCGCCGTTCTCGTACGCGACGCCCGGAAAGCGCCAGATGTTGCCGAGACCGACCGCCGACCCGATCGCGGCGATGATGAACCCGATCTGCCCGGTCCATTCCTCGCGGGAAGCCCGGGCCGGGGTGGCTCGGGGCGATGTGTCGGCCATGGCGTTCCTCCGCTCCCGGTGTGCGGGACGGGTGTGTCCGCGCTGCCGTGCTCGGCACGCTACCACCGCCCCGCCTCCGCCGCGAGAGAACAGCGGGTGGCCGAGAGGATGGGGTTCACCCGCACCCTCGTCCGTGCGTTGTTCTCTCGCCGAAGCGGCGGTCGGTGAACGCTCGACGCGCCGAGGTGACAGGTGGATGCCGGAGGTCAGCCGAGCGGCTTGACCTCGAGCGCCGCGCGGGTGGTGCCCGCCGACACGGGGGCGAACGACGTGTAGCCGTCGGCGGCGGCACGCTCGAGCAGAGCTTTGAGGTTCTTCGTACGCTGCTCCAGGCGCACCCGGGCGCCCTCGGCGATCAGCGCGGCTTTGAGCGCCGTGAGCTCGGCCACGGGCACGTCACGGTCGTGGACCAGCACGACCGAGGCACCGGCATCCCCTTGATCGGCCGCGACGAGCTCGACGAGCCGCTCGAAACCGAACGAGAAGCCCACAGCGGGCACGTCCTGGCCGAGGAAGCGGCCGATCATGCCGTCGTATCGGCCGCCGCCGCCGAGCGAGTAGTCCACCGACGGGTGCGCGAGTTCGAAGATCGTGCCGGTGTAGTAGCCCATGCCGCGCACCAGGAACGGGTCGAACACGAGGGGCACTGCCCCGGGCTGGTCGGTGGTGCGTGCGGCGGCGACGGCATCACCGATGCCGACCAGGTGTGCGATGACGTCGTCGGCGACGCCCTCGGGCAGCGCCTTGCGGATCTGCGCCTCGCCGAACGGCAGGTGCTCGAGGGTCTGCGGCCGCAGGAGGAAGGCGCGGAAGGCCGCCACGGCGCCGGCATTCGCGCCGCGCTCGGTGAGCTCGGCGACCACGCCGTCCGGGCCGATCTTGTCGAGCTTGTCGATCGTGATGAGCACGCCCGGCCGCTCGTCGGCGGCGAAGCCGAAGACGTCGAGCATCGCGTCGAGTGCCCGCCGGTCGTTGATGCGGATGGAGCCGCCCTCCAGACCCAGCGCGTCGAGGGTGTCGAGCCCGGCGACGAGCAGCTCGGCTTCCGCCCGCGCCGAGGCGTCGCCGATGATGTCGATGTCGCACTGCACGAACTGGCGGTAGCGGCCCTTCTGCGGACGCTCGGCACGCCACACCGGCGCGATCTGGATCGCGCGGAACACCGTGGGCAGCTGGCCGCGGTGCGTCGCGTAGAACCGGGCCAGCGGCACCGTCAGGTCGTACCGCAGCCCCAGGTCGCTGAGCTGGGCGGGGTCGTCGGCGGCAGCACGGATCGCCTCGGCATCCATACCCCGCTTGAGCACGTTGAAGGCGAGCTTCTCGTTGTCGCCGCCGATGCCGGCGTGCAGCCGGGCGTAGTCCTCGACGACCGGCGTCTCGATCTCGTCGAAGCCGTGCGCGCGGTAGCGCTCGCGGATGACGGCGAGTACGCGCTCGCGACGGGCCTTGTCAGCGGGGAGGAAGTCGCGCATGCCGCGCGGCGGGTTCACGGATGCCACGGGCCCATTGTTCCAGGTCTCGCGGCCGCGCCGCGCCCGGGCCGGGCCTCCGGCGACGGTCGGGCCGGGCGTCGCGTCCCCTCGGCCGGGGTGTCGCTCCCGCTCGGCCGGGACGGGCCGCCACTACGCCGAGGGCTCCCCCGCTTCGGCCGCCCGGATCTCCTGCTCGAGCAGCCGCAGTCGTTCGCGCAGCGCGCGCTCGGCATCCCACCCGCGGCTGCGCGCCGTGGCGACCAACCGCAGCAGCGCGTCACCGAGCTCCGCCTCCGTCGCCGGCTGCGCGTCCCCCTCCCCGCGAGAGAACATCTGAGCGCCGAGAGTGCGGGTATCACCCGTCCTCTCGTCCGGCCGTTGTTCTCTCGCGGTCTGGGAGGCGGGCTGAGGGGCGGACTGGGGGGCGGCGGGGGCGGGCAGGCGCGCGGCGCGCGAGAGCAGCTTCTGGGCGTGGGCGAGCGAGGGCATGTGGGCGGAGACGCCGTCGAGCACACTCGTGCGCGTGCGCTTCTCTGCGGCCTTGGCGGCGTTCCAGTGCACGAGGACCTCGTCGGGCGTGGTCGCGACCGCATCACCGAAGACATGGGGATGCCGGCGCACCATCTTGGCGGTCAATCCCCGAGCCACGTCGTCGATGCCGAACGGCTCCTCACCGTCGCGCGCAGCGATCTCGGCGTGGAAGAGCACCTGCCACAGGAGGTCGCCGAGCTCTTCGCGCAGGTCGTCACGACTGCCGCCCTCGACGGCGTCGATGAGCTCGGCCGACTCCTCGACGAGGTAGGGCACCAGCTCGCGGTGGGTCATCTGCTGCGACCACACGCATCTCTCGCGCACCGCGCGCATCGTCTCGGCCGCCTCACGCAGCGGATCGATCGCGCCGGTCACGTCGTCGCCGGGATCGGATTGCGTCGGTAGTGCCATGACCGCCACGATACGAGCACTCCGGCCAGTACGAGCGAGATGGTGGAGCCCACCAGCACGCCGAGCGTGGCCTGGTCACGGGTTCCGGCATCCCCCGCGAAGGCCAGCTCTGCCAGCAGCAGCGACACCGTGAAGCCGATCCCGCCCAAGGCGCCGGCGGCCAGCAGGTCCCCCAGCGGCAGGGGTGCGTCGCCGTCGCGCCGTCCCACACGCTGCGAGATCCACCCCGCCACGGTGATGCCGATGATCTTGCCCACCGGCAGCGCGACCACCACGCCCCAGAACGCCGGCGACAGTTCACGCGGCGACACGGCCGGGATCACCACGAGCGCCGACGAGAACGCGAACAGCGGCAGCACCAGTGCATTCACCCACGGCTCGAGCACGTGCCGCACCCGCAGCGCCGGGGTCTGCACCATGACCAGTCCCAATGCGACGCCAGCGATGGTGGCGTGGATGCCGGCCTGATACACGAAGTACCACGTCGCCACCGCGACCACGAACATCGCGACGGCGATCGGCAGCCGGGTGCGCGAGTCGAGCATGCGGCTGAGCACGCCGAACACCGCCAGCGAGACGACCGCCGCGACGATCATGCCGAAGTCGATGTCGGTGGTGAACAGCACGGCGATGAACACGATGCCGACGATGTCGTCGAGGATCGCCAGCGCGAGCAGGAAGATCCGCAGGCCCGACGGCAGCCCGCGTCCGAACACCGCGAGCACGCCCAGCGCGAACGCGATGTCGGTCGCGGTGGGGATCGGCCAGCCCGAGGCCGCCTCGGTACCGCGGGCGAACAGCACGAAGACGATGATCGGCACGACCACACCTCCGGTGGCGGCGATGGCCGGCTGCAGCGCCTTGCGGGGCGTGTTCAACTGGCCGCGCGTGAGTTCGAACTGCAGCTCGACGGCCACGACGAAGAAGAACACCGCCAGCAGCAGGTCGGCGATGACGTGACCGACCGACAGCGTGAACACGCCCGGGATGCCGATGGGGGCCGCACGGAGCGACAGCGCCGCCTCGCCTGCCGCGGAGTTGGCCACCACCAGTCCCACCACGGCGGCGCTCAGCAGCATGAGGGCGGGGAAGCGTTCGGAACGGAGCAGGCGCATGGGATTCCTTCGGGGTCGCCGGACAGGCACCGACCAGACTTCCCGGCTCACCGCTACCGAGCGTAACGCGTGACCGGGACGCGCCGACAGCCGGTTAGCGTTGAAGGCATGCCCGAACCCACCCCCACCGAAGCCCTCGATCTGGTCGGCCGCGGCGACGCCGAACAAGAGCTGCCCGAGCGGATGCGCGCCGACGTGCGCCTGCTGGGGGGTCTGCTCGGCCGCATTCTGCGTGAGAGCGGATCTCCCGGTCTGTTCGAAGATGTCGAGCGGCTGCGCCGCGCGACCATCGACGCCTACACCGATGAGTCGCCGGCCGCCTTCGCCCACGCCGAGCAGATCGCCGAGTCGTTCTCGGTCGCCCGCGCACACGAGGTCGCCCGCGCCTTCACGGTCTACTTCCACCTGGTGAACCTCGCCGAGGAGAACCAGCGGGTGCGGGCGCTCGCCGAACGCGACGGCCGGCCCGACTCGCAGGATGCCGGGGACTCGGTCATCGCGGCCTTCGCCCACCTGTCTGCTGAGGTCGGCGCGGACGAGGCCGCCCGCCGGCTGCGCGACCTGCGGTTCCAGCCGGTGTTCACCGCTCACCCCACCGAGGCGCGCCGCCGCGCGGTATCCAATTCGATCCGCCGCGTGGCCCGGCTGCTGCGCGAGTACGACGCCGCCCCCGCCGACGGGGCCGCTCGTCGCCGTGCGCAGCGCCGTCTGCTCGAAGAGATCGACACGCTGTGGCGCACCGCACCGCTGCGCGCGGCCAAGCCGAGCCCGGTCGACGAGGTGCGAGCCATCATGGCCGTGTTCGACGAGACCCTGTACACGGCCGTGCCGCACGTCTACCGCCGCGTCGACGACGCCCTGCAGGGCACCGCCGCCGGCGCCCGCTCCCCCATCGTGCGTCCGTTCGTGCGGCTGGGAACCTGGGTGGGCGGCGACCGCGACGGCAACCCGTTCGTCACCGCCGCGGTCACCAAGAAGGCCGCGGCCATCGCCGCCGAGCACGTGCTGCGCGGGCTCGAGCACAGCGCCGAGCGCATCGCACGGACGGTGACCACCTCGGCCGAATCGACACCGCCCAGCGCCGAGCTGACGGCGCTGTGGCAGCGGCTGGCCGCCGCCGACGAGGACGGCGCCGCCGATGCCCGCAAACGTGCCGACAAAGAGCCGCACAAGGCGGTGCTGCTGCTGCTGACCCGCCGCATCGTGGCCACGCGCACCCGCGACGCCGACCTGGCCTATCGCGACCCCGAGCATCTGCTGGCCGACCTGCGCACCGTGCAGGGTTCACTGGCGGCCGCCGGCGCCCCGCGCCAGGCGTTCGGGCATCTGCAGCAGCTGCTGTGGCAGGTGGAGACCTTCGGGTTCCACCTGGCCGAGCTCGAGGTCCGCCAGCACTCGGCCGTGCACGCGAAGGTGCTCGCCGAGTGCCGCGCCGGCACAGCGCTCAGCGACCAGGCGCAGGAGGTGCTCGAGGTCTTCCGTGCGATCGCGCACCTGCAGAAGCGCTTCGGCCCCCGCGCCGCGGGACGCTACATCGTCTCGTTCACCCAGTCGGCCGACGACCTCGCCGCCGTGCACGAACTGGCCCGCTACGCCGTCGGCCCGCAGGGCACGCCGCCCGTGCTCGACGTGATCGGCCTGTTCGAGACCTTCGCCGACCTGCAGGCGGCGCCGGCGATCCTCGACGAGATCGTCGACCACCCGGCATTCGCCGCGCGCCTGGCCGCCGCCGGCAACCGTTTCGAGGTCATGCTGGGCTACTCCGACTCGTCCAAGGACGTCGGCCCCGTCGCCGCGAACCTGGCGCTGTACGAGGCCCAGGCGCAGATCGGCGCGTGGGCGCAGCGCCGCGGCATCGAGCTGACGCTGTTCCACGGGCGCGGCGGGGCGCTGGGCCGCGGCGGCGGCCCGGCCAATTCCGCGATCCTCGCGCAGCCGCCGCACTCGGTCGACGGGCGTTTCAAGCTCACCGAACAGGGCGAGGTCATCTTCGCGCGCTACGGCGAGCCGGCCATCGCCATGCGGCACATCGATCAGGTCGCGGCGGCCACCCTCCTGGCATCCAGCCCCTCGAACGAGCAGCGCAACCGTGCCGCCGCCGAGCGGTTCGCCCCGATCGCCCGCACGATGGATGTCGCTTCGCGCGAGCGGTTCTTCTCGCTGGTGAAGGACCCCGGCTTCGCCGCGTGGTTCGCCACGGTCACCCCGATGGAAGAGGTGGGGCTGCTCGCGCTGGGTTCGCGGCCGGCCCGCCGTGGGCTGTCGGTCGAGTCGCTCGAAGACCTCCGGGCGATCCCGTGGGTGTTCGCGTGGTCGCAGGCGCGCATCAACCTGGCCGGCTGGTTCGGTCTGGGCTCGGCGCTGGCCGCCGTCGGCGACGAGGAACTGCTGCGCGAGGCCTACGCGCAGTGGCCGCTGCTGCGCACCGTGATCGACAACGTCGCGATGAGCCTGGCGAAGTCCGACGCGCGCATCGCCCGCCGCTATCTCGAACTGGGCGACCGCGACGACCTGGCCGAGCTCGTGATGACCGAGATGGCGCTGACCCGCGAGTGGGTGGTGCGCGTGGCCGGCGGCGGTGAGCTGCTGGCCCACAAGCCGGTGCTGCAGCGCGCCGTCAAGATGCGCAGCCCCTACGTCGACGCGCTCTCGCTGCTGCAGCTGCGCGCGCTGCGCACCCTGCGCAGCACGTCGGGCGAGGTGCCCGAGCAGTGGCAGCGACTGCTGCTGCTGTCGGTCTCGGGCGTCGCGGCGGGACTGCAGAACACCGGGTGATCCGCCGCCACCGTCGCGCGTTCCCGTCGGCGCGGCGGTCGCGGTCCCGTCGGCGCGGCGCTCGTCGCGATCCCGTCCACGCGGCGGTCGTCGCGATCAGTCGATGCGGCGGTCGTCGCGATCAGTCGATGCGGCGCTCGTCGCGCTCAGTCGATGCGGCGATCGTCGCGGTGCCGCGCCAGGGAGGCGCCGTAGCGTTCGGCGAGCTGCACCATCAGGTCGGGGGTGTCCCGGTCGAGTCCGAACACGTACCCGGGGAAGTCGAGTTCGTGCTGCAGCGCCCAGATCTCTTCGTGCTTCTCCGGCGGCAGCAGCTGCGCCGGGTCGCCCACCGCGACCCAGCCGATGGGCACGACCGACTCGGCCGGCAGCACCGTGCGCAGGTGGACGACCGCGTTGATGCGCACCTCGCTGTGGCTGCCGATGCGTGCGCCGTTGAACACCCGCGTCCCGGTGGCCAGGAACACCTCGTCAGCGATGGTGGCCCCCGACACGGATGCCATCGGCCCCACCAGCACGTGTGATCCGACGTGCACGGGGTGGGCGGCGCTGGCACGCACCAGCGCGTTCTCCATGACGATGACGTTGTCGCCGAGGGTGATCGGACCGCCCTCTGCGGTGATGACCGCGCCGTGGAGCACCTGACATCCCGCCCCGATCGTCACATCGCCGGAGATCACCGCCGTCGGCGCGATCACGGCGTCGGGATGGATGCGGGGCGACGCCCCGAGATGCTCGAATTGCACGGTGTCTCCTTCCCGGGCACCCTCGCCCGTTGCCGTCAGCGTAGCGCGGCCTGTGACATCGAATCCGACGAACCCGGCGAGAGGGGTTATGGTGTATCGACCCCTTTTGGTGCACCACGCATTCCGCGTGCCCCGTGTCGGCCGCTCACCCCGCAGGCCCTCGACCGCCCCGTGAACCCGCAGGGCAGGGACGCATCAGCGCCGTCGCAGTCGCGCAAAGGGGACCCAAGACCCTCGGCAAGAAAGCTCCACCTGTGCCTGAAACCCTCGTTGCCCTGCCCCCCGCCGTCCGTGATGTCTTCGACAGCGTGGTTGCCCGCAACCCCCACGAGCCGGAGTTCCAGCAGGCCGTCCACGAGGTGCTCGAATCGATCGCCCCGGTCGTCGAGGAGCACCCGCAGTTCGCCGAGAACGGCATCCTCGAGCGCATCGTCGAGCCCGAGCGCCAGATCATGTTCCGCGTGCCGTGGATCGATGACACCGGCAAGATGCAGGTCAACCGCGGCTTCCGCATCCAGTTCTCATCGGTGCTGGGCCCGTACAAGGGCGGCCTGCGGTTCCACCCGTCGGTGAACCTGTCGATCATCAAGTTCCTGGGCTTCGAGCAGATCTTCAAGAACGCGCTGACCGGTCAGGGCATCGGCGGCGCCAAGGGCGGCAGCGACTTCGACCCGCACGGGCGGTCGGATGCCGAGGTCATGCGCTTCTGCCAGTCGTTCATGAGCGAGCTGTGGCGCCACCTCGGCGAGCACACCGACGTTCCCGCCGGTGACATCGGCGTCGGCGCGCGCGAGATCGGCTACCTCTTCGGCACTTACCGCAAGATCACCAACCGCCACGAGTCCGGCATGTTCACCGGCAAGGGCGTGCAGTGGGGCGGCGCCGAAGTGCGCACCGAGGCCACTGGCTACGGCACGGTGTTCTTCGCACAGGAGATGCTCGCCGTGCACGGCGAGTCCTTCGAAGGCAAGCGCGTCATCGTGTCGGGCTCGGGAAACGTGGCCATCTACGCGATCGACAAGGCCCGCCAGCTCGGCGGCCTGCCGGTCACGGCATCGGACTCGTCGGGCTACATCGTCGACGAGGCGGGCATCGACGTGGCACTGCTGCGCCAGCTCAAGGAGGTTCAGCGCGCGCGCATCTCGGAGTACGTGATGCACCGCCCGGGTGCGCGATTCGTCCCCGGCGCGCAGCCGTGGGAGGTGCCGGGCGAGATCATCCTCCCCTCGGCCACGCAGAATGAGCTCGATGAGGACGCGGCCCACGCGCTGATCGCCGGCGGCGCACACGTCGTGGCCGAAGGCGCCAACATGCCGACCACCCCCGGCGCGGTCGCCGCGTTCCAGAACGCGGGCGTGCTGTTCGCACCCGGCAAGGCCGCCAACGCCGGCGGTGTCGCCACCTCGGCGCTCGAGATGAGCCAGAACGCGGCACGCCAGCGCTGGAGCTTCTCCGACAGCGAGTCCAAGCTGCAGTCGATCATGAAGGACGTCCACGACGCCGCCTTCGACGCCGCCGCGCGCTACGGCCACCCCGGCGACTACGTCGTGGGCGCCAACTGCGCCGGTTTCGAGCGCGTCGCCCACGCGATGGTCGCTCAGGGCGTCATCTGACCCCACGCACCCCGCCGGCCGCTCGGCGTGTCACACAAGACGCGGGATGCCGGCGCACGAACCCGCAGGTACTGTGACACCCCCGCCGGGCATGTCACACAAGGCGCGGATGCCGGCGCACAAACCCGCAGGTACTGTGACACCCCCGCCGGCCGCTCGGCATGTCCCAGAAGTAGCGGCCGAGCACCCACCGAACCCGCATCTTCCGTGACACGCGCGCCGGGCATGTCACACAAGACGCGGGATGCCGGCGCACGAACCCGCAGGAACTGTGACACCCCCGCCGGCCGCTCGGCGTTGCACAGAAGGAGCGACCGGACATCCACCGAACCCGCATCTTCCGTGACACGCGCACTGGGCACGTCACACAAGGCGCGGGATGCCGGTGCGCGAACCCGCAGGTACTGTGACACCCCCGCCGGCCGCTCGGCATGTCCCAGAAGTAGCGACCGAGCACCCACCGAACCCGCATCTTCTGCGACACGCGCATTGGGCATGTCACACAAGACGCGGGATACCAGCGCACGAACCCGCAGGTACTGTGACACGCCGGGTCTGCGGGTGGCTCAGCGGCGGCGGATCAGGCTGAGCCGGTAGGCGGCTCGGGCTCGAGCCGCGACGGCTCAGGCTGACCGGCAGGCGGCTCGGGCTCAGCCGGCGGCGGCTTCGGGCTTGGGCGGCGGAAACAGCTGCTCCAGCAGCTGACCGGTCCAGGCGATCAGGTCGGCGTCGGCCAGGGCCTCTCCCCCGGCGGTCGGTAGCGGCACGATCATTGCATCGCCGCCGGCCAGCAGCTTCGCCTTGGGGTGCAGGCGCCGCAGCCGCACCTGCATCGAGTCGGGCAGATGTGCCGGCGCGATGCGCAGGTTCGGCCCCATCGCCACGACGTCGGTCAGGCCCGCGTGCGCGGCCCGGCGCCGCAGTCGTGCGACATCGAACAGCCCCTGCACCTCGGCGGGCGGCTCGCCGTAGCGGTCGGCCAGCTCGTCACGGACGAGATCGATGGCCTCGTCGGCGGCGGTGACCGATGCCGCGGCCGACAGCTTCTGGTACGCCTCCAGCCGCAGGCGTTCGCTGTCGATGTAGCCCTCGGGGATCCGGGCCTGCACGGGCAGTTCGAGGCGCAGTTCGGCCGGGCCCTCGGTCTCTTCGCCGCGGAAGGTCGCGACGGCCTCACCGATCATGCGCAGATAGAGGTCGAACCCGACGCCGGCGATGTGCCCGGCTTGCTCTGCCCCCAGCAGGTTGCCGGCGCCACGGATCTCGAGGTCTTTCAGCGCGACCTGCATGCCGCTGCCGAGGTCGTTGTTGACCGCGATGGTCTCGAGCCGGTCGGCCGCCGTCTCGCTGAGCGGCTTGTTCTCGTCGTAGAGGAAGTACGCATAGGCGCGCTCGCGGGCGCGCCCCACGCGTCCGCGCAGCTGGTGCAGCTGGCTGAGCCCGTACTTGTCGGCGCGGTCGATGATGATCGTGTTGGCGTTGGCGATGTCCAAGCCCGTCTCCACGATCGTGGTCGAGACCAGCACGTCGGCGCGACGCTCCCAGAAGTCGTCGACGACCTGTTCGAGGGCGTGCTCGCCCATCTGCCCGTGGGCGACGGCGATGCGCGCCTCGGGCACGAGCTCGCTCAGCTGGGCGGCCACGCGCTGGATCGACTGCACGCGGTTGTGGACGTAGAAGACCTGCCCCTCGCGCAGCAGCTCGCGGCGGATTGCGGCGGCGATCTGCTTGTCGTTGCGCGGGCCCACGTAGGAGAGAATCGGATGCCGGTCCTCGGGCGGGGTCTGCAGGGTCGACATCTCGCGGATGCCGGTGACCGCCATCTCGAGGGTGCGCGGGATGGGGGTCGCGCTCATCGCGAGGATGTCGACGTTGGTCTTGAGCTTCTTCAGCTGGTCCTTGAGCTCGACGCCCAACCGCTGCTCCTCGTCGATGATCATGAGACCGAGGTCCTTGAAGATGACCTTCTCGGTGAGGATGCGATGGGTGCCGATGACCATGTCGACGGTGCCGTCGGTGAGGCCGGCGAGCGTGTCGCGGGCCTGCTTGTCGGTCTGGAAGCGCGACAGCGCCCGCACCTTGACCGGGAACCCGGCGAAGCGCTCGGTGAAGGTCTCGAGGTGCTGTTTGACCAGCAGCGTCGTCGGCACGAGCATCGCGACCTGCTTGCCGTCCTGGATCGCCTTGAACGCGGCACGGACGGCCACCTCGGTCTTGCCGAAGCCGACATCGCCCGACAGCAGCCGGTCCATGGGGATCGGCTTTTCCATGTCGGCCTTGATCTCATCGATCGTCTGCAGCTGGTCGAGGGTCTCCGCGAACGGGAACGCCTCCTCCAGCTCGCGCTGCCACGGCGTGTCGGGACCGAAGGCATGGCCCTTCGAAGCCATACGCGCCGAGTAGAGCTTGACCAGCTCGACGGCGATGTCGCGCACGGCCTTGCGGGCCTTGCCCTTGGCTGCGGCCCAGTCGCTGCCGCCCATCTTCGACAACGCCGGCGCTTCGCCGCCGACGTAGCGCGACAGGAGGTCGAGCTGGTCGGTGGGCACGAACAGCTTGTCACCCGGGTAGCCGCGCTTGGACGGCGCGTACTCGAGCACGAGGTACTCGCGCGTGCTCTTGACGGCGTTGCGGCCACCGCTGGACACCTCACGCTGGGTCAGCTCGACGAACCGGCCGATGCCGTGGGTGGCGTGCACGACGAAGTCGCCGGCCTTGAGCTGCAGCGGGTCGACGACCGACTTGCGGCGCGACGCGAGCTTCTTGACGACGCGCTGGTCGCCGCCGATCGTGCGCCCGTAGAACTCGGTCTCGGTGAGCACGGCGAGCTTCGCATCGGCGGCTTGGAAGCCGCGCTCGAGGGTCGAGACGACCACGTGGGCGATCCCCGGCTCCGGCGCCTCGCCGAGCTCGGCGACGGTACGGGCGGCGATGCCGCGCTCGGCGAGAACGTCGCGGGCGCGGTCGACCAGTCCGGCACCGGATGCCGCCACGACCACTCGCCAGCCCTCGCTCAGCAGTGTGCCGACATGCGCGGTGGCACCCTCGACATTGCCCTGGAAAGAGGGCACCGGCTCCGCCGGCACCCGGACGGTCGCCGACGCCTCCAGCGCCACGTCGATGTCGTCATCCAGCAGGCCTTCGGCCGCGGCGTCGGCCTCCCCCGAGTCGAACGCGCTCAGGCGCCACCACACGTCGCCCCGGTCGGCCGCGGCGGCCCGCAGCTCGGGCAGAGTGAGAAAGTCGCCGGCGCCGAGGTCGATCGGCGCGCTCGCGCCCGCCGTCGCGGCGCTCCACGCCGCTTCGAGGAACTCGCGGTTGGTCTCGCCGAGGGTGAGCGCCCGCGTGACGGCGCGTTCGGGATCGACGAGGGCGACCGCGGTGGCCTCGGGAAGATAGTCCGGCAGCGCCACCAGGCGGTCGACGACGACCGGCAGCAACGACTCCATGCCTTCGACCGGGATGCCCTCGGACATCTTCTCGAGCATCGCCTGCAGGCCGGGGAATTCGTCGCGCAGCTGACGCGCCCGTCCGCGTACCGCCTCGGTGAGCAGCAGTTCGCGCGCAGCCAGCAGCGACACCTCCCGCACTTCGCCCGGCAGCGAGCGCTGATCGGCGACCGAGAAGGCGCGGATCTGGTCGACTTCGTCGCCGAAGAACTCGACGCGGAACGGGTGCGCAGCTCCCGCCGGGAACACGTCGAGGATGCCGCCGCGCACGGCGAACTCCCCCCGGCGCGAGACCATGTCGACGCGATGGTAGGCCAGCTCCACGAGACGGGCGGCGACGTCGCCCAACTCGTGGCCGCGCCCGCCGACGACCAGATCGATCGGGGGCACGTCGGTCAGGCCGGCGGCAAGCGGCTGGATGGCGCTGCGGACCGAGGCGGTGACGATCAGCGGCGTCCGTCCGTCCCAGCGTGCGATGCGCGCGAGTACGTCCAGGCGCACGCCGACCGTCTCGGCGCTGGGGCTGAGCCGCTCGTGCGGCAGCGTCTCCCATGCCGGGAAATGCAGCACGTCGGCGCCCGGCAGCAGTGCCCCCAGGGCGGGGCCCAGCGACTCGGCCCGGCGCCCGGTGGGCGCGATGACCAGCAACGCGGGCGGATGCCCGGCGGCGCGGCGGCGCTCGAGCAACGAGGCCAGCAGCGGGGCGTCGAGCCCCTGGACGAGCGAGAAGTCGGCGTCGACGGGGGCCGCGGCCACGGCATCCCGGTACGACTCAGCCTGCTCGAGGGCGCGCAGGATCCCGGGAACTGTCACCGCACGAGTCTACGCCCGCCGTTCAGGACCGCGGTGCGTGGTGCTTCTGCTGCGCGGCGATGAGCCCCTCGTCGATCAGTTGCTCGACGGCATCGGCGGCATCGCCGACCAGATGCGCCAGGGGGGTGCGCTGCGAGGCGGAGAACGGCTCGAGCACCCAGTCGGCGGCGTCCTGCCGCCCGGCGGGGCGCCCGATGCCCACCCGCACCCGCGGGAAATCGGGGGTGCTCAGCGCCTTGGCGACGTCACGGACGCCGTTGTGGCCTCCGTGCCCGCCGCCGGTCTTCAGTTTCAGCGTGTCGAACGGGATGTCGAGCTCGTCGTGCACGATCACGATCCGCTCGGCGGGCACGCCGTAGAAGCGGGCGAGCGCGGCGACCGGACCGCCCGAGACGTTCATGAACGAGTTGGGCTTGGCCAGGACGATCTTCGCTCCGCCCGGCCGCAGCCAGGTCTCGGCGACGCGGGCGTTGGTCTTGTGCGTGCGCAGGCTCTCGCCGCGCCGGGCCGCCAGTTCGTCGACGACGAGTTGACCGACGTTGTGACGGGTCAGCTCATAGCGCGGGCCGGGGTTACCCAGTCCCACCACCAGCCAGGTCTCGGCCACGGCTTCCGTCCCTTCCGACGACGAAGCCCGCCGCCACCAGAACAGGCGGCGACGGGCTCCGGACACAGCGTTGTCGCTTACTCGGCGGCCTCTTCGGCAGCGGGCGCCTCGCCCTCCGCCGCAGCGGCGTCGCCCTCGGCCTCGGCCTCGGCGGTCTCGTCCTCCAGCGTCGGCGCGGCCGGCACGGTGATCGCGACGATCAGCGTCTCGGCGTCGGTGACCAGCGTCGCGCCCTTGGGCAGCTTCAGGTCGCCGGCGAGGATCTGCACGCCCTCTTCGAGACCTTCGACATCGACCTCGACGTGCTCGGGGATGTGGGTGGCCTCGACCTCGAGCGACACGGCCGCGTTGTCGAGGTTGACGATGGTGCCGGCGAACGACTCGCCCACGACGGTGATCGGCACGTCGACGTGGACCTTCTCGCCCTTCTTGACCACGAGCAGGTCGATGTGCTCGATGATCTGGTGCACCGGGTCCTTCTGCACGTCCTTGATCAGCGTGAGCTGGGTCTTGCCGTCGATCTCGAGCTCGAGCACGACGTTGGCGCGACGCACCAGCAGCGAGAGCTGGTGGCCGGGCAGCGCCACGTGCACGGGCTCGGTGCCGTGGCCGTAGACGACGGCGGGAATCTTGCCCGCGGCCCGCAGGCGGCGCGCGTAGCCCTTGCCGAAGCTGTCGCGCAGCTCGGCCTGGACCGTGGTGTCGGTCGACATGATTGTTCTCCTTGCGGGCCGTCACGGCCCAGACGGTGGTCTGTGTCTCGACTCGAACGCGTACGCGTGAGGAAAGCCGTGAAGCCTGCATCACCGCGTCGATCACGGACGCCATTGCAGACGGTCCCTCGCCGAGGTCCTCTCAGTCTACCAGCGCCCGGGTAGGATGATGAACGTCCTGCACCGCACCGCCACGCACCGAGGAGACGCCATGGATTACGGCTGGTTCACACACGTCCTGTTCTGGGCCATCGGCGCGATGGCCGTCGTCGGCGGAGTCGCCGCCATCGGCGCGATGTGGTCGATGGGTCGCTCCAACTCCTACAAGGACTGACCGCCTTCGGGCTGTTCCCCGTCAGCCCCGCTCGCCGAACCGATCGCCGACAGCCGCGTACGCGCGATCGACGACGTGCTCGATGGTGTCATCGATGTCGACCACGGCGCCCGCCTCGTCGCCCTCGAGCGGCTCGAGGGTCTCCAGTTGCGATTCGAGCAGCGTGACAGGCATGAAATGCCCGGTGCGCGCGGCCATGCGCCGCGACAGCACCTCGACGCTGCCCGACAGGTGCACGAAGAACAGCTCGGCACCGGCGTGGGCGCGCAGCAGGTCCCGATAGCTGCGGCGCAGCGCCGAGCAGGCGACCACCGTCGCGGTCTGCCCCCGCGTCTCGCGCTCGATGAGCTCTGCCACGCGCCGCAGCCACGGCGCGCGATCGTCGTCGGTCAGCGCGGTACTGGCAGCCATCTTGGCGAGCGCCTCCTCGGAGTGCAGCGAGTCGGCGTCGGCGTACAGTCCGCCCAGACGTTCGGCCAGCGCTGCGGCCACGGTCGATTTGCCGCACCCGGACACGCCCATGACCACCACGGCGGCAGCCCGCTCGGTCGCGCTCACCAGTCGTGGACCGTTCCGTCGAGCAGGCGGTTGTAGGGCAGGTAGGCCTGCTCGTACGGGTACTTGCCGGCCTCGTCGACGTTCAGCTCGACCCCGAGGCCGGGCTTGTCACCGGGGTGGAGGTAGCCGTCGGTCCACGTGAAGGACTGCTCGAAGACGGCGTCGGTCTTGTCGGAGTGCTGCATGTACTCCTGGATGCCGAAGTTGTGGATCGCCAGTCCCAGGTGCATCGCGGCTGCCATGCCCACCGGCGAGATGTCGGTGGGACCGTGCATGCCGGACTTGATCTGGTACATCGCCGCGTAGTCGAGGGTCTTCTTCAACGGCGAGATGCCGCCCATGTGGGTGACCGCGCCGCGGACGTAGTCGATCAGCTGATCACGGATGATGTCCTTGAAATCCCAGACCGTGTTGAAGATCTCACCGATCGCCAGCGGCGTCGTGGTGTGCTGACGCACAAGGCGCAGTGCCTCCTGGTTCTCCGCCGGAGTGCAATCCTCCAGCCAGAACAGATCGAACGGTTCGAGGTCCTTGCCCAACCGCGCCGCCTGAATGGGGGTCATCCGGTGGTGGCCGTCGTGCAACAGAGGGATGTCGGGGCCGAACTCGGCCCGGACAGCCTCGAACACGCCCGGCAGGTGGGTCAGATACGCGCGGGTGTCCCAGTCCTCCTCGACAGGCTTCGCACCGCGCCGGGCGGGTTCATGGTCGTAGCGCACCGTGGCATCGCCGACGTCCGCGCCCTGCGCCGCGATCCCGTAGATCGCCTTGAGGGTGGGCACGCCGGTCTGCACGCGGATCGCCTTGTACCCCTGCTCCTGGTGCGCGCGGATGGAGTCGAACAGCTCCGGCAGCTCCTTGCCCGACGCGTGACCGTACGCCATGAGACCGTTGCGACTCGCACCGCCCAGCAGCTGGTACACCGGCATCCCGGCGGCCTTGCCCTTGATATCCCACAACGCCATGTCGACCGACGCGATCGCCGCCATGGTGACCGGACCACGGCGCCAGTACGCACCCCGGTAGAGGAACTGCCACGTGTCTTCGATGCGCGACGCATCACTGCCCATCAGCAGCGGCACGACGTGCTCCTTCAGATACGCGACCACAGCGAGCTCGCGACCATTGAGCGTCGCATCACCCACACCCACGTGACCCTCATCAGTGGTCAACCGCAGCGTGACGAAGTTACGTCCCGGACTGGTGACGACCACTTCGACCTTGTCGATGATCACGTGCTTCCTCCCTCGGAGCGATGGCGACGGCCTGACCCAGTCTGCCCGCAATACGAGCGTCACATGCGAAACGGCCGTCGCGGGTTGCCTACTACTGTGGAAGCGTGCACCCGTGATCGACGGGCACGATCTCCCATTTTCAGCAGAAGGAGTACGTGTGTCTTCGAATACAGACGCCGTTGCCAACATCGGAGTCGTCGGCTTGGCGGTCATGGGCTCGAACCTGGCGCGCAACCTCGCCAGCCGTGAGGGCAACACCGTCGCGGTCTTCAACCGCACCTACGCGAAGACCGAAGAGCTGATCACCGAACACCCCGAGGCGGGTTTCGTCCCGGCATCCACCTATGCCGAGTTCGCGGCGTCGCTGCAGCGCCCCCGCACCGCGATCATCATGGTCAAGGCCGGCCGCGCGACCGATGCCGTCATCGATGAGCTGATGGCTGTGTTCGAGCCGGGCGACATCATCGTCGACGGCGGCAACGCGCTGTTCACCGACACGATCCGCCGCGAGAAGGCCGTGCGCGAGCGCGGTTTCAACTTCGTCGGCATGGGCGTCTCGGGTGGCGAGGAGGGTGCCCTGCTGGGCCCGTCGCTCATGCCCGGCGGTCCCGACGAGTCGTGGGTGACACTGGGCCCGATCCTCAAGAGCATCGCCGCCGTCGCCGAAGGCGAGCCGTGCGTGACCCACATCGGCCACGACGGGGCCGGTCATTTCGTTAAGATGGTGCACAACGGCATCGAGTACGCCGACATGCAGCTGATCGCCGAGGCGTACGACCTCATCCGCCGCGGCACCGGAAAGTCGCCGTCAGAGATCGCCGACATCTTCGCGCAGTGGAACACCGGCGAGCTGGAGTCCTACCTCATCGAGATCACCGCCGAGGTGCTGCGTCAGACCGACGCGGCCACGGGCAAGCCGCTCGTGGACGTCATCCTCGACGAGGCCGGGGCCAAGGGCACCGGCGCCTGGACGGTGCAGACCGCGCTCGATCTGGGTGTGCCGGTCTCGGGCATCGCCGAGGCCACTTTCGCCCGGTCTCTGTCGAGCCACCGCGAACAGCGCGAGGTGTCGGGCGAGCTCCCCGGGCCCGCGGACGACGCGTTCTCGGTCGATGACGTCGACACCTTCATAGAGCAGGTGCGCCTGGCCCTGTATGCGTCGAAGATCGTCGCCTACTCGCAGGGCTTCGACGAGATCCGCGCCGGCGCCGCCCAGTACGGCTGGAACATCGATCTGGGTGCCGTGTCGAAGATCTGGCGGGCCGGCTGCATCATCCGCGCACAGTTCCTCAACCGCATCGCCGACGCGTACGCCGCCGAGCCCGAACTGCCGGTGCTGCTGACCGCGCCGTACTTCGTCGACGCGCTCGCCCAGTCGCAGGACGCGTGGCGGCACATCGTGGCCACGGCGGCCGGCGCCGGCATCCCCGCCCCCGCCTTCAGCTCCTCCCTGGCCTACTACGACGGCCTGCGCGCCGAGCGACTGCCCGCCGCCCTCATCCAGGGGCAGCGCGACTTCTTCGGCGCTCACACCTACCGCCGGGTCGACAAGGAGGGCACCTTCCACACGCTGTGGTCAGGCGACCGCTCCGAGGTGGACGCCGAGGACACCCACTGACGACCACAGCGCTGCGCGTCCGGCGCACGGCCTCACGCATCGTGCTGGCCGTGCTCACCGGCGTGTATCTGTGGGCGGTGGCGTGGATGACACTGACCGTACGGCCGTACGGCAGTGACATCTCGTCGGCCGTCGACCGTCTCATCGCGTGGTTCGCCCAGCGTCCGTCGACGGCGTGGATCACGTACGAGCGGGTCGAGTTCGGCGCGAACGTGGCCATGTTCGTGCCGCTGGGGGTGTTCGCCCTGCTGTGGTTCGGGGTGCGCGGCTGGTGGACGGCGCCGGTGCTGGGCCTCCTGGTCAGCGGCGCCATCGAAGCGACCCAGCTGCTGTTCCTGCCCAGCCGCTACCCCGATGTGCGCGACCTGATCGCCAACACCGGCGGCGCCGTGGTGGGCATGCTGATCATGCTGCTGCTGGCGTTCCTGCTGGCACCGGCACCGCCCCGGCGCGCTGCGGGAGACGGCTAGGGTCGAGCCATGGCACGCATCCTCTACCTCGGCGGCACCGGCGTGATCAGCACGGCCTGCGTCGCACGTTCGCTCAGCGACGGTCACGACGTCACCGTCCTCAACCGCGGCTCCGGCCGCCGCACGCTGCCGGTGGGGGTGCGTGAGATCGTCGCCGACGTGCACGACCCCGCGGGGGTGCGTGCGGCGAGCGGCGGCGACCAGTTCGACGTCGTCGCGCAGTTCGTCGCCTTCACGCCCGATCAGATCGAGCGCGACCTCGCGGTGTTCGACGGCCGCGTGGGCCAGTACGTGTTCATCAGTTCGGCCTCGGCGTATCAGAAGCCTCCGCAGCGGCTGCCGATCGACGAGTCGACGCCGCTGCGCAACCCGTTCTGGCAGTACTCCCGCGACAAGATCGCGTGTGAGGACATGCTGGTGGCCGCCTACCGCGAGCGCGGGTTCCCCGTGACGATCGTGCGCCCCTCGCACACCTACGACGACACGATGATCCCCACCATGGGCGGGTGGACCGACATCGCCCGGCTCCGCACCGGCCGGCCCGTCGTCGTCCACGGCGACGGCACCACCCCCTGGACCCTCACCCACGCCGACGACTTCGCGGTGGGATTCGCCGGTCTGCTGGGCCACCCCGGCGCCGTCGGCGAGGCGTTCACCGTCACGGGCACCCACGCGCCCTCGTGGAACCAGATCTATCGGTGGCTGGCGGATGCCGCGGGTGTGCCCGAGCCGGACCTGGTGCACGTGGCATCCGACACCATCGCCACCCACGCCCCCGACCTCGGCCCGGGGCTGGTGGGCGACAAGTCGCATCCGGGTCTGTTCGACACCGGAAAGCTGCATGCGCTCGTGCCGCAGATGCGCACCACAGTGACCTTCGACGAGGGTGCCCGGCGGATCATCGCGCACTACGACGCGCACCCCGATGCGCAGCGCGTGGATGAGGCCCGCGATGCGGCATTCGACCGGATGGTCGCGCACGCGCGGGCGACGGGCTGACCGCAGACTCACAGCCCGGGCATAGCCGGGGCCATAGCGATCTCACAGCGGGCGCACGACAATGGGGGCATGGTCTCCTCCCCCGCCCTCCAGCGCCCGGACGGGACGCCGCTGCGCGTGCTCGTCGTCGACGATGAGCAGATGCTCACCGACCTGCTGTCGATGGCCCTGCGAATGGAGGGCTGGGACGTGCACACCGCCGGGTCGGGCTTCGAGGCGCTTGAGCAGGCGGCCGAGTTCCGCCCCGATGCGGTCGTGCTCGACATCATGATGCCCGACCTGGACGGGATGAGCGTGCTGCACCGGCTGCGTCACGCCGGCAACGACGTGCCGGTGCTGTTCCTCACCGCCAAGGACGGCGTCGCCGACCGGGTGGCGGGCCTCACCGCCGGCGGTGACGACTACGTCACCAAGCCGTTCAGCCTCGAAGAGGTCGTGGCGCGGCTGCGGGGTCTGATGCGGCGCGCCGGCACAGCGACCTCGGGCGAGGACGACCCGATCCTGCGCGTGGGCGATCTCACCCTGAATGAGGACTCGCACGAGGTCGAGCGCGACGGCACCCAGATCGAGCTGACGGCCACCGAGTTCGAGCTGCTGCGCTACCTCATGCGCAACCCGCGCCGTGTGCTGTCGAAGGCGCAGATCCTCGACCGCGTGTGGAGCTATGACTTCGGCGGACGCTCGAGTGTGGTCGAGCTGTACATCTCGTACCTGCGCAAGAAGATCGATGCCGGCCGCGACCCGCTCATCCACACCGTCCGCGGCGTCGGCTACATGATCAAAGCACCCCAGTGACCGCAGCCTCCGACACCCCCACGCCGCTGCCGCGGCGGCGGTGGAGCCTGCAGACGCGCCTCATCATCACCGTCGTGTCGTTCGTCTCGCTGATCCTCATCACGATCTCGCTGGCGACCGGCGCGATCCTGCGCACCATGATGGCCGACGGCCTCGACGCGCAGGTGAAGGCCGCCGCGGCCACGGTCGACGTGCACCTGACGGCGACGGCGCAGGAGGTGCTGTCGCAGGGATGGCAGGAGCCCGGCACGCTGCTGGTGGTGCGCACCCTCGTCAACACGACCGGTGCCGTGGTCGAGTCCGACGGCCGGGTCGAAGTGCTCTCGCGTGACGAAGTGGCCAACGTGCTCGGCGTGGTCACGCGCGACGGCATCTCGACCCTCTCGGTGCCCGGCGTCGGCGAGTACCGCGTGAACATCGAGCTGCAGCCGGCAGGGTTCTTCACGGTCGTGGGCCTGCCGACGTCGGAGCTGACGCGCACGGTCGGGCAGATCATCACAACCGTCGCGCTGCTGACCGTCGGCGGGCTGCTCGTGCTGGCCGCGGTCATCGCCGCCGTCATCCGCCATTCGCTGCAGCCGCTGCGGGCCGTCGCCGACACCGCCACCCGGGTGGCCGCCCTGCCGATGGCCGAGGGTGCGGTGTCGATCGCCGAACGGGTGCCCCCGCGCGAGGCCGATGATCGCACCGAGATCGGCCGCGTGGGGGCGGCGCTGAACACGCTGCTCGATCACGTCGACTCGTCGCTGTCGGCCCGGCAGCGCAACGAGGAGCGGATGCGGGCGTTCGTCGCCGATGCGAGCCATGAGCTGCGCACGCCCCTGGCATCCATTCGCGGCTACTCCGAGCTCTCGCTGCGCGCGCTCGGTCAGGCCGATGCCGCCACGGCCGCCGACACGACCGCGCAGTCGCTCGAGCGCATTCAGGCGCAGTCGCTGCGCATGACGGCGCTGGTCGAGGATCTGCTGCTGCTGGCGCGCC
Organism: Actinomycetes bacterium; assembly: GCA_023450335.1. Taxonomy (GTDB): domain Bacteria; phylum Actinomycetota; class Actinomycetes; order Actinomycetales; family Microbacteriaceae; genus Microbacterium. The sequence goes on along the minus strand of JAEXHA010000049.1, from coordinate 9,967 downwards.
TGGACGAGGGCACCGAGCTCGCCTACGAGACGGTCGATCTCACCCGCCTGGTCGTCGACGCCGTCGCCGACCAGCGCGTGGCCGGGCGCGACCACGGGTGGAGCCTCGAGGTCGGTGGCGAGCCCGTCGTCGTCGCCGGTGACGGTGCGCGGCTGCAGCAAGTGGTCGTGAACCTGCTGGCCAACGCCCGGGTGCACACCCCTGCGGGCACGCAGGTCACCGTCGAGGTGGTGCGTGAGGGCACACAGGCGGTGGTGCGCGTCCACGACGACGGACCGGGCATCGCCCCCGCGGTCGCCGACTCGCTGTTCGAACGCTTCGCTCGCGCCGACGCCTCGCGCGCGCGCAAGACGGGCGGCACGGGCCTGGGACTGTCGATCGCGCAGGCGATCGTGGCCGGTCACGACGGCACGCTCGCCGTGGAGAGCACCCCCGGCTCGACGACGTTCGAGGTGCGACTTCCGGCGCGGCCTCCCGAGCCGGACGCGGCGTCTCAGTAACCCGAGAACGCGTCGGTCGTGATCGACCGGGCGCGCTCGAGCGCCGGTGACAGGTCGGCGATGAGCCCGGGCGGGCCCGAGATGTAGGCATGGCGCGCGGCGATATCGGGCACGACCTGCAGGAGTCCGTCCGCGTCCAGGCGCACGCCGCGCGCCCACTGCCAGTGCGCGGGCAGGTGCTCAGGCTCGTCGCGCGTGAAGACGATGACGGGGATGCCGGCGGCTTCCAGATCGGGGCGGAAGGCCAGTTCGCCGGCGTCCGAGGCGACGTAGACGAACACGACGTCGCGCTTCTTGTCGGCCATGCGCAGGTGGCGCAGCTGCGACACGAACGGCGTGACGCCGATGCCGGCCGCCACCATCAGCACGGGCGCATCGGCCCGTGCAGGCAGGACGAAGTCACCCCAGACGCCGGTCACCGCCAGTTCACTGCCCGGGTCGACGGCCGCCAGCGCCTTCTTGTAACTGGACTGCGATCCTTCGCGCAGCGCGATCTTCACGATCGGGAGCTCCTCGGGCGCCGACACGATGCTGAACTCGCGGCGTGTGCCGCGGGCGTCGGGATGCGCATGCGGCACCTCGAGCTCGAGGTACTGGCCCGCGGCGAACCGGAACCGGCGCTCGGCGCGGAAGCTCAGCTCGCGCACGGTGGGTGTGAGCGCCTCACGCCCGACCAGCACCAGGCGCACCGCGGTGCGCAGCGAGAACACGACCGCCACGAGATTGCCGATCAGCAGGGCGCGCTCCTGCCCCAGGCTGATCTCGCCCAGGACGATCGGCCAGCCGGCGAGCACCCCCACGACCCCGGCCACGACGAACTGCTGCCAGCGGCGCGGCGGCAGGGTGAGCGGCTCAGACAGCATGAAGGCGCCCAGGAACAGGAACGGCGAGGACCACAGCACCTGCCAGAACACCGGCCACAGCTCGAAGTCCAGGCCGGCACTGCGGTACTGCACGGTGGCGTAGACGACCGAGACGGCGACGGCGATCACGACGAACAGCGTCACGACACGCACCTTCTCGGTGCGCAGCAGCACGAGCAGCCCGGCCACGATGACCGGCGCGGCCAGATAGGGCGTACCCACCCACCAGGACGACGCGCCGAGGTCGGGCAGCCAGATGCTGAGGATCGTCAGCACGGTGGCCCCCACGGCGGCGGGGTTGAACACGTGACGTCCCTGCCAGGCCAGCAGCACCTTCGACGCCGACGCCGCCACGGCGGCGACGGCCAGGCCGACCAGGCCCCACGGCTCGAGAGTGGGCCGCAGCACGAACAGGAGGATGAGCGCGGTGATCAGTGACGCCTCCCAGCGCCACGCGGTGCGGAGGATGCGGTGGGTCACCAGGTCGCTCAGCGCACCGGCGGCAGCCAGCACGGCGGCAGCGGCGAGGATCTCGCCGGGGCGGGGACCGACGAGTCCCCCGACCGACAGTCCGAGCGCGACGACCGCCAACGCCACGAGCGCGAGGAGGACGAGCCGGTACATCGACACCCGGCCGACGACGGCGAACGCGCGGTTCCACCACGAGGTGAGGGTGCTCAGCACGTCACACCACCTCCAGCGGCCGGTGCACGCCGTCGGGCAGCATCACGCGCACGGTCGCCCCGGGATGCACGACGCCACCGGCGACGACGATCGACATGACCCCGGCCAGGCGCACGGTGACACCGGTGTCGTCGACGTAGACGAGTTCTTTCATGAGGCCGGGTGACAGCCCGTTGATCTGGGCGCAGGGATTGCGCAGACCCGTGAGTTCGACCACGGCGGTGTCGCCGAGAACCAGCTGCGTGCCGCGCGGAAGGGCCAGCAGGTCGATTCCGGCGGTCGTGATGTTCTCGCCCAGCCCTCCCGGCTCCACCCGGTGCCCGCGTCGGGCCATCTCGGTGAACAGCTCCGCGTGGATCAGGTGCACCTGGCGCAGGTTGGGGACGGAAGGGTCGCGTCGCACGCGGGACACGTGCTGCACCGTGACACCCGCGTGGGCATCGCCGTCGACGCCGATCCCTTCGATCAGCGTGATCGACGAGCGGGTCGGCTTGGTGAAGCGATGGGCGGCGTCGCGGGCGACGGCGACGATCTTTCCGGCGGGAGGCGTCTCGATCACCGTTCCACGGTACTGGGTCTCACGAACAGCTCGGCGGCGCAGCCCGGCGACCATTCCAGTCGTCCGTCGGTGGTCATCCGCACCCACGCCGAGCCGCGCGCGGCGGCCAGGGCCGGGCCGCCGTCGAAGAAGAGGGCCGTCGCGAGCGCGTCGGCCCACATGGCCGTCTCGGCGACCGCCCACGTCGCGGCGATCGTGCGCACCGGATGCCCGGTGCGGGCGTCGAGCACGTGGTGCAGTCCGTCGCCCCAGGTGCGCCGGTTCGTGGCCGAGGCGCACAGGGCCGCATCGCCGACCTCCCACACCCCGACCGCGCGGCGCGGGTCGAACGGATGCTCCAGCGCGATGCGCTCGGTCGTGCCGTGGACGGCCAGGTCGCCTCCGGCATCCACCACGACGGGGCCCGGGACCGCGGCGACCACCCGCGCGTGCACCAGATCGACCAGGCGTCCCTTGCCGAGGGCTCCGACGTCGATCTGCGCGGGCACGGCGAGGGCCAGGGACGCATCGTCCCAGGTGAGCTGATCCCGCCAGCGGGCGGGTGCCGCCTCCGGCCCGCGCGATCGCAGCGTGTAGTCGGCGTCATAGCCGAGGGATGCCAGGGCGTCACCGACCAGCGGATTGACGGCACCGTCGGTGGCGTCGCTCAGCGCGACGAACGCCTCGAGCATCGCGGCGGCATCGGTGGGCACGGGCACCGCACCCGGCTGCCGCGCGAGCTCTCGCACGAGGGAGTCGTCTCGGAACCGCGACCAGGTCGAATCGAACCTGTCGACGAGTGCGGTGACGGCCGCGCGGTCCGCTGCGGTGAGCGGCGTCTCGGTGTCGATCTGCCACGCGGTGCCGATCGCGTCGAACCGCCACCTGGCGCCGCCCGGGCGTGTGGCCATGGTTCAGCGGGCCGCTTCGGCCTTGATCGCCTCGAGCGCTTCGTTGAACCCGCCGCTGGTCAGCGACGAGCCCGCGACCCGGCTGACCTGCAGCTCGTCGATGTTCTCGCCCACGACGATGTCGGCGATGCCGCCGATGAACTCGCCCTGATGCTGCTTCGACTCACGCGTCTGCGGGTCACCCACCACCTCGACGGCGGTGACGGTGTCGTCGGCGAGGGTCACCGTGACGGTGACCTGCTCGATCGTCTCGGGTGTGCGGTAGGCACCCCGTGCGGTGTAGGTGCCGTCGGCGTAGTCGCCGTCGCCGCCCCCGGAAGACGCGCCCTCCTCGGGAGCGTTCTCCGGCGCCGCGGCCGGATCGTCGTCACCGGGTGCGGCATCGGTCGTGCCGGCGCAGCCGGCGAGGGTGAAGGCGGCGGCGACGCCGAGGATGGCGGCGCCGGTGCGGAGCGGGTGTCGCGGGTGTTGCGAGGACAGCGGGGGCATCAGCAGTCTCCAGAGGGATGTGGGAGCGGTCTGCGCGCACCATCCTGGCGCGGACGGCTATGAACCGCCTGCGAACTGGGCGCGCCGGCGGATCGCCTTGAGACCTTCGACCGCGACGAAGATCGCCATCGCGAACGCGAGCGGCAGCAGCCACGCGACGGGGCTGAGCGGACGCGAATCGAACAGGCCGTTGAGCCAGGGCACGTACGTGTACATCGCCTGCAGGACCAGCAGCGCCAGAGCCGACCACCACACGGCCCGGTTGCCGCGCAACACGTCGAGCGTGAAGCTCGACCGCCCCAGGAAGCGGCAGTTGAACAGGTAGGCCAGCTGTCCGAGAGCGAGCATGAGCACCGCCTCGGTGCGCGCCGTGTCGAGGTCATGACCGGCGGCCAGCGCCAGGGAGAAGACGGCGAGGGTCGCGCCGCCGATCAGCAGCGACACGACCAGGACGAAGCCGAGCTCGCGCAGGTTGATGAGCGACCCGCCCCCTGCACGCGGTGGGCGATCCATGATGCCGCGCTCGGCGGGCTCGTAGGCCAGCGCGAGCGAGAGGGTCACGGCGGTGATCATGTTCACCCACAGCACCTGTACGGGCGTGAGCGGCAGCGTCAGTCCGAACACCACGGCCACAAGGATCACGAGCGACTGGGCGCCGTTGGTGGGCAGCAGGAACACGACCGACTTGCGCAGGTTGTCGTAGATGCGCCGGCCTTCGCGGATGGCGCTGCGGATCGTGGCGAAGTTGTCGTCGGCCAGGACGATCTCGGCGACCTCTTTCGTGGCTTCGGTGCCCTTGATCCCCATGGCGATGCCCACGTCGGCGCGGGTGAGGGCGGGCGCGTCATTGACCCCGTCACCGGTCATCGCCACGACCTCGCCCTGCGACTGCAGCGCACGGACGATGCGGATCTTGTGCTCGGGGCTCGTGCGCGCGTACACGTCGACGTCGGCGGCCACGGCCTTCAGCTGATCCTGCGAGAGCTGCTCGAGCTCAGTGCCGGTGAGCACCTGCACGTCGCCGTCGGCTACCAGCCCCATCTCGCGGCTGATCGACAGCGCCGTGCCGGCGTGATCGCCGGTGATCATCTTGACCTTGATGCCGGCACGGTGGCAGTCCGCGATCGCGTCGATCGCCTCGGGCCGCGGCGGGTCGAGGATGCCCCACAGTCCGAGGAACTCGAGGTCGACGAGCGAATCGACCGTCACGTCGTGGGCGCGCGTGGGCTTGCGTGCGGCGGCGAGCACGCGCAGCCCCTGACTGCTGAGCTCGTCGATCGCAGCGGTCCAGAATGCGCGATCGAGCGGTTCGGCGCCGTCCGCTCCGCGCTGGGTGAGCGCGCGCTCGAGGAGCCGGTCGGGAGCGCCCTTGACGAGGATGGCACGCACCCCCTCGCGGGATTCGTGCAGGGTCGCCATGAACTTGTTCGCCGAGTCGAACGGGACCGCACCGCGGCGCACCATTCCGTCGTCGCGTGCGCCGCCCTTCATGGCGACGACTTTGAGCGCACCCTCTGTCGGCTCGCCGACGAGCGTCCACCCGCCGGTGGCCGCGTCGCGCACGATGTGCGCGTCGTTGCAGAGGCTCGCGACCGCCAGCAGCGCGGACAGATCGTCACCCGGCGCCGCACCGCCCGGGGACGCGATCGTGCCCTCGGGGTCGTAGCCGAGACCGGTGACGTCGTAGGCGGAGACCGGCGTGATGATGCGGCGCACCGTCATCTCGTTCTTGGTCAGGGTGCCGGTCTTGTCGGAGCACACCGTCGTGACCGACCCGAGCGCCTCCACGGCGGGCAGCTTGCGGGTGATGGCGTTGCGCCGGGCCATCTGCTGCACGCCGATGGCGAGGGTGATGGTCACCAGCGCGGGCAGTCCCTCGGGGATGGCGGCGACCGCGAAGCCGATGGTGGCCGAAATGAGCTCGGCGAACGGCATGCCGTGCAGGTACCGGCCGATCAACAGCATCAGTACGGCCATGCCGAGGATGACGAGCGTGAGGACCTTGCCGAACGCGGCAAGCTGCTTGGTCAGCGGCGTGTCGAGCGAGCCGGCCTCGCCCACCAGCTCCTGGATCTTGCCGATCTCGGTGCGCGCGCCGGTGCCGGTCACGATCCCGCGGCCCTGGCCGGCGGCGACGATGGTGCCCGAGTACGCCATCGACGTGCGGTCGCCGACGCCGGCATCATCCGCGACCGGTGCGACGTCCTTCGACGACGGCACCGACTCGCCCGTCAGCGCCGCCTCCTCGATGCGCAGCTGCAGCGTCTCCGTCAGCCGCACATCGGCGGGAACCTTGTCTCCGGGCATCAGCCGCACCACATCGCCGGGTGCGAGATCGGCGGCGGCGACGGTCGCCCACGCGCCGTCGCGCAGCGCTGCGGCCTCGCTGGAGAGCATGCCGCGGATGCCGGCGAGTGCCTTCTCGGCGCGGCCCTCCTGTACGAACCCGATCACCGCGTTGATGACGGCCACGGCCATGATGACCGAGAAGTCGAGCCAGTCCCCCATGACGGCCTTGACCGCGGCCGCACCCAGCAGGATGTAGATGAGAGTGTCGTTGAAGTGCGCGAGGAAGCGACGCCACGCGGGCAGCCGCTCGGGCTCGGGGAGCACGTTCGGCCCCGCCTCTTCCAGCCGCTGCGCGGCCTCGGCCGTGGTGAGGCCCGCCAGTGAGACGCCGAGCGCCCCGGCCACCTCATCGGCCTCACGCGCGTAGGGCCGCTCGACTTCCAGCTGGGTGTCCGTCGTGGGCCCGGTCATGCCCGATCCTCAGGCCGCCCCGTCGAACATGCTCGTGACCGATCCGTCTTCGAACACTTCCTTGATCGCCCGGGCCAGAAGCGGCGCGATGGGCAGCACCGTGAGCCCGGCGAAGCGCTTCTCGTCGGGAAGCGGAACGGTGTCGGTGACCACGACTTCGTCGATCGCGGCGTCCTGCAATCGCTCCGCTGCCGGGTCGCTGAAGATCGCGTGCGTCGCGGCGACGATGACGCGCTCGGCGCCGTTGGCCTTCAGCGCCTGCGCGGCCTTGACGATCGTGCCGCCGGTGTCGATCATGTCGTCGACGAGCAGGCACACCCGGCCGGCGACGTCACCGACGATCTCGTTGACGGTGACCTGGTTGGCCACATTCGGGTCGCGGCGCTTGTGGATGATGGCCAGCGGCGCGCCGAGGCTGTCCGACCACTGGTCGGCCACGCGCACCCGGCCGGTGTCGGGCGAGACGACGGTCAGCTTCGCGCGGTCGTCCTCGCTCAGTGTGCGCTGGAAGTAGTCCAGCAGCACCGGCTTGGCGAACAGGTGGTCGACGGGGCCGTCGAAGAAGCCCTGGATCTGCGCGGCGTGCAGGTCGACGCTCATGACCCGGTCGGCGCCGGCGGTCTTGAACAGGTCGGCGACCAGGCGGGCGCTGATGGGCTCACGGCCCCGGCCCTTCTTGTCCTGACGCGAGTACGGGTAGTACGGGGCGACCACGGTGATGCGCTTCGCGGACGCCCGCTTGGCGGCGTCCAGCATGATCAGCGTCTCCATGATCCACTCGTTGACCGGCGGGCCGAACGACTGGATGATGAACGCGTCGCAACCGCGGATGGAGACCTCGAACCGGGTCAGCATCTCGCCGGAGGCGAAGGTGCGGTGCTCGGTGGGCACCAGTTCGGTGCCCAGGGCCGCGGCGACCTCCGCTGAGAGCTCGGGGTGCGAGCTGCCTGAGGCGACGACCAGTCTCTTCTTCGTCTTGGCCACCAGGCCCGGCGCGATGCCGCGCGCGGCGTCGAGGTCAGTGTGCTTGTTCTTGCGACCCATCGTCCGCCTTCTGTGCGGACCGAGCACGGGTGGCGGCTTCCGCAGCACCTGTTCCCGGTCGGTTCTTCTCGACCCACCCCTCGACGTTGCGCTGGGGTGCGACGCTCAGAGCCAGGGCCCCGGCGGGGACGTCCTTGCGGACGACCGCTCCGGCGCCGGTTTTCGCGCCATCTCCGATCCTAACGGGCGCGACGAACACGTTGTGCGAGCCGGAGTGGACCTCGTCGCCGATCTCGGTGCGGTGCTTGGCCAGGTCGTCGTAGTTGGCCGTGATCGCCCCGGCGCCGAGGTTGACACGGCGGCCGATCGTCGTGTCGCCGATGTACGACAAGTGCGGCACCTTGCTGCCTTCGCCGATGGTCGCGTTCTTGGTCTCGACGAACGTGCCGATCTTGCCGTCGGCGGCCAGGCGCGTGCCGGGCCGCAGGTACGCGAAGGGGCCGACGCTGGCGCCCGCGCCGATGACCGCGAGGGTGGCGTCCGCGCGCCGCACGGTGGCACCGGCGCCCACTTCGCAGTCCTCGAGGGTCGTGTCGGGACCGATGGTCGCGCCGGCGGCGACGGTCGTCGCCCGCAGGATGTGGGTGTTGGGCAGCACCGTGACGTCGGGGGCGAGGGTGGCGGTGACATCGATCCAGGTCGTGGCCGGGTCCTGAATGGTGACGCCCTCGAGCTGCCAGCGCCGCACGGTGCGGGCGTTGAGCAGCCGCCCGGCCTCGGCCAGCTGGGCACGGTCGTTGACACCGAGGGTCAGGGCGACGTCGTCGACGATGGATGCCGCGACGGCACGTGCGTCGGAGCGCAGCAGGCCGATGACGTCGGTGAGGTACTTCTCCCCCTGCGCATTCTCGGTGCCCACCCGCGCCAGCTGGGTGCGCAGATCGGTCGCACGGAACACGTAGACACCGGCGTTGATCTCGGTCACCGCCGCTTCGGCGTCGCTGGCATCCTTCTGCTCGACGATGCGCGCCACGCCGCCGTCGGCGTCGCGGATGATGCGCCCGTACCCGGCGGGGTCGTCCACGACGGCGCTGAGCAGAGTGGCGGCGGCGGTGCGGGCCCGGTGATCGGCCACCAGCGCGGCCAGGGTGTCGTGGTCCAGCAGCGGCACGTCGCCGGAGAGCACGAGCACGTCGCCGGCGAAATCGCCGAGCCGGTCGAGGGCGACCTCGACGGCGCGGCCGGTGCCGGGGATCTCGTCCTGGTCGACGACGACGACTTCGGGCGAGACGCCGAGAACGGCGGCTTCGACCTGGTCGCGCTCGTGACGTACGACGACGACCACGTGGGCGGGGGCCAGATCGCGGGCGGTGTCGAGCACGTGGCCCACGAGCGGCCGGCCGCCGATGCGGTGCAGCACCTTCGGCAGCGCCGACTTCATGCGCGTGCCCTGCCCGGCGGCGAGGATCACGACGGCCAGCGAGGTGTCGAATGCGGTGTTCGTCATGCTCCGCCGCCAGGACTCGAACCTAGACCTCACAGCTCCAAAGGCTGTCGTGCTGCCATTACACCACGGCGGACCGCGGCCTCATCGGCCGCCCGTCAAGTCTGCCACGCCCCGGGCCCCGCCTTTGCGCGACCGCGCCGGGCACGCGCGCGCCGGCGCGCGCCGGTCATCGCGTGACGCGCACGGCCAGCTCGCCACCGGTGGTGACCCCGGCGGCATTGACGAACTCGACGACGTACCGGTGCGTGCCGATCGTGCTGCCGACCACGTCGAGTCGCGCGGTCTGGGCGCGGGGCGTGGCCGCCGTCAGGTCGCCGGATGCCACGAGCCGGCCGTCTTCGTAGAACCGGTAAGAGGTGGCGTTGGTGCCCCACCAGAGGTTCGCCGTGACCGTGTACCGGCCGTCGCGGTCGTGGTTGTCATGACTGAGCACGGGCGTGCCCGGCGCCGCGTCGGTGACGGTGACCACCACGGGCTTCAGTTCGGTCTCACCCGCGGTGTTCGCGAGCACGGCAGTGTAGCGATAAGTGCCGTCGGCGCGGCCGGTGATCGGGATCTGCGCGCGCTGCGCGTTTACGCCGTCGTAGGCCAGCGCAACGGCGGTGATGAACACGCCGTTCTCGTAGAGTCGCAACGACGAGGCGTTCTGCCCCCACCACAGGTTCACGGTGATCGTGTAGTCGCCGTCGTGCAGCCCCGTGTCCCATCCGTTGTCGTGCGAGAGCACGCCG
>JAEXHA010000133.1 GCA_023450335.1 Actinomycetes bacterium | reverse complement strand
CCCTTGGCCGACGCGGCCGGCATCAACGGCTCGATCCGAGCCCACTCAGCATCCGAGAGAAGAGAAGTCCGCGACACCACTCAAGCCTGCCCGCTATCAACCCCCGAGGTTAGGAGACACGCCCTAGTGCCCGCCGGTCGTCTAGCGCCAGATGGAGCGCTTCACTGAGTGGCGCGATGGGACATCAGCGCTGTCGACCTGAGTCGTCCCGTGTCGCGCTTGACCTATTCGCGCTCGGGGTACTCGTTCCAGCTCTCGCGCAGCTCCTTCAAGTACATCGGCGGGTACGCATCGGACCGGCTGCCGCCAGACGCGCGACAGCATCCTGGTGAGATTGGCCCTCGCCTGCTGCCCAGCCTCTGCGGCGGCCGCGCGAATCTCGCGCCGGCTCGGGATGTCGAGGCTGAGGGGGCGCAGATCCACGATGGCGAGGTTCCCTTGCCGCCCGTCGCAGCCCTTGCTCATGACGTGGCGGCCGTCGTCAGTGGTCCCGGCGCCGGGGGTGTGCATGTGTCCGTGCAGGAGGAGTTCGGGTCCGACTTCGTCCCAGACGCGGCTAACCCTCTTGCGGGAGGTGGCGAATTCCAGCCGGGCTGCTTCCGGGAACCCGAGGGGGTTGGTGCGGAGGATCTCGCGGACCTGTCGGACAGAACTCGTCGATTTGACGGTCGCCCGTAAGCGACAAAGCGGATGTCGCGGCTACCGTCGGCGCGCGAGATACGCACGTGAGCCATTTGTTCTCGCAGAAAGGTCGCACCGTGAGCGAATCAGCGAAATCACCAGTCCGAACTAACTCCGGAAAGTCCGAACTAGTTCCGGAAGTGACAAGTGGAGGGGCTGACGGGAATCGAACCCGCGCTGTCTGCTTGGGAAGCAGAAGTTCTACCATTGAACTACAGCCCCGAGGCGTCACGAGGTGGCGCCGCCAGACCATAGTACCGACGATCCGGCGTCAGGCCGCAACGCGGCCGTCGGGATCGGGCATCCGCAGCGGCATGAGCCGGCGGTAGGTCAGCACCGCGATCGTGATCGTGGCGACGTGCATGAGCATGAGCGCGCCGGCGATCAGCCAGCCCATCGCCATGCCGACGGCGACGTCGGGGAGGAACGACACGACGAGAAACGTCGGCACCAGCCAGCGCATGACCTGCGCGGGGCGGCGTGCGAGACGGTTGATCAGGTGCCAGCCCACCGCACCGGCGACCGCGGCGATCACCGTGAAGGTGAGGAAGGCCGCCGGCTGCAGGCCGCCGATGACCGGGGCACCGAGCCCGATGGCGCCGAACGCGATGAGCGCGTTGGCGGCGCCGGCGGCGACGGCGACGATCGCCGCGCTGAGCGGGAGTGCGGAACTGATCCGGTAGGCAGGTCTGGTGAGGGTTGTCATGCCCCCAGGTTTCCGCCAGACAGCATCTCGCCGCGTCGCCCCGGTGAGGCAATTGCGTACCCCGGCGGGGGTATCTCTGCACATGACCGCGAGTGACACTTCCTCCGCGCCCGATAATGAGGGACATGCACACCGCGGCACCGCAGCCACCCGTGCCGGCCCGTGCCGCCCTGCCGGGCTGGGCGCGCGACCTCATCGCGGCCGTGGTGGTCCTCGCCACCACGCTCGGACCGCTGCATCGCTTCACACTCGCTCTGCCGCCCCTCGCCTTCGTCATCGCCGGGGTGTCCGCCGCCGCCATGTTCGCGCGGCGTCGGTATCCCTGGGCGGTTCTGGTCGTGTGCGTGGTGTGCTTCGTCGTGGCATCCTTCACCCTCACCCCGACACCGTTCTCGGCGCTCGCCACCGGGATCGCGGTCCTCACGATCGCCACGCGCCACCGCCGGCGCACCACCCTGCTCACGGTGCTCGCCGTGCTCGCCGTGCTGGTCCCGGCCTCGGCGCTCCACGAGCACGAGTCGACGCGCCCGCTGACGATCCTCGTCGTCGCGATCGTCGGTCTGTTCGCCGCCGTCGGCGATGCGACCCGCTCGCACCGCGCCTACATCGACCAGATCACCCAGCGCGCCCTCGACGCCGAGCAGACCCGCGAGGTCGTCGCGTCCCGACGCGTCGCCGAAGACCGGCTGCGCATCGCCCGCGACCTGCACGATGCGGTCGCCCACCAGATGTCCGTCATCAACCTGCACGCCGGCGTCGCCACCCGCACCATCGACAACGACGCCGAGGCTGCGAAAGCCGCCGTCGCGATCGTCGGCGATGCGGCGCGCCGCGTCCTGAGCGACATCGGCGACCTGCTGTCCCACCTGCGGGCGGGGGATGCCGGGCCGACGGCCGGGCTGGGTCAGATCAGCGACCTCATCGCCCGGTTCGACGCCTCCGGCCTGCGCGTCACCATGCATGTCGAGGGGACGCTCCCGTCGCTGCCGCCGGCGGCCGACCACGCCACCTACCGGCTGCTGCAAGAGGCACTCACCAACGCGCACAAGCACGGGGCGGCGCCGGAGGCCGACGTGACGATCACCCACGACGGCGACCGGGTGCGCATCGTGATCACCAACCCGGCGACGGAAGACGCCGACGGGCCGAACCCTCCCGAAGGACACGGGCTGCGCGGCATCCGCGAGCAGGTCTCCGCCGTCGGCGGGACGGTCACGGTCGACCGCACGCCGGGGAGGTTCCGCGTCGAAGCCGTGCTGCCGGCCGGTCCGTCCGCACCGGCGGGAATCGATCCGGAGGGACCCGCATGATCCGCGTCGGGATGGCCGACGACCAGGCCCTCATCCGCACCGGGGTCACCCAGCTGCTCGGCGCCGAGCCCGACATCGCGATCATCGGGGAGGCGGCCGACGGAGCCCAGGCCGTCGAGCTGGCCCGCGCACACCGCCCGGACGTCCTGCTCATGGACATCCGGATGCCGGGCATGGACGGCATCCACGCGACCACGGTCATCTGCGGAGATGCCGCGCTCGCCGCCACGCGCGTGCTCATCCTCACCACCTTCGAAGAGGACGAGAACGTCGCCGCCGCGCTGCGTGCCGGGGCGAGCGGTTTTATCGGCAAAGGCGCCGACCCGGGTGAGATCGCCCACGCCGTCCGCGCCGTCCACGCCGGTGACGCGCTGCTGTCGCCCACCGCGACGCGCAGCCTCATCCGCACCTATCTGGAGACCGCGCCCGTGCCCACGGGTCGTGCGGTCGGGGACCCCGGCATCCTCACCCCGCGGGAGCGCGAGATCCTCATTCTCGTCGGTCGGGGGCTGTCCAACGACGAGATTGCCGCGCAGCTGCACATCTCAGCCCACACGGCCAAGACCCACGTGAAGCGCATCATGGCGAAGATCGGTGCACACGATCGCGCGCAGTGCGTCATCTACGCGTACGAGACACTGCTGCTCAGCCCCGCCGAGCCGTGACGGCGCCCGTGAGCAGGAGTGCCCGCGGCGCCACTACGCTGGACGGGTGCTGCTCAGTGACCGAGACATCCGTGGTGAGATCGCCTCAGGCCGGGTCGGCCTCGACCCCTGGGAACCGTCGATGGTCCAGCCGTCGAGCGTCGACGTGCGACTCGACCGCTACTTCCGACTGTTCGACAACCACAAGTATCCGTTCATCGATCCCGCCGAGGATCAGCCCGACCTGACCCACCTCATCGAGGTCGCGCCCGATGAGCCGTTCATCCTGCACCCGGGTGAGTTCGTGCTCGGCTCCACGTTCGAGCAGGTCACCCTGCCCGACGACATCGCCGCGCGTCTGGAAGGCAAATCGTCACTGGGGCGGCTCGGCCTGCTGACGCATTCGACCGCCGGTTTCATCGATCCCGGCTTCTCGGGGCACGTCACCCTCGAACTGTCGAACGTCGCGACCCTGCCGATCAAGCTGTGGCCGGGCATGAAGATCGGTCAGCTCTGCTTCTTCCGCCTCACGTCGCCGACCGAGAACCCGTACGGCACCGGCCCGTACCTCAACCGCTATCACGGTCAGCGCGGCCCGACCGCGTCACGCTCATTCCAGAGCTTCCACCGCACCGACGTCGGCAGCACCGACGCCGGTGCGATCGGCGGCTGAGCGGCCGGGCTCGCCCGGCTCAGTGCGCCGTGCGCACGCCGATGCGGTCGTGCACGATGACGGCGGCGGCGCGCGCACCCTGGCCGGCAGCGACGATCAGCTGTTGCGGTCCGGGAGCGGCGGCATCGCCCGCCGCGTAGACGCCGGCCATCGATGTGCGTCCGGAACGGTCGGTGGTCAGGTTGCCGTGGCGATCGCGTTCGACATCGAGCGTGCGGAGGAAGTCGAGTTTCGGGTGCCACTGAGGGCGGATGAACCCGCCCTCCACCGCGACACGCGAACCGTCCTCCAGGCGCACCGCGGTCACCGCCCCGCGGTCACCCTCGAGGTCGGCGATGCGGCGACGCTCGACGATGATCCCGGCGGCGGCGAGCTCGGCCTCTTCGACGGTGTCGACGACGTCGGCGCCATTCGTGAAGACCGTGAGCCGGTCGGTCCAGCTCGCGATGAGCCGGGCGCGGTCGGCCAGATCGGCGGTCTCGCCGATGAGGGCCAGCGGCTTGTCCTGCAGCTCCCACGCGTCGCAGGCCGCGCAGCTGAACACGCTCATCCCGTAGAACGCCCGCAGGCTCGGCAGGTCGGGCAGGGTCTCACCCAGCCCGGTCGCCACCAGCACTGAGCGCGCGGCGACGGCGGGAGGGATGCCGGGGCCACGGCCCCGCAGCGCGGCGATGAACCGCAGGGGGCCACGCTCGCCGGCATCTCTCACCCCGGCGGAGATGCGCGTGCGGCCGGACCCGCCGGCCGGCGCCTCGACCAGGGCGGTCACCAGCGTGCGGTCGAGGATGCGCACGGTCGGGTAGCCGTCGAGCTCGGCGCGAGCGAGCTTGCGCAGCTCGATGGGGGAGATGCCGTCGCGGGTGAGGAAGCCGTGCGAACGCAGGGTTGCGGCGTTGCGCGGCCGGCCGGCATCGACCAGCACGACCGATGACCGCGCGCGGGCGAGATTCAGCGCTGCCGACAACCCTGCCGGGCCGCCGCCGATGATGAGGACGTCGACCTCGGTCGCATCCCCGGCATCCAACTCGATCATCCTTCAGCCTTTCTGAAACGTTGCGTCTCTGCGTGATCGCCAGGTGGCGCGCTACCGGTTTTGAGGTGGCAGCGCGGCGATCAGCGGGTGATCTGTGGCGACGGGGCCGAGCTTGGCGGCGCCGCCCGGCGAGCCGAGGTCATCGAAGAACCCGACGTTGGCCGTGTAGTACTCCTGCCACTCGTCGGGAAGATCGTCTTCGTAGAAGATGGCCTCCACAGGGCACACCGGTTCGCAGGCGCCGCAGTCCACGCACTCATCCGGATGGATGTACAACGACCGCTCACCCTCATAGATGCAGTCGACCGGACACTCGTCGACGCAGGCGCGGTCTTTGACGTCGACGCAGGGCAACGCGATGACGTAGGTCACGAGCGGCTCAGCGCGCCCGCGCTCGAGAGGGCCACCTGCTCGTCGCGGGGCACCACCTTGACCCGCTCTCGGACGTGCTCATGCGTCTGGCCCAATGTGCGCTCATGAGCGTCGAGCTGCAGCCAGCCGTCCCACGTGGTGAACGGCACCTCGCGTTCGGCCAGCAGTTCGAGCACATCGCCGGTCACCGTCGGAGCCGGCAGCAGCCCGGCGGCGGCGTCGGCGACGAGGTGCTCGACGGTCTCGAGGGCGTCGGACTTGGTGTGCCCGATCAGCCCCACCGGGCCGCGCTTGATCCAGCCGGTCGCGTACAGACCGGTCACCGGAGCACCCGCGTCGACGACGCGGCCGGCCACGTTGGGAACGACGCCGGCCTCGGCGTCGAAGGGGGCGCCCACCACCGGAGTGCCGTAGTAGCCGACCGCGCGATAGACGGCCTCGACGGGATAGTCGACGAATTCGCCCGTGCCGGTGACCGTGCCGTCGGTGTTGGGCACGTTGCGCTCGAAGCGCAGTCCCTCGACGCGGTCGGTGCCCAGGACCTCGACCGGCGTGCGGTGGAAGTGCAGGTGCAGGCGGCGCGTGGCCGTGCCGATCTCACGCGCGCGCCACTGGTCGAACGTGCGCAGCATGACCTTGAGCTGGTTGTTCGGCGGCGTGAAGCCGTCGAGATGTGCGAAGTCCTCTTCGTGCAGCACGATGTCGACGTCGTGCACCTCGCCGAGCTCTCTGAGTTCGATGGGTGTGAACTTGATGTCCTGTGGTCCGCGGC
The DNA here is from genome assembly GCA_023450335.1 of Actinomycetes bacterium. GTDB lineage: Bacteria > Actinomycetota > Actinomycetes > Actinomycetales > Microbacteriaceae > Microbacterium. The sequence continues at coordinate 3,074 of JAEXHA010000133.1, read as the reverse complement.
GCCCGAACACGTGCACGTCGGTCACCGGCGACGCCTGCAGACCGGCGTGCACCGTGTCAGGGATCTCGGTGCTGAGCAGGTCATCGGCGGGTTTGGCGAGCACCCGGGCCACGTCGAGGGCGACGTTGCCGTTGCCGATCACGGCGACGTGCCGCGCGTCGAGCGGCCAGGTGCGCGGCACGTCGGGGTGACCGTCGTACCAGGCGACGAAGTCGGCTGCGCCGTACGAGCCGGGCAGGTCGATGCCGGGAATGTCCAGTGCCGCGTCGCGCGTCGCGCCGGTGGCCAGGATGACAGCGTCATAGCGCTCGCCGAGCTCTTCCAGGCCGACGTCGCGGCCCACCTCGACGTTGCCGATCAGCCGGATCACGCCCGCGTCGAGCATGTCGTGCAGGCTTGTGACGATCCCCTTGATGCGCGGGTGATCGGGGGCCACCCCGTAGCGGATCAGGCCGTATGGGGCCGGTAGCGACTCGAACAGGTCGATCGAGACCGCACCGCCGGCGGCGGAGACAGCGCCGGACAGGATGTTGCCGGCGTAGATGCCCGCAGGGCCGGCGCCGACGATCGCGACGCGCAGGTGGACGGGAGAGGTGGCCGATTCGGTCACGGGACTGCCTTTCTGATCAGGGACGGCTCGGTCGGCGCGACCTGCGCGGCGAGCTCTGCGGGTGCGTAGGGGCTGAGGGCGACGACGTCGCCGACCACGACGACGGCGGGTGAGCGCACGCCGCGCACAGCGGCCTGCGCGGCGATGGTGGACAGCGTCCCGACGGTGACGCGCTGGCGGTGGCCGAACCCGTCCTCCACGATCGCGACGGGGCAATCGGCGCCGCGCCGGCCACAGGCGAGGACGTGGGCCGAGTGCGCGAGGGTGCCGATGCCCATCATCAGCACGACGGTGTGTTCGCGTCCGCCGCCGAGTTCGACGATCTGGTCGTGCGCGGTCACGACAGTGAACGCCGTCGCGACACCGCGGTGAGTGAGGGGGACGCCGGCGAGGGCAGGCACCGCGACGGCACTGGTGACGCCGGAGATGATCTCCGCATCGATGCCGTGCTCGCGGCAGTAGGCCAACTCCTCGCCGCCGCGGCCGAACACGTACGGGTCGCCGCCCTTCAGACGGACGACGCGCGCGCCGGCGCGGGCCCGCGCAACGAGCAGCGCGTTGATGGCATCCTGCGGCACGGCGTGGTGGCCGGGAAGCTTGCCCACGTCGATCACCTCGGCGCGCAGCGTCACGCCGTCGGCGGCGAGCCCGTCGAGCACCGCACGGGCGCCGAGGCGGTCGGCGACGATGACGTCGGCCCGCTCGAGGGCGCGCAGGCCGCGCAGCGTGAGCAGCCCGGCATCCCCGGGGCCGGCCCCCACCAGTTGCACCTGTCCGGTCATCGGATGCCTCCCCCCAAGCCGCGGCGACGCAGCAGGCGTCGCTCGATCGGGCCGAACACGATCAGTTCGACGATGATGCCGATCGCCAGGATCAGGATGATCGTGGCGAGCACGCCGGCCAGGTCCGCCAGTTCACGGTTCTGCTGGAGCATCGCACCCAACCCGAACCCGATCGTCCCGCCCATGGCGATGATCTCCGCGGCCATGAGCGAGCGCCAGGAGAACGCCCAGCCCTGCTTGAGGCCGGCGACGTAGCCGGGAAGCGACGCCGGCAGCACGATGAGCGCCGCCTGGTGCACCCGCCCGGCGCCCAGAACGGTGCCCACCCGGCGCAGCTGCGGCGGCACCTGGTCGACGCCGGCGACCAGACCGTTGACGATCGAGGGGATGGCGCCCATGAGGATCACGAAGTACACGGTCGCGTCGCTCAGGCCGAACCAGATGATCGCCGCGGGCACCCACGCCACCGACGGCAGCACCTGCAGGCCCGACACGATCGGACCGACGGCCTTGCGCAGCGGGCGCACCTCGGCCAGCAGCAGCCCCAACGGGGTGGCCACGACGATCGCGATGAGGAAGCCGACGACGCCACGCTCGAGACTGGTCACCACCGCCTGCTGCACGCGCCCGTTCTCCCACGCGGTCCCGAACGCGCCGAGCACGTCCAGGGGGCCGGGGGCGATGTCAGGGCGAGGCTGGACGATGACGACATACAGCTGCCAGGCGGCGATCAGCACGGCGACGAACACCAGCGGCGGCAGCATCGACGAGGTCAACGAGCGCCACCGGGCGCCGGGCGACTGTTCGCCGGTCTGCAGCCGGTCCAGGCCCGCTGCGACGTCACGCAGGTCGCCGGTGGCCCCGGGAGGTGCGGCGGCGGGCCGGTCGGTGCCACGGGTGAGGATGTCAGACGGCATTGCGCAGCTCCTTCCGCAGATGCTCGGTGATCTCGCCGGCCAGTCGTCCGGCCACGCCGGCGCTGAGCCCGGCGGGCACCCGCCATTCGCGTGCGACGCGACCGGGTCGGCTGGACAGCAGCACCACGCGTTGACCCAGGCGCAGTGCCTCTCGCACGTTGTGGGTGACGAACACGATCGTGCGCCCGGTCACCCGCCAGACGTGATCGAGCTCGTCGTGCAGCAGGTCGCGGGTGATCGCGTCGAGGGCGGCGAACGGCTCGTCCATCAGCAGCACCGGTCGGTCCTGGGCGAGCGCACGCGCCAGGGCCACGCGCTGGCGCATGCCGCCCGACAGCTCGTGGGGCCGCTTGTCGGCCGCATCGGCGAGGTTGACGGTGGCCAGCAGCTCTCGCGCCTGCGCGGCACGCTCAGCACGCGGCACGCCGCGCAGCCGCAGCGCGAGCTGGACATTGCGCGCGGCGGTCAGCCACGGCATGAGAGCCGATTCCTGGAACATCACGGCCGCGTCGGGGGCGGTGACGGTGCCGGTGGTCGGTTCGTCGAGGCCGGCGATGAGATTGAGCAAGGTCGACTTGCCGCACCCGGAGGCGCCCAGCAGGCAGACGAACTCGCCGGGGGCGATGTCGAGGGTGATGTCCTCGAGGACGACCGGCCCGCGGCCGAACCGCTTGCCGGCGCCGGCGACGCGGACGATCGGCTCGCGCGGCGCGGGCGGGACGGCCGGGGCGGTCAGGTCGAAGCTGGGGGCGAGCGGGATGCCGG
>JAEXHA010000172.1 GCA_023450335.1 Actinomycetes bacterium | reverse complement strand
CATCGGCATCGGTCGACGCGGTCGCCTCAGGCGCCTCGGCGCCGGTCGACGCGGTCGCCTCAGGCGTCACGGCGCCGGTCGACGCGGGTGCCGTCTCCGGCGCGTCGTCGCGCGCGCTCTCGGCGGGTTCGGGGGTGGTGGCAGAAGTCACGGATTACACCTCGTCGCGGCGCACGCCGCATGGGGGTTCGGTCGGCTCACAGCCTAGTACGGCGTGGCTCACTCAGCGGGGTCGGGCGATGGACTCGTCGAGGTGGTGGGATCGGGGCTCGGCGTCGGCGGCTCTTCCGGCTCGGGCGTCGATGTCGCACTCGGTTCGGGGGAGGGGGCGGGAGTCTCCGTGGAGGTCGGAGTCGGCTCGGGCCGGCCCGGCCCCGCCTCGAAGTACGCCCACTGGCCACCCAGGATCGCCAGGATGAGCACGCCCCCGCCGACGCCGGCGATGACGTTGTCGCGCGTGCGGCGTCGCACGGTGCCGGCGTGGAACTGCTGGCGCGCCTGATAGAGCCGTGCGCGTTCGCTCTCGGCGCGCGCGTTCTTCTTGCCTGCACCCGTCGCCACGGGACCTCCTTCGATTCCCGGTGTTCCGGGGCGTGAAAAGCCTACGGGGCCCCGGCGCGGCGGACAAACGCGTCGACGTCGGCGCGCGCGGCTAGCCTGGACGGGTGACTGACGCGACCGCACTGTTCCGGGGCCAAACGCCCCTCGCGGTGCGCATGCGCCCCATCTCACTCGACGAGGTCGCCGGGCAGTCGCACCTGCTCAAGCCCGGTTCCCCGCTGATCGGCCTCGCCAACCCGCAGCCGGGGCGCAAGAGTGCCGTGTCGGTGATCCTGTGGGGGCCACCGGGCACCGGCAAGACGACCCTCGCGCAGGCGATCGCCCGCACCTCGGGGCGGCGCTTCGTGGAGCTGTCGGCCGTCACCGCCGGGGTGAAGGATGTGCGCGAGGTCATGCAGGAGGCGATGACCCAGCGCGACCTGTATGACATCTCGACGATCCTCTTCCTCGACGAGATCCACCGATTCACCAAGGCCCAGCAGGACGCACTGCTGCCGGGAGTCGAGAACGGCTGGGTCATTCTCATCGCCGCGACGACCGAGAACCCGTCCTTCTCGGTGATCGCGCCGCTGCTGTCGCGCTCATTGCTGCTCACTCTGCAGCCGTTGACCGACGACGACCTGGGGCTGCTGATCGACCGAGCCGTCGCCGACCCGCGCGGTCTGGCCGGCGCGGTCACGCTGGCACCCGAGGCTCGCACGGGGCTGATCCAACTGGCATCCGGCGACGCCCGACGCGCGCTGACCTCGCTCGAAGCGGCCGCCGCGATGGCCGACGAAGGGGCGTCGGAGATCACCGCTGAGCATGTCGCGCAGGCGGTCGATCGCGCGCTGCTGCGCTACGACAAGCAGGGCGACGAGCACTACGACGTCATCAGCGCGTTCATCAAGTCGATCCGCGGATCCGATGTGGATGCCGCGATGCACTACCTCGCGCGCATGATCGAGGCGGGTGAGGATCCGCGCTTCATCGCGCGCCGGCTGGTCATCTCAGCCGCTGAGGACATCGGTCTGGCCGATCCCCAAGCGCTGCAGATCGCGGTCGCCGCGGCGGACGCTGTCGCGTTCATCGGGATGCCGGAGGGCCGAATCCCGCTGGCAGAGGCCACCGCCTACCTGGCCACGACCGCCAAGTCGAACGCGGCCTACAACGCCATCAACCAGGCGATCGCCGACGTGCGCGCGGGCGGCTTCGGCCGTGTGCCGACGCATCTGCGCGACGCCCATTACCCGGGGGCGCGGCGTCTGGGCCACGGGAAGGGGTACGTGTACCCCCACGATCTGGACGTCGGGGTCGCGACTCAGCAGTACCTTCCGGACGCGTTGCGCGGGCGCCGCTACTACGACCCGACCCCGCGTGGGGTCGAGCGCGACATCGGCGCCCGGCTCGAGAAGATCCGCAAGATCCTGGGGGAGTAGGCGCAGGGCCTGGAGAGATCGGCGTCCGGTCTCTGTTAGACTTGAGCGGCTCGAAACAGGGTTTTCGGGCATCCCCCTCCTCTGATGAAGACCTTCCGGCATGCTCCGGCGTGCAGTCCGGAAAGGGCGAGGAGTGGGAGATACGTCCGCGGACGGTGACAGTCACCGCCGCGTATCGAAAGGAATCTTCGTGGCATCGAAGGCTCAGGACCGTCGCAAGGTGCGCCTCTCGCGCGCTCTCGGCGTCGCCCTCACCCCCAAGGCCGCCCGCTACCTCGAGAAGCGTCCCTACGCTCCGGGTGAGCACGGCCGCACCAAGCGCAAGGCCGACAGCGACTACGCCGTCCGCCTCCGCGAGAAGCAGCGTCTGCGCGAGCAGTACGGCATCCGCGAGAAGCAGCTGCGCATCCAGTTCAACGAGGCCCGCCGCAAGGACGGCCTGACCGGTGAGAACCTGGTCGAGCAGCTCGAGATGCGTCTGGACGCACTCGTCGTGCGCGCCGGCTTCGCCCGCACCACCGCGCAGGCCCGCCAGCTGGTCGTGCACCGTCACATCCTCGTCGACGGTCAGCTCGTCGACCGCCCGTCCTTCCGCGTGAAGCCGGGTCAGCTCATCCACGTCAAGGAGAAGAGCGAGGCTCTCGAGCCGTTCCAGGTCGCAGCCGCCGGCGGTCACGCCGAGGTCCTGCCCCCGGTTCCGGGTTACCTCGAGGTCGAGCTCGACAAGCTGCAGGCGCGCCTCGTGCGTCGCCCGAAGCGTGCCGAGGTCCCCGTGACCTGTGAAGTCCAGCTCGTCGTCGAGTACTACGCCGCGCGCTGAGATCTTTCTCACGTTCAACGTCGCAGGGCGTCGGGGGTCACCCCGGCGCCCTGCGGCGTTTGCACCTAACATGGAACGCATGAAGAACGCGCTCTGGTTCGTGCTCGGCATCGCCGGCGGGTTCGTCGCCGCGCACCTGGTGAACAAGGACCCTCGCGGGCACGAGGTGCTCGCCGAGGTGGACGCGCGCATCTCCGAATTCACCGACCGCATCGGCGAGGCGTACCGCGCCCAGGAGGCGCGGATCGAGGGCCTGGCCGCCGATGTCAAGGATGTCGCCGCCGAGGCTCTCGACAAGGCCGCCGCCGCGGCATCCGACGCCGTCGACACGGCCACCCGCGCCGGCACCACTCCCACCGACTGATCTTCGCGTCGATCGATCCGCCCCGTCGGGGCGCTGACATCGCGCCCGCTTGCCCGAGGACCCACCCATGAAGACCGCTGAGATCGCCCGGCGCTACCTGTCGTACTTCGAGAAGAATGGGCACACGATCGTGCCGTCGGCCTCGCTGGTCAGCGCCGACCCGGCACTGCTGTTCACGGTCGCCGGCATGGTGCCGTTCATCCCGTATCTGCGCGGCGACGTGCCCGCGCCCCACCCGCGTGTGGCCGACCGGCAGAAGTGCCTGCGCACCAACGACATCGAAGAGGTCGGCAAGACCCCCCGCCACGGCACCTTCTTCCAGATGATGGGCAACTGGTCGTTCGGCGACTACTTCAAGGAAGGAGCAATCGCCTACGCGTGGGAGCTGCTGACCTCCTCCGAGGAGGACGGCGGGCTCGGGTTCGACCCGAAGGACCTCTGGGTGACCGTCTATGAGGACGACGACGAAGCGCACGATCTGTGGCTGCGCCTGACCTCGCTGCCCGCAGAGCGGATCCAGCGTCTGGGCCGTGACACGAACTACTGGAGCACCGGGCTGCCCGGTCCCGCCGGCCCCTGTTCGGAGATCTTCTTCGACCGCGGGCCCGCCTACGGCATCGACGGGGGCCCGGCCACCGACGACGACCGTTACGTCGAGATCTGGAACCTCGTGTTCATGGAGTACGAGATCACCGACGTGACCTCGAAGACCGACTTCACGATCGTCGGCGAGTTGCCGGCCAAGAACATCGACACCGGCATGGGCTTGGAGCGCATCGCGTTCATCAAGCAGGGCGTCGACAACATGTACGAGACCGACCAGGTCCGCCCCGTGCTCGACGCTGCCGTCGCCCTGTCGGGCAAGACGTACGGCGCCGACCACGATGACGACGTGCGATTCCGCGTCATCGCCGACCACGTGCGTTCGTCGCTCATGCTGCTGGCCGACGGCGTCACGCCCTCGAACGAGGGACGCGGCTACATCCTGCGCCGCCTCATGCGCCGCGCCATCCGCGCGATGCGACTTCTCGGCGTCGACGGCGCCACCTTCCCCGAGCTGTTCGCCGCCTCGCGCGACGCGATGAAGGAGGCCTACCCCGAGGTCGAGTCCGACTGGGCCCGCATCTCGCAGTATGCGTTCGCGGAGGAAGAGACGTTTCTGCGCACCCTCGCAGCCGGCTCCACGATCCTCGATCTGGCCCTCGAAGACACCAAGCGCTCGGGTGGCTCCGCGCTCGACGGCTCGCAGGCGTTCCTCCTGCACGACACCTACGGCTTCCCGATCGACCTCACGCTCGAGGTGGCTGAGGAGGCCGGCCTGTCGGTCGATCGTGCGGCGTTCGACACGCTCATGAAGCAGCAGCGCGAGCGCGCCAAGGCCGACGCGAAGTCGCGCAAGCGCGCGATCGCCGACGTCAGCGTCTACCGCGACCTGCGCGCGCAGGGCGAGACGGTCTTCACCGGCTACACCGACCTCGAAACCGAGTCACGGGTGCTGGGAGTGCTGGTCGACGGGCAATCCGTCTCGCGTGCCACCCAGGGTCAGGTCGCCGAGGTGATCCTGGCCGAGACCGCGCTGTACGCCGAGTCGGGTGGCCAGGTGGCCGATAAGGGTGTCATCGTCGGTCCGGGCTTCGAGCTCGAGGTCCTCGACGTCCAGCGTCCCGTGCCCGGTCTCATCAGCCACACCGTCGAAGTCACCAGCGGCGAGGTCGGCGTCGATCAGCCCGCCACGACGGTGGTGGATGCCGCGAATCGGCGTGCGGCGCGTCAGGCGCATTCCGCGACCCACCTGGTCCACGCGGCACTGCGCGACACGCTGGGCAAGACGGCCACCCAGGCGGGGTCGCTGAACCGCGCCGGATATCTGCGCTTCGACTTCTCGTGGAGCCAGGGACTCAGCGACGCGACGAAGTCGGAGATCGAGGAGATCGCCAACAACGCCGTCCGCGACAACCTCGAAGTGACCACCCGCACCCTGCCGCTGGCCGAGGCCAAGGAACTGGGAGCCATGGCGCTGTTCGGAGAGAAGTACGGCGACACGGTGCGGATGGTCGACATCGGCGGACCGTGGTCGCGCGAACTGTGCGCCGGGACCCACGTGGCGAGCTCGGCCGAAGTGGGGCTGATCAACCTCGTCGGCGAGTCGTCGGTCGGCGCGTCCAACCGCCGCGTCGAGGCGCTCGTGGGCCTGGATGCGTTC
>JAEXHA010000135.1 GCA_023450335.1 Actinomycetes bacterium | reverse complement strand
TCCGTGGGCGGCGTCGGCGAGCGCGGCCTGCAGCAGGCCGCCGATCACCTCGGCGTGGCCGAGCGGATTGCCGCTGGCCTGCTCGGTCAGCACGACGCCGTCGGGGTCGGTGACGGCCACGGCCGTGCCGAGCGACGTGTCGATGCCGAGGATCACAGCCTCAAGGGTAGTCGCCCACCCGGTGGGCGACATGATGCCGCGGGCCACGCGCGCGACGGCGCGTTGCCGACGGGGTGGGCGCCATGGGCCACGCGCGGCTGCGCGTTGCCGGGACGACGGATGCCACGGACACACGCGACCGCGCGTGGTCGACGGGGTGGGCGCCACCTGCCACGCGCGCGGCTACGCGGCCGGGACAACCGATCCCCCGGGCCACGCGCACGCCGCTGCCGGGCGGTGATGCCGCGGGACTCAGTGGTGGCGCGTGACGGTGACGGTGCGGGGTGCGTTGTCTTCCATCTCGCGGGCGGCCGGCCCGGAGGTGCCGCACGCGTTGTCGACGCCCGTGCCGCTCCACTCGCGCTCGAGCTCGACCTCCCACCACCGGTCGACGAGCCCGTCGACCATGCCGCGCCCCCATTCGACGATGGTGACCGCGTTCTCGTAGTCCAGGCCCAGGTCGTCGAGCTCGGCGGGTGAGCCGAGCCGGTAGGCGTCGACGTGCACGAGGGGCGGGCCGTCGACCAGCGACGGGTGCGTCCGCGCGATCACGAACGTGGGGCTCTGGATGGGGCCGCGCACACCGAGCGCGTCGGCGATGCCTCGGGTGAGAGTCGTCTTGCCGGCGCCGAGCGGACCGGTCAGCACGACGAGGTCACCGGCGCGCAGGGCGCCGCCCAGCGAACGCCCGAACGCCTCCATGTCGGAGGGCGATGCGACCTCGCGCACGCCGACGAAGTCATCCAGCCCGGTCATGGCATCCTCCTCACGGCGCCGCCGTCCGGCATCCGCGCGCCGTTGCGGCGTGGCAGACCCGCATCCGCGCGCGGCTCTCGCGGCGCCGCCGCCCGGCATCCACTCATTGCGACACCTGCCGCCGCGGCACGCGCGGTCCGATGCGCGTGACGATCTCGTAGTTGATCGAGCCCGACGCATCGCCCCACTCGTCGGCCGACGGGGCTCCGAGGGTCGGGTCACCGAACAGCACGACCTCGTCGCCGACCGCAACCGGCAGATCGCCCACGTCGACGACGAACTGGTCCATGGCGATGCGCCCGGCGACGGTGAAGCGGCGCCCGCCGATGAGCACGGGTCCGGTTCCGGATGCCGCGCGCGGCACGCCGTCGGCGTATCCCAGCGGGACGAGCGCGAGCGTCGATTCGGCGGCGGTGCGATGCGCGTAGCCGTACGAGACGCCGTGCCCGGCCGGCACGCGGCGCACCGCGGCGACGGCGGCGCGCAGGGTCATGGCGGGTCGCAGTCCGAGGTCGGCGCTGGACCGGTCGGCGAACGGTGAGAGCCCGTAGATGCCGAGGCCGATGCGCACGCAGCCGAAGCGCGACTCGGGCAGGTCGATGGCCGCGTGGGTGGCGGCGATGTGGCGCAGCGGCGGCGCGATCCCCTGCTGCGCGGCGGCGGCGAGAGCCACCTGGAAGCGCGACACCGCGGTGCGGTCGTCGTCGGCGCTGGCGTTGGACAGGTGGCTGAAGATGCCGAGGATGCGAATCTTGCCGAGGCGCTCGAGCCGGGCCGCCTCGGCGAACACGACGCCGTAGTCGGCCGGGGCGATGCCGTTGCGGGCCAGGCCCGTCTCGACCTTCAGGTGGACGCTGACCGGCTGATCGCGGGATGCCGCCGCGGCCGCGGCCAGCAGCTGGTCCATGTTCGAGATGCCCAGCTCGATGCCGTGCGACGCCGCTTCGACGAATGAGATGCCGGGCGCGTGCAGCCACGCCAGCACGGGCGCGTCGATGCCCGCTCGCCGCAGGGCGAGCGCTTCGGCGATGTCGGCGACGGCGAGGCGGGTCGCGCCACCCTCGAGCGCGGCGACGGCCGAGCGGACGGCGCCATGGCCGTACCCGTCGGCCTTGACGACGGCGATGACCTCGGAGCCGGTGAGGCGGCGCAGGTGGCGCACATTGGCGGTGATCGCTCCGACGTCGACGAGAGCCTCGCGCATCGTGCCCTCCGGCATCCGGGTCATGCGGCTCCTCCGTGGGTGGCGCCGCCGTCCCGGGCCGCGTCGCGTCGCACTTCGGCTGCGACGTCGCCTCCCCCGGTGGCGCCGTCTTCGGCCACGACGTAGGCGGCGGCCATGCCGGCGTCGTGGGTGAGCGAGAGGTGCACGGCGGTGATGCCGCGCCCCGCCACCGTCGATGCGGTCTCGCCCGACAGCGCGAACACCGGCCGGCCCGATGGCTCCGAGGCGACTTCGATCTCGGTCCAGTGCACGCCGTCCGAGCCGCCGAGTGCCTTGATGAGCGCTTCCTTGGCGGCATAGCGCGCGGCCAGCGAGTGCGCTTTGAGCCCGCGCTCGCCCGGTGCGAAGAGCCGATCGAGCAGTCGGGGGGTACGCTCCAGCGAGCGCTCGAACCGCGGGATGTCGACGAGGTCGACGCCGATGCCGATGATCATGCGTCTCACCTCCCCGCCGCGGGTGCGGGTCCGCGGCATCCGCAAGCCTATCGCCGCGTGCCCGGGGGCGAGCTCAGAGCGCGTCGAAACGGGCCTGGTATTCGGGCTTCAGCTCAGCGAAACGCGCCTGCCACGCGTCCTCGCCTCCCGGCTCGCCACTGGCGAGCACCAGCGCCAGCCGCTCGAGGTACGTCTGCCAGCCGGCGCCGTAGAAGATCGATTGGATGCCGGTGTGCTCGAGCACGAGCCGCGTGCCACCGTCGGCGGGCTCGAGGCGGACGACCAGCTCGGTCGGCTCCTCCCCCGTCGCGTGCCAGGTGGTCGTGAAGGAGCGCGGCGGTTCACAGGCGGTGATGGTGCCGGTGCCCCACACCCCGTCGTCGTCGCTGGCGACTTCCCACGTGCCACCCAGGCGCAGGTCGCCGGTGTAGTCCGCCATCCACCGCGCGAGTCGTTCGCGCGAGGTCACGGCATCCCACAGGTCGTCGATGTCGGTGGCGTACAGCTCGTCGTACACGAGCCGGTACCGGTCGCCGTGCTTCTCGATGATGGGGTTCATGATGCGTCCTTGCGTCGATGGGTGGATGCCGAGGCCCGGCGCCCGCGGGCAACCTCGGTGTGCAGGGCGTCGAGGCGCTGGCGTAGCGGTGCCCGTAGCCTGGCGAGCGCCGCCGCGGCGGCGTCGAGTCCCGCCCGGTCGGTCGTGTAGATGCGGCGCGGACCTTCGGCGCGAACAGTGGCGAAGCCCGCATCGCGCAGCACCTTGAGATGCTGCGACACCGCGGGCTGCGAGATGCCGAACTCGGCCCGGACGACGTCCGTCAGCGCCCCCGCCGGCTGCTCGCCCAGGGCCAGCAGTTCGACGAGCCGGCGCCGCACCGGCTCCGCGAGAACTTCGAACGCGTGCACGACGCCCATAATATAAGTCTTCACTTATATACACAACGCCTATCCCATCCGCGGCGCAGACCGCACGCATCGGCACGGACCGGACGTCGCGGCTCGGACCGGAGGCGGCGGCGCAGAACCGATGCATCGACCCCTTTCGTCGACGCCCACGCTGTGCGATACTCGGCCCAAGTCAGGGCCTTGGGGGCACCACTGCCGGCAACGGCAGCACGGCGCATCATCCGGTCGACGTGGGACTCGGCCGGGGCTCTGACGTGGGGAAAGCGGACTGGGGAGTCCGCAGTTCATGGGGACGCGGCGTGCGGCGCAGCCGCGGCGAACATTGGGGACCGTTCATGGGGGAACGCATCATCATCGCGGCCGCGCACCGGCGCGGTGATCGCATCATCGTGGCCGTGCGCCATCACAGCCGACGCGTCATCGTGCCGAAGAGTGTGCCGTCATGACCATCGCACTGTCGCCCGCGGTCGACGAGCTGTCGCCCGCGACCATCGAGTTGCGCGACGAGGACAGGGCGCATCTCGTCGCCGGCCACGGTGCCGAGGCTGCGGAATGGAACGTCGTCGAATACCTCACGGAGGCCGCGCGCGGCTCCGCGACCGCCTGGATCGACGGCCACCGTCGCTACAGCTTCGCCCACGTGCGCGGCGCCGCGACGGTGATCGCCGACGACCTTCGTGCAAGGGGCCTGGAGCCCGGGGCGCCGGTCGCGCTCTACGCGCGCAACGGCCTGTTCTGGCTGGCGGCCTACCTCGGCATCCTGAGCGCCGGCATGATCGCGGTGCCGCTGTCGGCGTCGCACCCGCCGGTCGAGGCGTGGCGGCGGGCGCAGTGGTGTGGATGCCGGGGCGCAGCGATCGGGCACGGTCAGCGCTGGCCGACCGACCTGGCCGCCGTACCGACGGTGAGCGAGGCCACACTGGGCGAGGGATGGGATGCGGCACCGGCTGAGACCCTGCCCGCCGCTCCCGTGCGCGCCGGCGCCGACGCGGTCTATCTGGTCACTGCGCACCCTGCCGACGCGTTGCGCGTCGTGCGCATCACGCACGACAATATCCGCGCGGGCACCCAGTCGATGCTCGACTGCCTGTTCCTCGAGGGGTCCGATCGCAGCCTGATGGCGGTGCCGCTCAGCACCAGCATCGGCGGCTCGCAGCTCCACACCCATCTGCGCATCGGTGCCGCGCTGGTCCACCACGCATCGGCAGCGGTGCCAGAATCAGTCGTCGATGCGCTCGAGCGGTTCAACTGCACCGGGTTCGCCGGTGACACGACGGCGTTCCGGGCGCTCGTGGCGAACAGCTCGTTCACGTGGCGGCGTCTGCCGCAGCTGCGTCTGCTGCAGCAGACGGGTGGCACGCTGCCGGTGACGATCGAGGACGAACTGGCGCGCTCGCATCCGTCTGCCCGGCTGTTCACGCTGTACGCGCGTCCCGAAGCAGTCGCGGGCCTGGCATGCCTGACGCCCGAGATCCGCCGCACACACCGCGGATCAGTCGGTCGCGGCCTGCCGGGCGTGCGACTGCGGGTGGTGGATGCCGGTGGCGCCGACGTCCAGCCCGGTCAGCCCGGCCAGGTGCAGGCGACCGGAGGCAACATCTCGCCGGGGTACCTGAACGACGAGATCACCACCGCCCGCACCATGCGCGGCCGGGTGCTGCACACCGCAGACGCCGCCACCGTGGACGACGACGGCTACATCCGGCTCATCGAGCCGGATGGCGCCTGGCCTATTCGACCGTGACCGACTTGGCCAGGTTGCGCGGCTGATCGACGTCGAGCCCCTTGGCCGTGGCCAGGCCCATCGCGAAGATGTGCAGCGGCACGACGGCCAGCAGCGGCTCGAACAGGGGCGCGGCCAGCGGAATGCGCAGCACCTCGTCGGCGAACGGCAGCACGGCGGCGTCGCCCTCTTCCGCGACCGCGATCACGCGGGCACCGCGCGCGCGGATCTCCTGAATGTTCGAAACGACCTTCTTGTGCAGCTCGGCCGACTGGCTCGGCGACGGCACGATCACGAACACCGGCTGACCGGGCTCGATCAGCGCGATCGGCCCGTGCTTGAGTTCACCGGCAGCGAAGCCCTCGGCGTGGATGTACGAGATCTCCTTGAGCTTGAGCGCGCCTTCGAGGGCGATCGGGTAGCCGACATGACGGCCCAGGAACAGCACCGACTGCGTGTCGGCCATCCAGTGCGCGAACTGTTCGATGTGGGCCTGCTCACGCTCGAGTACGCGCGCGATCTTCTCAGGCACCGCCTCGAGCTCGGCGACGTGGGCGGCCGACTGCTCGGGCGAGAGCACGCCGCGGATGCGGCCCACGTGCAGGGCCAGCAGGTACAGCGCGGTGATCTGGGCGACGAATGCCTTCGTCGAGGCCACGGCCACCTCGGGGCCGGCGTGGGTGTAGACGATGGCATCGGACTCGCGCGGGATGGTCGCACCCTGCGTGTTGCAGATCGACAGCGTCTTCGCGCCCTTCTCGCGCGCGTACTTCACGGCCATGAGGGTGTCCATCGTCTCGCCCGACTGCGAGATCGAGACGACGAGGGTGTCGGGGCCGATCACCGGATCGCGGTAGCGGAACTCGTGGGCCAGCTCGACGTCGACCGGGATGCGGGTCCACTGCTCGAGCGCGTACTTGCCGGTCTGGCCTGCGTAGGCGGCGGTGCCGCAGGCAATGACGACGATGCGCGAGATGCCGGCGAAAAGGTCATCGAGCCCGTCGAGTTCGGGGATGACGACCTCGCCGTCGCGGACGCGGCCGCGGACGGTGTTGGCGACGGCCTCGGGCTCTTCCGAGACCTCCTTGGCCATGAACGACGGCCAGCCGCCCTTCTCGGCGGCGGCGGCGTCCCAGTGCACCTCGAAGGGCTCGACCGAGACCGCGTCGCCGGCAAAGTCGGTGACCTCGACCCCACTGGGGGTGATGGCGACGATCTCGTCCTGGCCGATGGCCAGCGCGCTGCGAGTGTGCTCGACGAAGGCGGCGACGTCGGAACCGAGGAAGTTCTCCCCCTCGCCCAGGCCGATCACCAGCGGCGAGTTGCGTCGCGCGCCGACGACAAGACCGGGGTGATCACGGTGCATCGCCAACAGTGTGTAGGCACCCTCGAGGCGCTGCACGACGGCACGGAAGGCTGCGACCAGGTCGCCGGAGGCCGCGTACTCGCGCCCGAGGAGCACGGCGGCGACCTCGGTGTCGGTCTCGCTGCGGAACGTGGAGCCGTCGGCGGTCAGCTCGGACTTGAGGTCGGCGAAGTTCTCGATGATGCCGTTGTGGATGACGGCGAGCTTGTCATCGTCGGCCAGGTGCGGATGCGCGTTCGCATCCGTCGGGCCGCCGTGGGTGGCCCAGCGGGTGTGGCCGATGCCAGTCGTGCCGTCGGGCATGGGGTGGGATGCGAGATCGTCGCGCAGGACCTGGAGCTTACCTGCGCGCTTGCGCATGTCGAGCCCGCCGTCGGCGTCGATGACGGCGATGCCGGCCGAGTCGTATCCGCGGTATTCCAGGCGCGCCAGCCCCGAGAGCAGGATGGCCTGGCTGTCACGCGGGCCCACGTATCCGACGATTCCACACATGACGCCAATCGTAAGCGGCCATATTTGCACGGCGTCCTGACAAACCCTGCAGCCCACCTCCGGCATCCACGGCCCCAAAACAGAGGCGGGCCCTCAGGAGGAGCCGTTGGGGACGGTCGACTCGTGAGGGCCCTATCCACGCGTCCTCGGAGAACCGTTGGGGACGGCCAACCTCCGAACGCCGCTTGGGGGGCAGCTGGGAATTCGCGCGGACGACAACGATTTTACCCGCAACTGCTGAGAATCTGGCCACATCAACGCGCCGTCATTCCGCGCCCGACACGCGGCGAAACGGGTCTTCCGTTCGCAACAGGGCTGTGCCATACTCGTGCCAAGTCAGCCGCCGCGAGGTGGTGGGAGCGCCGAGGGGTCGGCGCTCTCGAACCGGATCCGATCGATGTGGGAATCGATTCGGAGGTTCTGACCGTTGGGGAGCGGACCCGGTCCGCTTTGGGGAAACGCGAGCTTGGGGCTCGCCACTTGGGGATATTGGGGACACGTTCATGGGGGGACGCTTCTTGGCGGCCGGGTGCGCTTGCGCCGTCGCCGATTCGACCATCGCGGTGCCGGCACGCGTCGGCGCAACGCTATGCAGCGAGGTGCCGCGATGAGCACCTCGATGATGCCCGTGGACGAGGTGCTCGGCACCGTGGGCGCTCCGCGCGTCATGCCGATTCTGGAGAAGCGGCTGACCCAGGTGCGCAGGCACCGCGTGGGCACCACGGTGGCCGACACCGTCATCATCGCGCTGACCGCGGCGGCGACCGCTGTCGTACACACGATCACCACCGAGGCGACGTCGGTGATCGCGGTACCCGGCCCTGCGCTGACGGCAGTGGTCGCCGCCGTCGTCGTGTCATTCGCTTGGGCGGCGTCACTCGTACTGTTGCGCGGCAGCGCGTACCGCCGTGGTAGCGGGGAGCGGCTCGCGCTTGTGCCCATCGCGCACTCGGCCGTGATCGGCGTGGCGGCGCTGGCGCTCGTAGAGGGCGTGACGGGCTGGATCGTCCTGCCGCCCAACATCGCCGTCACGGTCCCTGTGGGTGTGGCGGCTCTGGTGATCGCGCATGCAGCGCGTCATACCTGGGCATCGCGGCATCGCACGACGCACGCGCTCGCCCCGCGGACACTGGTCGTGGGCGATCGCGACAGCGCTACGCACGTCCTGCGCTCGCTGAGCACCGACCCACGGTTCTCGCACAACGTGATGGGGGCCGTGGTTCCTGCCTCCGAGACCGGCACGCTCGACGTCGACGGCGCCACGTACCCGGTGATCGAGGCGCCCGACGGCGTGGCGGACCTGGCACGTCGGATGTGCATCGAGACGGTCATCGTCGCCGGCGGCGCCGATGACCCCGACTACGTGCGCAAGCTCAGCTGGAGCCTGGAAGGCGCCGCCACCGATCTCATCCTCGCGACCCGCCTGGCGGATGTCGCCCGTTCTCGCATCGGTTTCGAGCGTACGAACGGGCTTGCACTCACGCATGTGAGTCTCCCCAGGTTCGACCGGTCGACCATGCGCACCAAGCGCGTGCTCGATGTGGTCGTCGCGCTCGTCGCGCTCGTCCCGATCGCGGTGATCACTCCGATCATCGCCTTGCTGATCTCGATGGACACACCGGGGGGCGTGTTCTTCAAGCAGCGGCGGGTCGGGCGTGACGGGCGCGAATTCAACATCCTCAAATTCCGGACTATGACGGCCACCGCCGAAGCGGATCGAGCGTTGCTCGAAGGGCAGAACGAGGGCGCCGGGCTCCTTTTCAAGATGAAGAACGATCCCCGCGTCACCCGGGTCGGTGCTGTACTGCGCAAATTCTCCCTCGATGAGCTGCCGCAGTTCTGGAACGTGCTCCGCGGCGACATGAGCGTCGTGGGGCCGCGGCCACCGCTGCCCAGCGAGGTGAACGGCTATGACGGCCAGGTGTACCGCCGGTTGTATGTACAGCCCGGCATCACAGGGCTGTGGCAGATCAGCGGCCGCAGCGACCTCTCGTGGGACGAGAGCGTACGGCTCGACCTGCACTACGTCGAGAACTGGTCGGTGGGCACCGACCTCGGCATCATCGCGCGCACCGCCGCGGTGATGGTTCAGCCGAAGGGGGCGTACTGAATGTTTTCGCAGACCAAGCCGGGCACGCGTGTCGCAGCACGCACACGGGGCTCGGAGGGCCCGCACATCCTGATCATCGTCCAGAACCTTCCGGTTCCGCTCGATCGCAGGGTCTGGCTGGAGTGCCAGGCGCTCATCACCCGCGGCTATCGCGTGAGCGTGATCTGCCCGAAGGGACCGGGTGACCGCGCTTTCGAGCACCTGGACGGCGTCGATATCTACAAGTACGCCCCGGCGGCCGAGGCACACGGACTCGCCGGATTCGCCTGGGAGTTCACCTACAGCTGGGTGCGCACCGCGCTGCTCTCGCTGAAGGTGCGCCGACGCGGTCGGTTCGACGTGATCCAGGCCTGCAACCCGCCTGACACCTACTGGCTTCTGGCGCTGCTGTGGCGAATCGCGGGGGTGCGGTTCGTCTACGACCACCACGACCTCAACCCGGAGCTGTTCCAGTCGCGGTTCGGTGAGCCGCAGGGGCTTGTGAAGAAGCTGGAATATCGGGCCCTGCTGTGGTTGGAGCGACGCTCCTTCCGCGCGGCTGACCATGTGATCTCGACGAACGAGTCCTACCGGTCCAAGGCCATCACTCGGGGCGGACGCGCTCCAGCCGACGTCACGGTGGTGCGCAGCGGCCCGGACACCGAGCAGATGCGCCCCATCTACCCCGAGAGCCCTCGGCAGATCGACACCGTGAATCTGGTCTACGTCGGCATCATGGGCCCACAGGACGGCGTGGATCAGGTGCTGCATCTGATGGACGAGCTGGTCCATCGGCGAGCACGGCGCAACGTCACGGCGACGCTGCTCGGCTTCGGCGATTGCCTGGAGGATCTCAAGGCACAGGCGCTCGCTCTGAAGCTGCACGACCATGTCACGTTCACCGGAAGAGTCGACCGGTCCGAGATGGCGGAATACCTCAGCCGCGGCGACATCGGTGTCGGCCCGGATCTGAAGACGCCATTGAATGATGTCTCCACTATGAACAAGACCATGGAGTACATGGCGTATGCGCTGCCATCGGTCGCTTTCGACCTGGATGAGACGCGGGTATCGGGCGCGGACACCGTGCTGTACGCACCCTCAGGCGATGTCGCAGCACTCGCCGATCGGGTGGAGCGCCTGATCGATGACGTCGACCTCCGCCTGCGGATGGGACGAGCCGCTCGGAATCGGGTCGCAGCCGCACTCGACTGGCGCCCCCAGGCCGAGGCGTACGTCGGGGTGTACGACGACCTCACCGGCCACCACCGAGCCGTCCCGGCGGTCCCGGTGATGTCCAGGCGCCGCGAGGTCGACGGGTCGGGGCGACGCTACGTGGATCTGCACAGCGATGACGAACTGGACGACTATCTGCTCCGCAGAGGCGCTAACTCGGCCACCGTCTCGACGGCCGAGATCCGCCGAATGACCACCGTGGATCACGCAGCAGAAGCGGCCGTCCGGTCGCATCAGGCAGCGCGCGAGACCACGGCCTGAAGATGTGGCGGCTCATGCTCGAGTCTGCGCGACCTCCGCGGCCCCAGGCCGCAGAGAGCCGGTTCGCCCGATCGGCCGTCGTCGTGCTCCTCCCCCAGAGGGCATGAGCCGTCCACGGGGCCAGCGTGCCCGTTCCATTCCCACACGGGGCGGGCACGCTGATCACATCGAAGGGGCGCTTCCTCACGGGGGTCGCCGAGGGTAAAGTCAGCAGTAAAGAGTCCCGAACGCAGATCGTCACTGGGGAGTGACCGACGGTCGAATGGACGGGACGTGTGGGGAGGGTCCGGGAGATCGGGCCCACAATGTGTGGGGACACGTGCAATGGGGACACGATCTGGTGCGCAGACGCGCACCGCCGACCACGCCGGCATCACTCCGGCGATGCGG
>JAEXHA010000130.1 GCA_023450335.1 Actinomycetes bacterium | reverse complement strand
CCAGCAGGGTCTCGCCGTGGCCGACGCGGAACGACGCGCCGTCGAACAGCGTGACCTCGCCCGCGCCGCGGCCGCCGTCGACCCGCACGGTCACATCGTCGCCGGCGAGCGGCTCGGTGTAGTCGGGCTCGGGCCAGTCGGCCAGCTGCAGTTCGCGCTCGACGGCCTCGCCCTCGATGTCGAAGTGGGGGAGGAAGCGGTCGAGCCAGCGCGGCATCCACCACGCCTTCTCACCCAGCAGCGCCATGACCGCCGGCACCAAGGTCATCCGCACGACGAACGCGTCGACGGCGATGCCGACGGCGAGCCCCAGGGCGATCGGCTTGATCGACGAGTCGCCCTCGGGGACGAACGCCGCGAAGACGGCGAACATGATGACGGCGGCCGCGGTCACCACCCGGGCCGAGGCGGTGAACCCGCTGCGGACGGCCGCGACCGCGGTGTGTCGATCGGCCCGGCCGCGGCGGGCACGCCGGGAGTGGACGTAGTCCTCGCGCATGCGTGAGACCAGGAATACCTCGTAGTCCATCGCGAGACCGAACAGCACGCCCATCAGGATGATCGGCATGAAGCTGATCACCGGGCCGGTGCGGGTCACGTGCAGCAGGTCGGCCATCCAGCCCCACTCGAACACGGCGGCCACGACGCCGAATGAGGCCAGAATCGACAGCAGATAGCCGACCGTCGCCTTCAGCGGCACCCAGATCGAGCGGAACACGATCATCAGCAGGATGAACGAGAGCCCGACCACGAAGATGCCGAACGGCAGCAGCGCCGCCCCCAGCCGGTCGGAGATGTCGATGCCGACGGCGGTGAAGCCGGTGACCTTGAGGTCGACGCCGTACTGATCGAGCCATTCGTCGTGGTGTGATCGCAGCTCGCGCACGAGGTCGGCAGTGGCCGGGTCGTCGGGCGCGGTGGTGGGGACGATCTGGATGAGCCCGGTGTCGGCCGTCTCGTTCGGGGTCGACATCGCGACCTCCTTCACGCCCGGGATCTTCTCGACCTCGGCCTGCAGGTCGGCCATGAGGCCGAGCGGGTCGGTCGAGGTGACGATCGTGCCGGTCATGATGAGCGGTCCATTGAAGCCCGGGCCGAAGTGTTCGGCCGTCAGGTCGTACGCCTGGCGTGCCTCGCTCTGCACCGGCTGCACGCCCGCGTTCGGCAGCGCGAGGGTGAGGCTCGCCGCGGGCACCGCCATGACGCCGAGGCCCACCACGACCGCGATCGTGGTGATGACCGGATGCCGGGTGACGCCCGTGACCCACCGGTCGGCGAAGCCCCGCGTGGCGCGTGCGGACCGCGTGCGCGGTGGCGTGACAGCGTCGGCTGAGGCGTCCGCCGCGTCGTCACCGGCATCCGTTCGCTGCGCGCGGCGACCCACCCGGATGCCGGCGCCCAGCACGCGGCGCGGCCACCCGGCGACCCGGTGACCGGCGAAGCCGAGCATCGCGGGCGTGAGGGTGACGGCCACGAGCACGGCGATCGCGACGGCGACGGCCGCCGCGATGCCCATGGTCGTCAGGAACGGGATGCCGGCGAAGCCGAGCCCGATGAGGGCGATGAGCACCGTCACGCCGGCGAACACGACGGCCGAGCCGGCGGTGCCGGTCGCACGTGACGCGGACTCTTCGGGGTCGATGCCGGTGCGCACCTGATCCTGATGGCGCGCGACGATGAACAGGGCGTAGTCGATGCCGACCGCCAGGCCCAGCATCACCGCCAGCATCGGGGTGACCGACGAGATGTCGGCGAAGGCCGTGGACAGGTAGATGAGGGCGACGGCGAGCCCCACGCCGATGAGGGCGCTGACCAGGGGGAACCACGCGACGGCGAACGACCGGAATGTGATGATGAGCACGAACAGGGCGATGAGCACGCCGACGGCTTCGATGATCGACAATGCCGGCACCGACATCGAGAACAGGTCGCCGCCCATGACCGCCTGTGCGCCGGCGGGCAGGATCTCGCGCATGTCGTCGGCGATGCCGGTGAGCTCGTCCTTCGTCGCGTCGCTGACGTCGGTGGCCTGCCCGTCGAACTGCAGCTGGACGATCGCGGCCGAGGCGTCGTCGGAGACCAGGCCGTCGACGAGCTCGCTGAACGGGCTCGTGACCGCCGTGACGCCGTCGACGGCTTCGAGGTCGGCCACGGTGTCGTCGATGATGTCGGCGACCGGGTCGTCGTCGACGCGGTCGCCGCCCGGGGCCACGATGATCAGCTGCGCACTCGTGCCGCTGGCCTGCGGGAAGGTGCGCTCGAGCAGTTCGATGCCCTCCTGGGCTTCGGTGCCGGGAATCGCGAACGTGTTGCTCGTGCCCTGCATGAACACGAGGGCGCCGCCGCCGGCGAGGCCCAGCAGTACGAGCCACGAGATCAGGACGCGCCAGGGATGACGGAACGACCAGCGACCGAGCGAGGACAGGATGGTGGACACAGAGACTCCGTACGGGATCAGGACGATTCGATACAGCGCTGTATCCAATACACTGTTGTATCGTAGCGATGCACGGGCCCGCAATTCTGGAGAGTCGGTGTGAATATCGGATGAGCCGGTGAGGGAAGGGAGGCGCACGGCATGAGCGAGACGGCAACGCGACCCATGAGTCGTCGCCGTGAGCAGACCCGAGCCCGCCTGCTCGATGCCGCCCACGAGCTCTTCGGTGAGGTCGGCATGGACGGTGCCTCGGTCGAGGCGATCTGCGAACGCGCGGGGTTCACCCGCGGCGCCTTCTATTCCAACTTCGAATCAAAGGAAGAGCTGTTCCTCGCACTGGTCTCGCGCATGGCCGAGGCGAAGATGGATGAAGTCGCCGGGCGCGTGCGTGATCTCAGCCCCGAGGCAGGGCTGGCGCCGGCCGCTCTCGTGCGTCAGGTCATCGGCGTCTCGCTCGGCGAGCACATGGAGCCGCAGCTGATCAGTGAGATCCGCACCCAGGCGCTGCGTGATCCGCGCATGGCGGCGGCCTACCTCGCGTGGCAGGAGGGCATGCGGCAGCGCGTCGAGGTGATCATCGCCACGGTCGTGGAGGCGCACGGCCTGCGCCTGCGGCTGAGTGCGGCCGAGACGGCGCAGCTGCTGCTGGCCACCTCGATCGAGACGTCGATGGCCGCAGCGATCGAAGGCCGCAACGTGCGTGAGGCCGGGGACCTGCTGGCTGAACGGCTCGAGAAGTTCGTGACCCTGCTGGTCGAGGTCAGCTGACGCGCGCGAGCACGCCGCGGCAGCGCTCGAGGCGGTCGAGCCACCATTGCCGGCGCTCGGGGGATGCCGCATGCGCGCGCAGCAGCGCGGGGTCGGCGTCGATGCGACCGACTGGCAATGCGCCGTCGCGGGGTCGCAGCGGTGCCGATGCCACATCGGCTGTGAACAGTGACGCGGTGCCCAGGCCGCAGTCGTAGTCGAGCTGGGTGAGTGATGCCGCCAGGGCGACGCCCATCGCGAGGCCGACGCTGGTGTCCAGCGCACTCGAGACGACCGCCGGCAGCCCCGCCTCGGCGACGATCTCCAGTGCCCGGCGCACGCCGCCCAGCGGCTGGGCCTTGACCACGAGCAGGTCGGCGGCACCGGCACGGGCGACCGCGAGGGGGTCGGTGGCTTTGCGCACGCTCTCGTCGGCGGCGATGGGGATGCCCATGTACTTCACGCGGCGCCGCAGCTCGGCGAGCTCGTCGACGGTCGCGCACGGCTGCTCGGCGTACTCCAGGTCGAACTCGGCCAGGCGGTGCAATGCGCGTTCGGCCTCGTCGAGGTTCCAGCCGCCGTTGGCGTCGATGCGGATGCGCCCCTCGGGGCCCATCGTCTCGCGGACGGCGCGCACGCGGGCCTCATCGTCGTCGAGCGACTGGCCGCGTTCGGCGACTTTCACCTTGGCCGTGCGGCATCCGTCGAATCGAGCCAGCACCTCCGCCACGCGCACCGCCGGGACGGCCGGCACCGTCGCGTTCACGGGAATGCGGTCGCGCACCGGCTCGGGCTGCCGGTGCCAGCCGAAGTCGATCGCCGCGGCGAGCCAGGCGGCGGACTCCGCGTCGTCGTACTCGGGGAAGGGGGAGAACTCGGTCCACCCTTCGGGACCGCGCAGCAGCAGCGCCTCCCGCACGTCGACTCCGCGAAAGCGCGTGGCCATCGGCAGCGCCACGACGTGGGCATCGGCGATGAGGTCGGCCAGGGGCGGGAGTGCGCTCATGCCCCCATCCTCTCGTGTGGCCGCGCAAGCTCGACTCATGGCATCCAATGATGTGTAGTTTGCGATAGTGTGTGACACACAGTACAGTGTCATTCATGACCGATACCGAAGCGCTCGAGACGCATCTGCAGGAACTGCGGCGCGGCACCGTCGTGCTCGCATGTCTGCGACTGCTCGAAGAGGCGGGGTACGGCTACGCGCTGCTCGAAGAGCTCACCGCCCGCGGCTTCGAGACCGACGCGAACACGCTGTATCCGCTGCTGCGGCGCCTCGAGAAACAGGGGCACCTCGTCAGCGAATGGAACACCGACGAATCACGACCCCGCAAGTTCTACCGCACCAGTGATGCCGGCCGTCGTCTGGCCGCGGCACTGACCACCGACTTCACCGCGATCGCCGCAGCGATCGCCGCACTGCCCGGGGAGGGCTGACATGACCACCACCTTGACCGACCGCTACATCGACGCGGTCATCCGCTCGCTGCCCGAATCGCAGCGGGCCGACGTCGCCGCCGAGCTGCACGCATCGGTCGCCGACCAGATCGACGACCGCGTGGCCGCCGGCATCGCCGTCGATGTCGCCGAGCGCGACGTGCTCGCCGGCCTTGGCGACCCCGATGGGCTCGCGGCCGGCTATGCCGACCGGCCGCTGCACCTGATCGGACCCCGCTACTACCTCGACTGGCTGCGCCTTGTGAAGCTGCTGCTGTGGATCGTGCCGGTATGCGCCGCGGTCGGCGTCGCCCTGGGCCAGGTGCTCAGCGGCGCCGCGCCCGGTGTCGTGATCGGCACGACGATCGGCATCACGCTCACGGTGGCCGTCCACGTCGTGTTCTGGACGACGCTCGTCTTCGCGATCGTGGAGCGGTACGCCCGGCGCGACGCGCAGCCGCCGACCACCTGGACGCTGGACAGGCTGCCCGAGCCCCGGCAGAGCGGCGCGACGTTCACCGACATGGTCGCGGCGGTGATCCTGCTGCTGGTGGGTGCCGGGGCCGTGCTGTGGGACCACTTCTTCGGCTTCGTTCCGGGCATGCGGCTGCCGATCCTCGCCGAGGGGCTGTGGCCCTGGTGGATCACCGGTCTGTTCGTCGCCATGGCGCTGGAAGCGGTGCTCGCGGTGGCCGTCTTCGTGAAGGGCCGCTGGACGCTGCCGCTCGCGGTGGCCAACACCGCGCTCGCGCTGGCCGTCGCTGTGCCGGCCCTCTGGCTGCTGATGAACGGTCAGCTACTGGACCCGGAGTTCTTCCCGACGCTCGTCACCGACGGCGAGGGACCCACGGTGCAGCAGATCATCGAGATTCTCACCGGATTCGTCATCGCCGGCGTCGCGGTGTGGGACGTCATCGACGGATTCCTCAAGGCCCGGCGCTGACCGCCGGGCGGAGGGGAGTGGACGCCTGCTCAGGCGATGCGC